>CALFYE010000470.1 GCA_937952145.1 uncultured Myxococcales bacterium
TGCAGCAAGGTCGCGTTGAGGGCCTTCGCAGATTAATATGTAAACACCTTCTTAGCCAACCGACACGCGCCCCTGCGTACCCGGGACGACTGGCCTAGCGCTGCTTCGCGCGGCTTGGTTGACGCCCGCTGGCACTGCGCAGGCGCCGCTGGCGACGACGACCGTAGGCCAAGAGGAAGCGATCGAGGATCTCGTCGCACAGGGCCGGCAGTGCCAGCGGGCGCACGCCATCGCCGCGCAGTCCGTGCTGATGAACGGCCCCCAGTAGGAGCGGCGAGAGCAGGGACAGCGCGGCGATGCGCAGATCGCAGGCGACAAGCTCGCGGCGCTCGACGTACTGCCCCAGGCGTGTCTCGACGGCGCGGAGCGTGGGTTCGAGGATCTCGCGCAGATAGGCGGGACCGACGACATCATCGCGCATGCCCACCGATAGCCCCACCGCGTGCAAATCCAGGACACCATGCCGCAGCCCCTGCAGGATGAGCCGCAGCATGGTGCCCAGCGACTCGCGCACCGGACCTTCCGGCGGCGCTGTGATGCGCTCGTGATAGCGCTTGCCGATCAGGCCATAGCGCTGCAAGAGCGCCGCGTAAAGCTCGGAGCGCGAGCCGAAGTGATGCCGCAGCGAGGACAGGCTGACGCCGGCCACCACCGCCATCTCGTTGAGCGTGACGCGCGGCGCATCATCGGCCAGCAGACGTCCCTGCAGCGCGTCGAGGATCTGCTCGCGCTTCACATCGAAGTCACGGTTGCGGTCACCGGTTTTTCGCGCCATGGCCGGGTCTCACTGTACGAGAACTGCGCGCCGCCGCCCAGCCGGGAAGCCCGCCCCCGCGCCCACGTGCGCGCCAGGGGCCAGGCCGCTTAGGGCGCCGTGAACAGGCAGCGGGTCAGCGGCTGGATGACGTCGGCGCTGACGTAGATGTAGTAGCGCTGGCCGGACTGCAGAGCCGGCGGCGAGCCAGACTGCGGCAGCTTCTGAGTCAGCCCAGCGGGCACCTCGCCATAGCGGAAGGTGCCGCTCATCACCGGCTGTCCATCGAAGGGAACGTCGATTCGCCACAGCGTGCCATCCGGTAGGTCGAGGTTCGGCGGAACCGTCGGCGACTTCGCCTCGGCCGACAAGATGTAGACGTAGCGCGCGCCGCCGCCGCGCCAGATCACGCGGCCATCGCTTGTCACGCCTTCGCCGCGCTGGCAGGCCTCGGGACGGTACTTCAGCTGATCTTCCAGCGGGCCGGCAACGACGCGACCGGCGTACTGCTCGCGCGTAAGACCGCGCAGCGCAGCCTCGGCTTCGAAGAAGCGTCGCATGCGCGCATCATCGGTGGTCGGGAAGATGCTGTGGTTGGGATCGATCGGCGTGGCGCGCGAAAAGCCGTTGTTCTGCGCCGCTGGATACGCGCCCAAACCAACCGAGGTGATCCAGCCCGCCCCCTCGGCAATACCGGTGTCGTAGAAGCTGTTGATGAAGTTGCCCGGCGACTCCAGGAACCAGTTCGAGGGGCCCTTGGGCGCCGAGGTGCTGTGGCAGCAGACGCAGGCAGCGGCTTCGATCTGTTTTTTCACCCAGCCTAGCTCGCCGACATAGGCGGGGTCCGACATGCGCGGATCGGGACGACTGGCCTCGGGAGCCGGCGGCGCCGAGTAGTACGGTCGCTGCGTGCGGACGCGATCGCAGCTTGCGTAATCGACAAACGCTCGGCCTTCTTCCGTCGCGCCCGAGATCATCTCCCAGGTGCAGACCTTGCCATCGGCCGAGCTACCCGGCGGCTCACCCGGCTTGGGATCTTGGCAGCGCAGCGTCGGCTGCTGGAACACCCCCGGACCGGTGATGCCCGGGCTGGCATCGGGATCGACGCCGCCGCAGACCGGCCCTGGATCGAAGGCTCCACCGCCGAAGAATTCGCAGCCGCGCTGGGCCCCGCCGCAGCCACCGGGATCGTTGCCGGGCAGGCTGGTGCGGAAGTAGAGCCCGTCCTTTTGGAACACGCAGTAGCCCAGCACTTCGGGAAGGTTGCAGGCCTGCCCCATGGTCAGCGTGCCATTCCAGCCCGCGCACTCGGCCTGCGCCTGATCGGGCGCCCATTCGCCGTGGTAGTCGGTGCACTGATCGGCGCGCGCAAAGCCGTTGTAGAAGCGGCACGAGCCCACGATCTCCTCTGGAATGGTCGGTACATCTTTCTTGCCGCAGCTTGCCAAGAGCGACGACGTCAGCACCACCGCAGCCAGGGCGGAGCGTTCAAAGACCCGACGAGACGTAGACCACGAGAGCGAAATAGACGAGCGCATGCATCCCTCCGAACAACCCTGCCGCGAGTCGCCAGCCAGAGTCGCGAGTTAGAGTGACGATCCCAATACTCTGTTGCAATCGACACTCTATTCGATGCAGCCCTCGGCCCGGCTGCGTCAGCCGATCGACGGATCCCACCCAAAGCCCGCCAACCGGCGACAACGACTCAGGAAATCGTGCGCTGGCTGCTGGCTAGGCTGCGCGCGGCGATCCTGGAGGCGGCGATGCGAACCAGCGCCCCCCGTAGCCCTCACGCCCCGCAGCGGCGAAGCGGCGCGCGTCCTAGTCCACCGTTGTCCACTGCGCAGCTCCGATCAGCAGACGCTGCGACGCGGCGCGAAGGTCGGTGCCGGCGGGGACCGGGACACCGGCGGCGATCGGCTGCCCGGGCTGCGGCACGAACACCGGTCGATCATGTTTCACCCTCACCTGGCCACTGACCTTGACCCGCTTGCCGCGTGGCCAGCCTCTGACGGCGTCGATCCACAGGTGTTCTCCATCGTCGGTGATCAGCACGGGGCCTTCCTTGGCCTCTTCTGCCTTGCCGGTCACCGTGACGTGCTGGCCGACCAGCCAGACGATGCGCGTCGCGTCTTCCTTGCCGACGAAGTCGATGGCGACTTCTTGCGGCAGGCCGTTTTTCGCCTTGTCGGTCTGCTTCCAGGCCAGGGCTCGCGTCTTCATGCGATCGATCCGCGCTTCGACCGTACCGGCGGCGCTTCCATCGATGCCAACGAACGCGGCGATCGACTGGCCACCGACCGTGATGTCGTCAGCCAGCACAAACGGCAGCGAGATCTTGGGCGGCAGCTCGCTGTACCAGGCCTGCACGCCCAGGTTCTTGAGCGTGACCTCACCCCCCGCAGCTAGCTTGACCGCCGTGCCGCCTGCCGAGCCCGCGACCTGCCACAGCGCGCCCTCATAGACCGTGACGCTGTACACGCCCCCTGCCGTCGCTGACCCGACGGTACCCGGGACAAACAGCCAGCGCGGCCGCGGGCTTTGGTTGCGCAGGACGACATCGAAGTCCAGGCGCTTAAGCGGTGGCTTGCCAAGCCAGACGCCGGTGCACGTCACTTCGATCATCGGAGCCCCCCCCAGGGCAAGCGCGAGCGCAAACGACATCATCCCCGTCATCGTAGCGCGCCGCGTCCCCCCAGGTCACGCCAGCGCCGCGCGGTCCCAAGATCTTGCGCGCTAACCCGGGGTTTTGACCGGCCGCTCGGCTTCCATCGCAGCTTTCACCGCTGGGCGGGCGCTGACCCGCTCCAGATACGCGACCAAGCTGGGCCAGCGCGACAGGTCAAACTCGACCAAGCGCGACCAGCGCAGGACGGTGAACAGATAGGCATCGGCGGCGGTGAAATGTTCGCCCATCAGGTAAGGCTTTTCGCCCAGGCTCGCGGCCACGACGTCGTAGCGAGCGCTCAGGGTGTCGCGCATCACCCCCTTCCACTCGGCCGGCGCCTTGTTGCCAAACAGCGGGCTATAGCTCTTGTGGATCTCGGTCGAGATGAAGTTCAGCCACTCCTGCAGGCGATAGCGGGCCATCGTCCCGGCCGGCGGGGCCAGGCCGCTCTCGGGCCGCAGATCGGCGAGGTACTGCACGATGGCCGGTCCCTCGGTCAGGATCTGCCCGTCGTCAAGCTGCAGGGTCGGGACATAGCCCTTGGGGTTGATGCTGCGGAAGTCGCTGCCGTCTTCGACTTTCTTGGTCGGCAGATGGACGCGCACCAGCGTGTGCGGCAGGCCGGCTTCGCGCAGGACGATGTGGGGGGATAGGGAACAAGCACCTTGGCTGAAGTACAGCTTCACGACAGACCTCCTTGAAAGGTGCCGCACTATAGCGGGTCGATGTCGACCAGACCGAGCGGGCTCTGTGGGCCGGGCCCGCCCAAGCCGCCGCCAGTCGGCAAGTGGGCGGAAATGCGGCGCGGCCTCGCGACGGGGACAGCCGACTCGCAAAACTGGGATAAGATCGAGCGGTTTGTCATGGCCGATCGTCCGGACCCCAGCCCCGAGCCCAGCCCCGAGCCTCGAAGCGAGCCCGCCAGCGAGTCGGTAAAGCCGACGGCAGGCCCCTCTGCCGCGCCCTCTTCAGGGGGTGGCGCAGGAGCCGGCGCCGACTGCCCGCGCTGCGGAACGCCGATCCTGCCGGGCGTGCCGCACACCTGCGCCGCCGCTATGGCACCGACTGAAGCGGTGTCGGTGGCCTCGTTTGCCGCCACCCGCTCGCAGCCCGTGCCGCCGGTCTTTGCCGCGCCCCCGACCGGACGCACCGAAGCCGCCGTGGTACGGGTAAACCCCGGTGCCTTCATCGCCGCTGCGGGAGACGACCTAACCGGCGAGACGATCAGCGAGCGCTATGAGGTGATGACGCGCCTCACCCAGGGCGGCATGGGCGTCGTCTATCAAGCGCGCCACGTGCTGCTCGACACCCTCGTCGCACTGAAGGTCCTGCTACGCGGAGAAGAGGCCGACCAGCAGCGCTTCCTGCGCGAAGCCCGCCTGGCCTCGAAGATCAACCACCCTAACACCGTGTACATCTCGGACTTCGGTATTTTACCGGACGGCCGCACCTACCTGGTGATGGAGTACCTAAAGGGCAAGACGCTGGGCAGCGTCCTCCTCAACCAGGGCCCACGCCTCGACGCCATGCGCGCCTGCCGCATCGCCGTACAGATCGCCCGCGGCCTGCAGGCAGTGCACGACAAAGGGATCGTTCACCGAGATTTGAAGCCCGATAACGTCTTCCTGCTGGAGCAGGACGGGCAGCAGGACTTTGTGAAGATTGTCGACTTCGGTATCGCCAAGGCGGCGGAGCATGGGATCTCGGTTGCCGATTCGGGGTTGGTCAAGCCGCTGTCGAAAGAGGCGCTGGCTGAGCTGACCGGTGCTGAGCATTCGAGCCCGACGGGCGGATCGAACATCACCATGGCGGGTACGGTGATGGGCACGCCGGGCTACATGGCGCCCGAGCAGATCCAGGGCCACAAGCAGGACGAGCGCGTCGATCAGTACGCACTGGGCTGTCTGCTCTACGAGATGCTGGTGGGCCAGCCGGTGTTTGAAGCCAACGGGCCGATGACGCTGATGCTCAAGCACGCAGCCGACCCGGTGACGCCGCCGCGCGAACGACTGTCTGAGGTCGGCTCGCCAGGCCTGCCCGATTCGCTGGATGCGCTGGTCTGCCGCCTGCTGAGCAAAGAGCCGCGTGAGCGCTTCGCATCGATGACCGAGCTTGCGCAGGCGCTGGAGCGCGAGATCGAGATCATGCAGATCCAGCGAGGTGAGCGCACCGTGGTGCCGACCGCGCTGGTGCAGAGCATCAGCCAGCCGCCGGCCTCGCTGCCGCCGCAGTCGCTGCCCCCGGCCGTGCCGCCACCTACCCCGCCGCCCACGCTGCGCAGCCTGCTCGGCAATCCCGTCGCCATCGGCATTGCTGGCCTGGTCCTCATCGCGGTCGCCATGGGTGGAGCACTGTGGGGCCTGCGGCAGCGAGGTCCGGGAGCAGGCCGCAACACCGACGACAATATCCCAAGCGCGGAGCTGCTGAGCCTGCGCCGCAGCGCGCTGGCTTTGCTGCAAAAGCAGAGTCAGCCGGCACCGGAAGCAAAAGCCGGCACGGCGTCGGATTCGGCCCTGATTCCCGGCGCGCTGCTGGGCCTGGGACAGAGCCGCGATCCGCAGCAGCGCCCGATCTTGGAAGCGGTGCTTAAGAATCCAGCCGCCGAGGCCGCGCAGCGACAAGCCGCCGCCGAGGCGCTGGCGGGCTTGGGCGATCGGGGAGCCCTGCCGGCACTCAACGCCGCGCTGCAGACCCTGCCGAGTCCTGCCCCCACGCGCGAACAGGCTGAGCTGCGCCTGGCCATCGCAGCGACGCTGCGTCAGCTGGGCGATGCCAGAGGCCAGGGGCTGCTTCAGGAAGCGCTCTCGGCACCAGATCAAGCGACGGCTCTGCGCGCGGCGCTGGTGCTGTGCACGCCGCAGCCTGCTGCGCTCCGTCAGGTGCTCGACACTGCGCTGGCCGCGCCGGGGCTCCCCGCACCGCTGCGCATCGAAGCGCTGAGCTGTCTGAGCCGGCTGGGCGATGCCAACGCCAAGGCCCGCCTGCAAGATCTCTCCGGACTGCGCGAGGGACAGCCCGCAGGGGGCGCGGGCGAGGTCACGGAAGAAAAGCTGGCAGCGATCACGCAGCTCGCCCGGCTGCGGGATGCGGCGGCCGAGGCTCTGCTCAAGACCTTAGCGACGCGCCGGGGCAGCCTGCAGCTCGTCGCGGCGCATGAGCTCGCGCGGCTCGACAGTGAGGAGGTGCTGCCCCTTCTGCGCAGCATGGCCATCGATGCGCAGGCCGCTGCCGGAGCACGTCAGCTCGCGCTGGCCGGCCTGGCCCACGTGGGTCGCCCCAGCGATGCCCGACGGCTTGCCAGCCTACTGCCCACCGCGACGGGACCGGCTGGGAACAGCGAGCACGATCAGCTAGGCCAGGGGGCCGCCATCGCCATCGTGCAGATCGCAGCGCGCGAGCCTTCGCTGCTTTCGCGGGGTGGGCTCAGCTGGGCTCGCAGCGCGTATCTGGATGCCAGCTGGAGCACCCGCGAAGCCGCCGCCACCGTGCTTGCCGACACCAGTGGTAGCGACGCACTGCGCCTGCTGACGGCGCTTCTAGGCGATGCCGATAGCAAGGTGCGTGTCTCGGCTGCCCGGGCTCTTGGACGACGTCGCGAACCCGAAGCGCTGGCCCTGCTGAAGAGTGCGCTCAGCGACAGCGACGCCGACGTTCGACGCGAGGCACTGCGATCGATGGATCGCTTGGTCGTCGCCCTTTCACTGGCCAAGCGCGGTCAGGTCGGCGCGGTGTCGGCCAGCGAGATCGGTGCCATCGTCAAGACGCTGTTCGATTCGGGCAGTGCCAACGAGCAGGTTGCGGCGGCGGGAGTGCTGCTGCGGCTTGCTGACAAGGGGGCGCTTGATCGCGTGCAGGGCTGGAAGAGCGCAGAAGATCCGGCGATGCGTCGACTGTATCTGGCCCGCGTCGCCACCGATCGCAGCGAGCTTCTGGCCGGTCTCAAAGACAGCGTGCTGGCGGTGCGTCTGGCAGCCGCCGAGCGTCTGACCGAGCTACCCGGCGATGCCGTGAAGAAGGAAGCCCTACCCGTGCTGCAAGAGGCGGTGCGAGCAGGCGGCGTCGAAGCCGTGGCGGCATTCGCGCTGCTCGCGCGCCTGGGCGAACAAAAGGTCCCCGCGACGGCAGAAGGGGCGCTGTTTAGCGGCTCAACGGGCGATCGCATGGCCGCGATCGAGTCCTTGGGGCGACTGCCGCCCCGTCAAGCCGTGCCGCTCTTGTTGCGGGCGGCCGGCGATCCCGAGCCGCTCTTGCGTCGCATGGTTGCGGAAGTGGCCGCCGATCTCGGCGAGACCGGCCAAGCCGCAAGCGGCGAGCTAGCCCCCGGTGTGCCGGTGCTGCGCTTGCTTGTCAACGACAACGACGCCGTGGTGCGAGCGCGCGCTGAGTCGCTGCTGGGTCGCCTGCTGCAGCAGAGCAGTGTGGGCAGCCAGCAGGCCGGGCTCGCTGATCTGCTCGATGAGGAAGGGGCACAGGAGCGCGGCCAAAAGTCCGCGAGCAGCCCGCCGCGCCCACACGACGAAGCCCCGAGCGATGGCGGCCCCCCCACCGATGCCGCAGCCGGCGGATCGGCCCCGGCCAACACCCCCACCGCCAACGCGCCCGACGATGCGGCGGGCAGCGAAGGCAAGACGGCAGCGGCGAAACCCAAGCCGCTCGCGGCAGAGCCCTTCGCTCGCGCTGGCCTGGCTGCCTACGCCGACAAGGACTTCAAGAAGGCGCAAAAGCTCCTCGAAAAAGTGCACTCGCTGTGCAGCCGCGAGCGCAAGGCGGCCAGCGAGTGTGCCGCCCTGACCTTCGAGACCTCGCTGCGCCTGGCCCAGATCTACGAGCAGCAGAAGGCGCTGCCCGAAGCGATGGGCGAGTATCAAAAAGTGCTGCACAGCCCCAGCGTCCCGCGCGGCAAAGCCAACCTGCGGAGCGAGGCACAGGACGCCGCCGGTCGCCTGGCCGGTCGCTTAGGCCAGGTCATCGTTCGCGGCGCCGGTCGTGGCAAGCGGGCCGCCACCTGCGAAGAGACCACGATGTGGATGCGCCCTGGCCCCGCGCTAATCAAAGTCGACGGCAAGCTAGAGCCCATCGAGGTCCGCGCCCAGGCCGTGACCAAGGTGGGCAGCTGTCCTTAACCGCCCCGGCAGCCCCCCCTGCCCGGCCCCGCTCGTCCTTTAGGAGAAACGCATGCAGTCCCCTCCCATCATTCCCCTCGTAAAAGACGGTGAAGGCAGCGAAGAAGTGCAGGCGCTGTTTGCGCGCATCCGCGCCGCGATTGGCTTTGTGCCCAACCTGTTTCGCCTGTGGGCCAATGCGCCCCACCTGCTGCCGACGCTGGTGCAGATGGAGACGACGATCTGCGGCTCGGGCAAGGTGCCGGCGCGACTCAAAGAGCTGGCGGCCTATCGCACTTCCGAACTCAACGGCTGCCCGTACTGCGCCGCCTTCCATGGCCACAACGTCAAGCAGCTTGGCTATGACGCATCGCAGGTCCAAGCCGTGCAGGCCCCCGCGCCACCGGCAGCCAGCCTGTTTAGCGAAGAAGAGCTGGCCGTGCTCGCTCTCGCCGACGAGATGACGCGACAGGTCAACGCCCGCCCCGAGACCCTGGATCGCATCCGCGCGCTCTTCGGTGTCGATGGCACCGTCGAGCTGATGGCGACCATCGCCCTGCTCAACTTCGACAATCGCATGGCGTTTTCCGCCCAGACCCCGCCCGACGACTTCAGCTCCTGACGGACTGAGGTGAGCACGGAATGATCGATGCAAGAGCGGGTCAGCGTCTATACCCGACCGCGGTGCCTGTTCTGTCATCAGGTCATCGATCTTCTGCAGCAAGCCCACATCGACTTCGTCACCGTCGAGCTGGCTGAGCGGTTGCAGCAGGACGAGGTTGCGGTTCGCCATCGCGCCACCTCGTTCCCCATCGTGCTCGTCGACGGTCGCTACATCGGCGGCTATGCGCAGATCCTGCACCTGCACTCGCAAGGCCGGCTCGCCGAGATCGCTGCATCCGGGCCGCCATCGCCAGCCGCGACGCCCGCCCCCAAGCCACCCGGCGAGCCGCCGCCCTCGTCCCACTCGCCAGCCAGCGCAGCGCTCCCCAGCCAGCGCTCACGCCCCTCGCTGACCGGCACGATGTCCCGTCTGCATCAAGCGCTCTCCGAGCCCGATCCCAAGAAGCGCTGAGACCCCCACCGACAAGGTGTCTACAAATTCCCGGCGCGCTCAAAAACGGAATCCGGCCGGGGATATCCCGGCGCCGAAGATCGAAATCTGCACGTTTTTGATCGCAGCGCTGCGACTTCGGCAGAGCTGCCTGCTCTTTCTAACTAACTGGCTACCCAGCTACCCGGGTGTCGCCGCATGCGGCGGCGGCCGCAGCATTCCCAGATCCCATGAAGGAGCAGCATCCCCATGAGCCACATCCTCGTCCCCGTGATGTCCCAGGACTTTGTCCCCTCCGCGAGTGCGAAAGCCGCCAAGGCACAGAGCGCTGAACACGCGAACCTGACCGTGCTGTCGAGCGCAGGCGCCTTGGAGTGGACCGTCTCTCTGCCGCTTGTCGGCAAGTGGTATGTCCACGTTCTTTTGGCGGCCGGCGAGTCGCGGCCCTGCGAGCTGAGCCTCAATGGCCAGCGCCAATCCGGCAAGGTCCTCGACGGCACGACCGGCGGCTGGAGCGGTGTCCACCTGAAGTGGTTCGCGCTAGGTCCCTTTGAGTTCAAGGAAGGCAATAACAGCTTTCGCCTAGAAGGCGCTGCCGGGCTGCCGCACCTCAAGATGTTTATTTTCTCGCCCGAGTCGTCGCTGCTGCGCGTCGAGGCCAAGAATCTTGCGGCCCACGGCTCTGGCATCTCTCCGGAAGAGGGCACGCACCGTCTGCTGTACGGCTGGTCGCAGGTGAGCTTCATCGAGTACAAGGTCCACGTTCCCAAGGCCGGGAAGTGGTTCCTGCATGCCATCGCGGCGGCCAGAAGCCCGTACGCCTACACCGTCAGCATCAATGGTCAGCCCCAGCAGGGCGCGTTTTCCATGCCTGCCACCGGCAGCAGTGACATCGATGGCCTGGCCTGGCACAGCGCCGGACCCTATGCCTTCCGGGCCGGAGAAAACACGCTGCGTCTAGATTTCAGCAACTGGACGGCCAGCCTTCGCGAATTCATCTTGGCCGCCGATCCCAGCGGTCTCCCCGATGAGGCCATGCTGCGCGAGCTGGAGCGGCGATTGGCAGAGCAGGAGCGGATCCACGGCGAGCACGATCGCCTGCTGCGCGAGCACGACACGCGACTGCGCGAGCACGACGCGCGCTTGACCAGTCAGGATGCGCGGCTGACCAGTCAGGATGCGCGCATCGCAGCGCTGGAAGCAGCGATGCGCAAGTGCGGATCCTGTGAAGACAAGATCGCGGCCCTGACCGACAAGCTGGCGCAGTGTGGGGCCTGCGCAGAGCGCATCACGGCGCAGGAGCGAACGATCGCTGACCTGCTCGCACGGGTCGACGACCTGACAAAGAAGATCGCCAAGGGCTGCCCGACGCCGGAGCCCCCACCCGCTGAGAACCTGGAGGACATCGAGGGCATCGGACCCAAGCTCGCCGAGGTGCTGCACGCCGCCGGCCTCCGGACGCTCAAGCAGCTGGCGAGCACCGAGGTCGCTGAGCTGCAGAAGATCCTCAAGGCCGCGGGGGGAAACAAGTACGCCCGCAACGATCCCAGCAGCTGGCCGCAGCAGGCTCGCCTGATGGTCGAGGGAAAGAAGGCGGAGCTGCACGCGCTGCAGGAGACCCTGCGCGCTGGACGCTCCAAGGTCTGATTGCCCCTTTTGCGACCCGCGGTGCAGCCGCGCAGCCTGTGCAGCGGCACCCCGGGTCGACCGCCATCCTGGATGACCCAAACGGAGTACACGCACATGACTACCCGGTCCGCACCGAAAAAGGGAAGCCAAGTAACCACCGCCAAGAGCCTGCTGCCCAAGACCGCGACTGCGCCCCGCAAGAGAACCACGACGAAGAAAAAGACCGCGCCCCCGGCCCCCGCCCCGGCCGTCATCCCCTCGGGGGACGAACCGCAGGATGCTCCGCGCCCTCTCAGCGAGGAGCAGCGCAGCCTGGATCTGCTGACGCGGGTCGAGCTAGCGCTGGGTATCCAAGAGAGCGCGATCCTCGGCAAGCAGGGACTGATCGCGGCCCACAACCTCCAGATCGCGCGGGCCGACTGCCTGCGGCTCCTGCACTGGTTGGAGCGCGGGACGTGCAGCGCGCCTTCGGCCCCCCCGATCAAGCTCGGGCAGCTGAGCACCGCGCTAAGCGAGCCGCCCAAGGAGTCTTCGCGCGGCGCCTTTCCCATCTACGGCAGCGATATGTACACGCTGGTGTGCTATCGCCGCGGCCCTCTGTGGTTTGTCGCCGCCTATAACTACGAGCTCGACATCCCCTACCTCGACTTCAAGACCTGGGAAAATGATCTGCTGTCAGCCTTGGCCGAGGTCGGGCTGTAGACACCCGCGGCCCGCCATATGTAAACACCGGCCTACGGCACCGCCGGACAAGCCCGACGATGGGCGACCGCTGGCAAGCGAATCTCCAGCACACTGCGTCCCGGCCCGACTTCGACCACTTGCTCGACACTGGGAGCGCCCTCAGCCTGAATCTGCAGCGTGTAGCGCCCAGGAGCCGGCACGAAGCGATCGAAGCGACCGTCGCGGCAGCGCGTCTCCCAGATCTCGCCCTCGTTCGTCGGGAGCTCGGCGATACGCACGCTGGCGACGACCGGCTGGCCCGTGGCATCGAGGACGCGACCGCTTAGCGTCGGTCCGTCGAGATAGCGATCGAACAGCCGCATCCACGACGGACGCACGGTGTGCACGATGGCGTAGCGCTCGGCTTCGTCTTTGGCATCGCGCCGCGCGCCTTCGAGCAGGAACGCCAGCGTGCCGAAGCGAGCGCGATACCAGTCCTGATCCGTGCCATCGACGGAGTACAGCTTGCGCTTGAGCACAAACGGCTTGCCCTGCGGATGCGGCAGCAGGCCGGCCACCAGGTACTCACCGACCTGCCAGGCTTCGTTGGGCGTCGGGTCTTTGACGTTGTCGATGGTGTACGGGGCCAGTAGCGCCACCGTGCCGGTGTGATAGCTGATCGACGCGGCCGGATGCTCGCTCTCACCCAAGCGCATCATCGCCTGCGTCTCTGGCTCTGAGCCGGGCTCCGGGCCGCGGTAGTAAAAGCTGCTCGGCTTCGACGAGCTCCCCACCTCGCCCAGGAAGCCCCAGCGGAAGGGATAGTTGCGGTTGAGATCCACGCCATCGCCGGCATCGATGCGGCCGTTGCCATCGGTGTCGCGACCGTTCTTGCGCCCGCTGCGCGGATGTCCGTTCTGCGTCGCCCACACCCCGTCGGGATTGACCACCGGCACGCACCAGACGACCAGCTCATCCAGCCAGCGCTTGACCCGTCGATCGAGCTCGGGGTCGGCGCGCAAGAGCGGCTCCCTGACCTGCGGCCCCGTCCCATCCGGCAGACGCAGCGGCAGGCGCTCGCGCTTGCCGGTCGAGCGCAGCAGCAGCACCTCGATGGCGTCAAACACCATGTCGATTGAAAGCACCTCGACGCCATGATGCGCGCCGTTGAGCAGCATCACCGGCCGCGGATCGTTGCGTCGGATCTTGCGCCCAATGGCCAGCGCCCAGATCGGTCGCCCCTCGTGCGTACGCCCCAGCTCAACCAGGCGCGTCAGCTTGGGATAGCGCCCGTGCAGCGCCGTAAGCTGCGCCGTGAGCCAGTCCTGGCTATAGCGCGCCGGCCCCACCGGAGCCGTCGGACTCGCCGGAGCCGTCGGACTCGCCGCTGTGGGCACCGTCCCCCCGCCCGCCGTACCCGTCGACGCGGCCGGGGCCCCAGTCGTCGGAGTCGGTACACTTGTCGCCGGGGCTGGCGGGATCACCGTCGCAGGTTCCGCCTTCAGAGTCACCGCGGGGGCCACCGCCCCGTTCCCGCCTGCCACCGGCGCCGACGACCCCGGACCAGGCAGCGCCTCCGCCAGCAGGGCCAGCACATAGATCAGACCGCGCATGATGAGAACTCAACTTCATTTTGCCCCGTTCGTCGGGAGCGGGATACAAAAATGCCGAGGACATCGCGTCGTCGCCGACGGTCTTAGAGCGCCTAACAAAACCGTAGCGAGGAACCCCGGCAGCAAGGAGGGAGGAGTGAGCGGCCTCCCGGCCGTGACCCACGACTGACGCAGCGGCCGGGGTCCGCAGTAGGTCTTGATAGGCGCTCTAAGTGTCGTCGGGTCGGGGGTCCGAAACAAGGGCCGCTGCCTCGCGAGCCCCCCTTGCTCTCTGTGATGCGGTGGCCCTGATTCCCTATCATCGGGCTCGTCGCCAGCTTTTGCGAATACGCTATTTATCAACTCACTCTCCCCGCCCCTCCGACTGATTGGATAGCGGAGTCAGCTGCAGATTTTACTCCGTTTTTTACCCCGCCTGTCAGACACCCGGGCTATGCGTGTCGTCGGAAGAAGGACACCTATGCCAAAGCTTCGCGTACAAGCCTTTGGAATTTCACTCGATGGATATGGAGCAGGACCTAATCAGTCACAGGAAAACCCCATGGGAATCGGGGGGATGGGTCTGCACAAGTGGGTCCTGGGAACCCAGACATTCCGGAGTCTGCACGGTGACTTTGCCGCTCCGCTGATTCCGGAAGGCGCCGCGCGGAAGGACATCGAGATCAGCTGATGGGAACCGACCATCAAGAGTAGTTCTGATGGGCGCTAAAAGACCTGCCGGGCAAGCCCCAGCCGCGGCGCTTCCGTCGGGCCGCCCAGGGCCCCGCCGCTACTTCGTGGTATCGATGGCCAGGGGATTATCGATTAGCAGATCCTGTAGCGTGGGAAAGGCCCGACAGCACTCGGGATCGATGTGAGCTGCACCGACGAGGATTAGGTAGGGCTCAGCCAAGGCGTGCGTGCCGCGCAGGACATTGATCCGGTCGGCGGCGTAGCGGTTCATCATGTTCGTCCGGTTGGCATTTTCCCAAGCGACGGCGTCGGTGCGCTTGGTCAGCCCATCCTTCGCGGGCGGGACATGCAGACGTACGAGCTTCTTGGCCACCTTGTCATCGAAGCCTTTGCCTTTCATGGCTCCCAAGAGCATGTAGTCGTAGCAGAGGACGCCGAGATTCGCGTTTCGAGCAGCCGCCATCACATCGCCCAGACCCGGTTCCTTGCCCCGAAAGACTTGATTGAAGTAGTCGCGGCACTCTTCGACGCCCATTTGGTCCCACGCGTCTTGCTCCATCTCGGGGATCTCAAGACCGATCCAGCGAGCATAGTGGGCCAACCGAGGCAGGTAGTTGATCAGCGTGCGGCGGGCGAGGCCATTGATCTCGTGTCGCTCGCCAATACAGACGCTGCGGCCGCTCTGCAGAGCTTCCAGGCACCGCTGAAACAGCGTCTCCTCGCGGCCGGGGCGTCCGATGCGAGGTGGGGCAGAGCTTCGCCGCGCTCGCTGCGGCGCGACCCCGATGAGGTTCAGCTCGGTGATGAGCGTATGGCAGCGCGGACAGGAGCCGCCATCGCGTACTTCTATAAATCGATAGGGTGAGCTGAATGACTTCATGCACGAATAGCACTTGTAGGTCGGCATTGGCCCCGGCTCCCTGTGCGGTGGCAGAATCTCAGGAATAACCGTCTAAGTATACTTGAAACAGGAGCGCTCATGCAACAAATTGAATTGTCCCGAAGAAACGCATGAGTTATGGGGTACTAAAATAAATAATAATCGAATGATTATCGGCAACAATAAACCAATCACACATCATTATGCTCCGATGTCCATGACCACAATTTAATAATATCGACGAATAACGAAATTCCGATTAATCATTCAATCTGACCCACGGATACCTGGGCTATTTTTGCACTTCAGATCAAACTGGACGGCTTTGGGTCTCGCTGCGTGGCAGGCTTCAGGCGCGTCCTGCGATTTTTACCGTGAATAGCGGCCCGCATAGACGACGTGAAGCCTTCCTAAGTGACCTCCCGCTGCGCGCTGTTCCCGAGGGCGGCGGCCTGCGCATCTCGGCGGGGGCGGGGCCGATCCTCGCGTATCATGACTGCGATGGTCGGCGTTTTCTGCGCTGCGATGTGTTGGTGGGGCCTTCGATGGCCGGCGCGCGGGCTCCCGGGCCCGCGCATCACGGGAGGAATTCGATGAGCTCTGATCCGCAGCCTGTCCCCCCTGTCCCGGGGGCTCTGCCAGTACGGCAGATTGGACCCCATCATGCCGTCGTCGATGGCTCGATAATCATCATGTGGTTCGTCGGCGACTTCATGCCAGAACACTGGCCGCCGTTTGCTGCGCTGATCGAAGAAACGATCGCAGCGCATGGCTTTGCTTACGCCATCGGCCACTTGCAGC
Organism: uncultured Myxococcales bacterium; assembly: GCA_937952145.1. Classification (GTDB taxonomy): domain Bacteria; phylum Myxococcota_A; class Polyangia; order Palsa-1104; family JAEUJZ01; genus JAEUJZ01. The sequence goes on from CALFYE010000470.1 coordinate 15,837, forward strand.
AGGCCGGCGCGGTCACGGCAGCGGTGCGCAAGGAAGCCGCGAAATGGCTCCCGCAGGTGAGGCTCTTGGGCTTTGCCAACGTCCAAGCCAACCCCTTGGTGCGAGCGATTGCGGTGATGATGAGCAACGCCATCCGCCTGGTGACGGGCATCTCGCTGCAGAGCGGTTTTTTTGAGGACGAGCAGAAAGCCCGGGCCTGGATTGCCCAGCTAGAAAAGCGTCGCCGCGAGCAGGCTGCTAATTCTCATGGCAACTAAAAATCAACATAATAAAATGCATTAAGAATATAAATATTCTATATATTCTTGAGGATTGTTTGATTACTGCAACAAGCTCCCAGCCCGTTGCAAGCTCTTTTGCTGCGTCGGCGGGAGCTGACCGCTTCAGTGACCCAGGGCAACCCAGGCGTCGATGCGCGGGCGGCCGGGGCGATGCCAGGTGGGCGGGATGGTGAGCTGGCTCGAAACTTCCGGACGAAAGCGCCCACTGTCCTGCCCGGCGGGTAGGTCCGTCGCGGGAACGCCGTCGGTGATGCCATAGGCGCGAACCCACGCGAAGTTTTCGGGCGCTAGCAGCCAGCGCTTCTGCGTGGGATGCCAGGCAAGCGCGGTCGGCACGAGTCCCCGCATGCGCTCGTAGCGCGCCCCCAGGCTCTCGCGCAGGAATTCAAAGTCTCGGCGCAGCGTCCCCTGTGCCGCGTCGATGGTGGCCAGACCGCGAAACTGGACGTCGTGCGATTCGGCGCCCCGGCTTTCCAAAAAGGACAAGACCCCAAGTGCGCTGCCGGACGCCGCCCCGGCGTCGGTGATCGTCCACAGCCCAGCGACATCTGGCGCGGGCACAGCGGCCTGCAGCGCTCCGCTGCGCGTCGACAGAATCTGCAGCACTTCGGCGGCAATACCGTGCGCCGTACCGGCCCCCAACCCCGTCAATAGGAATTGGCCATCACTGCTGACCGCGAGCGATACCTGCAAATCACCACTCGCCTCCGCGCGTCCGGCCACTGGTCGCGGCACATTCGCCTGCCACTTGCTGTCCAGGCTGCGGCCATCAAGGGCATGGATGGTCAGCGTCTTACCGCCAGCCGACGCGAGGTCGGCGATATAGACCGTCCCATCGATCGGGTTCTGGGCAAAGCCAGCCTGCAGCAGGCTGCCCCCGTATCGTGGTGTCTGCAGCGTCAGGATGCGCGTCACGGGCGGCGTCGCCGAAGTAGCGTCCACCGTCGTGATGGCCACCTGCTGCAGGGTCTCCGTCGCTGCGGCGCCCGGCAGGCGCGGAGCAGGACGCCACAAGGCGATAATCAGCCGACCCGCAGCGGCCGATGTCGCCTTCACCGCCCACAGCCCCTCGGGGGGATTCCACGTTGGCGCCACGCCAGCAAAGCTGCGCAGCTGATACCGTAGCTCCTCGCTCTCTTCCGTCAGATACACGCCACCTCCTTCGCCCCCCGGGGCCGACAGCAGCCATCCGCTCACGATCTTCGTCGCGCGATCGCTCGACACGTCGATCAGCTTCAAAAGCGGCGGGGCAGTATGGGACATCGCGCCATACTCCTCGGCAAGCCAGCGACCACTGAGCTGCGCAGTCGCGGTTTCGCCATCGCTAGATAGCAAAATTCGATGGGCTGCAGTCCCCGCGACAAGCAGCGAAACATGACTGGCGAGTGCTTTGTCAGACATGGTGGCCTCAGCAGACTTGGCGGAAGACGATGGGCTGCGCGTGCAGGAAGCGGCGAGCAGCAGCGCAAGACACAGGCAGCAAGCAACGGGGAATTGGCGTGGTAGAGGAAGTCTCATGAACCGTACTCAGCTTTTGGAAAGGCGTTTTTGAAGGCTTCCCCCGGACCATCATCGATCTTGTCATAAAGGCGATCCCAGCCGAAGTGATTGATTAGGCTTTTAGCATCCCCTTTGGGCGCGTTCTGCAGGATATCCATGATCGCATCTTCGTCATCGCCGACAGCCCAGCCATCCAGCAGATGAGAGATCAGCCGCTCTCGCTGCACATAGGTCAGGGACTTTAGTCCCCCCGGTGTCCGCTTCGCTTCCTTCCAGTAATCGTTCGAATGATCATCGGTGTTATGCCCCGCCGCACTGTCGGTCAGCGTGGGCGTCCAGTGGATGATGGTGCGGACGGTCGGAATCGGTTGGGCCCGCAGCGGATCCACGACGCCGTCTGCAACCGCCTGCCGCTTTGCCGCTGAGAAATCCGCCGCCTGCTTGGTGATCTCTACCGCTTTGTCGTCAGCAAACAGCTTCGCCCCTTTGGCAAACTGGCCATCGTTGAGCAGCGCATCGACATCGGGGAAGTCCCACTTTCCTTTTTTCTGCTCGGCCCCTTGCTCGGCATCCGGCTTGGCCTTGGGAAGCAGACGCTCGGCGGAATAGAGCCGGTCTCCGCCTAGCAGCTTGTGCACCACATCGTTGGCCGACATGCCCTGCGCTCCCAGCGCGAAGGCCTGTGCGACTTCAGACCGACCGAGCGCGACGGCATTGGTAGCCAGCCGCTCCTCGTCGCCTTTGCCCGCCTTGCCATCGCCGTAGAGCGTCACATCTTTGCCTTCGGCGGTCGCCTTCAGGCCGTGATCGTTGTCGTAATCGTGCAGGGCACCCGACACCAAATCACCAAACCCCAGCGGCCCAATGCGGTCGAGCTTTTCCGCGATGAGCTGCTTGGAACCATCGACGAAGGGAGGATCAAAGATGACATCTTCCCGCACCTGCACCGGCCCCAGCGACAAGTGCTGGCCCATGCGCTTGGCGATCTCCTCTGCCATCCAGCCCTTCAGGTTGTAAAAGAACATCGGAATCTTCTTGTCCCAATACTCCTTGATGCTCTGTCGTTCCGTGCGGACGTGGCCGGCCGAAAAGGAATCCGTCAAAAAGTGGGCTCCGAAGGCCTCACAGGCCATGGCGCTGTCGACCGATTGCTTGGCCGCCCCCGCCTGCACCGCTTCGACCAGCGCGCGGACGTGGTTATAGCGATACCCCTCGATGGCGTTGTGCGGCGCCTTGGGAAACAGAATCCGGCGCAGCCATCCCTCCTGCTGCGGGTCAGGAGCCGCGCCGGCACGATCAGCGACCGACTTGTCCGCATCGCCGGTGCGCGCATTGGGAAAGTGCACTGCATTGTTCGCCGCCAGCTTGTAAAAGCGCTTGTCGACCGCCGCCTTGGCTGATTCCGAAAAACTGCCCTCGGGCCCTTTGTGCACTTTGCACTGTCGTACGTATTCGATCTCTTCCCGGGTGCCAGCTCCCGTGCCCGGGTGAGCGGCCAGGGCGCGCAGCTGATCGATGCTGGCGAAGTAATCCCCAGCCATCGCCACCACATCGCCATTGCTGACCGAATACCCCGGAGCCAGCTCCACCGTGGCGACCTTCCCCTCGCTATCTTTGGCTCCGTTGTCTCCGATGCGTGCGTGTTCGTCTTCGTTAAAGCGCTGAACGCTCCCGGCGGCGGCGCGCAGACCCACCTGGGCCGGCAGGCCGGCGACTACGCGGTGCGCGGCCTGATCGGCGTCTCCTTCCAGCTGGCCCAGCGCCTCGTCCGGTGCGTACGCCTGCACCATTCCGGGCGGCGAGCCACGCTGCTGCACGACGTGCGCCAGCTCATGAGCCAACAGCCACTTCCCTTGATCCGTTTCAGGTGCATATGCCCCCGTCGCAAAGTGGATATCGGTGCCACTGGCAAAGGCGTGCGTGCCGCCGGTCGTCTGCGTGCTGTCGGTATGGATGCTGACGTCGCTGAAGTCGTGACCAAAGGCTCGTCCCATGGCACTCGCCACGGCTGCATCCAAGCGACGCGGCCCCTTCCCCACAGGCTCAGCCCAGTGCCCAAGAGCAGACTTCAGCGCTGTGGGGTCTGGCTGACCAGCCCCGGCTGCCGATCGGGCCATGCCAATGGGTGTCAACGAGGGCCGCGGCAGACTGCCCTGTGCTTGCGCGCCCCCCGCGGCAGATTCACCGGTCCAAGGACTGCTTGCGGGGGACGAACTCGTATCCAGCGAACTCGACATCTTGGACTCCGGAATCTGGACGCAGCCAGCCACACCAGCCGTCGAACAATCGACAGCGACACGTTGCGGGAAATGGCTCCCAGAGTCCGTTCTGCAAGCCGCACGGTTCCTATCCCCACGACTGCATCCAGGCCATTGCCCAGGCGCCACAGCGGGTCGAAAATGCAAGCCAGAGGCCAATCCCCGCGTGTTCCCCGTGCCGGGCCGCGTTCCCGATGTGAAGTGCGCTTCCGGAAGCGGAGTCGCATGCCACGGCGCCCGCTGACGACAAAGCCAAGAGAACTTCAGAACTGAGCTTCTCAACACCGCAGCGGAACAACAACCGGCTGGCCCCGAATCAGGTACCCCGCTCAGGTGGCCGGCTCAGGTGGCCCGTCCGCCGGTATGCCCGTGGGCGCCCAGCGCCGCAGCAGCGCGCCCACCCCGCCTTGGAAGGAGACTACGCCCTCCCGCCTTGCCTCCCCGTGCTGAACTTCCGGAAGACGACACTGAAAACCCCGGCAGAGTCGACTCTCCCTTCTGCGCACCGGCATCGAGTAACCTAGGAATGTCGTCATCGCGATTCTGCACAGCAGGGGGGAGTGTTTATGAGCAGGGAAGTTCGGTATCTGCCGTTGGTTGATATGGCGCCGGTGTATGCGGCGCTGGATGTCCCGCCGGGAGGCGGGCTGTGGAAAGTGGCGGCAAGTAACCGCCGCGAGGAGACCGGCTCGGCCTCGTGCCAGATAGCGGTGTTCGCGGGGGGGCATACCGACATCCTGCAGTACCGCGGTCCAACGGTGGTTGGGCTGAGCGATCCCCAGCTAGAGATCGAGCGCGAGCGGCTGCGTCGTGTCCGTGACCAAGCCGACGCTGTGCTGCGAGTCATCGACGAGCACCTAGCCTACCGTCGCAGCCTCTGAGCGCAATGGGCCGCGGCCAGCCCAGCAGGCCAGCGCGGGATGGGCAACCCCCAGACCGCATCCACCGCGCGCCAGCCGGGCCCAGCTTCTCCGATATCTGCACAAATTCCTGATTGTTCATCGACATTTGGCGATCCACGATAGGCCTAGACGGTCGCTTGTTCCAGAATGACTCTATGCGCAATAAGGGACTCTTCATGATCGTATGGCTGGGGGCAGCCATCGTAGCCGGAGCCGGCTGCGGTGCGGGGAACCCAGCGACCGATGGCGGCGACCCGATGATGGACATGGGCGGCCCGCCCTCGTGTCCCAGCGGTCAGGCGGCCTGCGGCGGCAGCTGCATCGATGTCACCGCCGACGACGAAAACTGCGGTGCCTGCGGCAAGGTCTGCCCGGGTGCGCAGCACTGCGGCGGCGGTGTCTGTCGCGACTCGAACATCAAGCACGTCGTGCTGATCGTCGAAGAGAACCACACCTTCGATTCGTACTTCGGGCGCTACTGCACGGCGCCCGCCGGATCGAATCCGACCTGCACCAGCGGTCCCGGCTGCTGCGAGCGCGCCCCCGACAAGGAGCCCAGCGGCGCATCCCCCATCGTGCTGACTGACGCCGAGAACTTCCGCACCGATCGCGACCATCAGCAGGCCTGCGAGATCCAGCAGATCAACGGCGGAAAAATGGATCGCTTCGTCACCGGCGCCACCGGAGCCGACACCTGCGCTGGCGTCGGGCCAAGCTGCTCCACGCCCGACAACTTTGCCTTGGCCAACGCGAGTACGGTCGGCGCGTACTGGGCGCTGGCCAGCAACAACGCGCTGGCCGACCGCTACTTCCAGCCCATCGCCGGCGGCACGTCATCGAACGACATGTACCTGGCGATCTCGCACTTTCAGTTCGTCGACAACAAGGCGATGCCGAACACGGTCGGCTGCCTGCTGAACTGTACGGTGCTGGCCGCCTGCTTCTCAGCGAGCAAGACGCTTTACACCGGCCGCACCACGATCGCCGATCTGCTGCTCTCGGCCGGCAAGAGCTTCACGATCTACGCCGAAGGCTACGCCGACGCCGTGGCCGCCGGCACGAATAGCTGCCCCAACATTGCCAATAGCTGCCAGTACAACCCCATCACCAACCCAGTGGCCTATCAGGCTTGTCGCTACGACGCTTCCGATGTTCCCTTCAACTACTACTCGCAGTTTGCCAACGGGGCGCACAACGCCGACTTCAGTCGCCTGGCGCAGGACGTGACCGCCAACAAGCTGCCCGACTTCACGTACGTCAAGGCGATGTCGTCGCGCAATGAGCACCCCAATGTCTCGACGATCAGCGATGGCATCAACTTCGTAAACGGCGTGATCCAGACCATCACGCAGTCAGCGTATGCCAGCAACACCCTGATCCTTTTGACCTGGGATGAAGGCGGCGGCTTCTTCGATCACGTGGCGCCCCCGCCCCCCATCGACGTCGACGATCAGAATAAGCCGGTGCCCTATGGCACGCGCGTACCGATGCTGGCCATCGGTCCCTTCGCCAAAAAGGGCTACGTCTCGCACGTGCAGCTAGAGCACTCGTCGATCGTCCGCTTCCTGGAATACAACTTCATCGGCAAGGTCGGCCAGCTAGGCTATAGCGACGCCAAGGTCGCCAACATCGGCAGCCTGCTCGACGAAAAAGCCGTCGGCTTCCACGTTCCCGAGAACTAGACCTACCACCGCTTCCGGCCACCCCGGAACGCTCCATCACCGCCGTGCGTCGTGCCCGCTGGCCGACGCAGCCCCCCTTGCCCCATCCATCACAGTTCGGCTGCCAAAAGCCGACATAACGTCAGAGCGCCCAGGGCGGCGTAAACGGCGCCAGGTCACCGACCTGCGCTTTGCCGCCCGCGACCATGCAGGCGACGGCGACAAACGGCTGCGTGCCGGAATTGCGGACGCGGAACGGTACGCCCGGTGGGACCCACAGCCCATCGCCGGCTTGATGAATGAAGGGGCCTCGTTCTTGCGAATCAGGGTGCTGCTCATGGGATGTGTACTTCCTTTCTGGAGGGACCCTGATCATAATAGTCAACTATGCAAGTCAGTCAACCTAGGTTGTCTAATCAACCCGACTTCGCGATCCTCATCGCCGCGGCCTACAGTGCGGTTGCCAGCCGCCTGCTGTCGACGATGGAGGGAGCAGGCATCGCCGGCATGCGCCCGAGCTACGGCTTTGTCATTCGAGCGGTTGCCGCCGAGTCGCCCACCATCAACCGCCTGGCCGAGCTGCTTGATGTCTCGAAGCAGGCGGCGAGCAAGCTGGCCGATGAGATGCATCGGGCCGGCTTCCTAGAACGAACGGAAGATACGACCGATCGACGACACACTCGCCTGACGCTAAGCCGCAAAGGCAAGGCGGTCTTTTGCCGAGCGCTGCGCGCCAGTCGAGCCATGGAGCGCACGCTGCGGACCCGCATGGGCAAAAAAGAGGTCGATGTTTTCCGCCGCGTCCTGATCGCCTTTATCGAACAGCACGGTCAGCTACACGACGTCCTTGCCCGACGGGCCAAGCCGGTTCTTTAGGCGAGCCGTGGCGGGCGCTTCCTGCCCGGTCCGGGCCTGGGAGTTCATCCTCCCAAGTCGCGAGGCTAGGTCAACCGATGCGCTTCACTTTGGAGAGAAGCTCATCCATGACGTTGGCAAAGTGCCGGGGGCTGAAGTCTTGCTCCGCTCCATTTTCGATGCGCGCGGATTCGCTGTAGAAGTCGTCGACGATGTCGATGAGCGGCGCTTCGATGTACTGGCGGTAACTCTCGTAGGTCTTTTTCTTGAACGTGTCCTGATAGGCGCGCTCGTTGTCGGCCCACACGGCGCTGCGAAGGCGATAGTTCTTGTGGCGCCCCTTCAGCATATCGTCGCGATACTCTTTTTTGATCTCGTCGAGAAACCGCAGGAGGTACTGCTTGGCCAGCTTTTCGGAATAGAACACTTTTTCGGTCTTGAACGAGTCCATGCCCAGCAGGATGTGATAGGTAAGGCCGTCTTCCTCGGTCGGTTTCTTGCCCTTCGCCTTCTGCCAGTTGACCAGCTCTTCGCGATAAAAAACCGACTCTAGATCGTGCGTGCGCATAAAGACGTGCATGGTATCGCGCACCTCGGCGACGGCCCGGACGTACTCAGCGCTGATGATGTTCCACAGCTTGCCCTGAGGTCCCCACGTCTTGTCGCCCAGCCAGATCTTGAACGTCGGGTTCGTCATGCTGTCCAGGATCGCGCCGTAGACCGTGCTCTCCAGCGTCTCGTAACCCAGCTTGCGCACGTGAATGCTGACGGCGAGGCCGCCTGACCACAGCGCCATCTTGGTCTGCTGCCCCATGCCCCCCGGCAGCATCAGCCCCTTGACGTTGGCAGCGACGAGCTGACCGAACAGCGCCAGCGGCGGATTGGGCGCGTTCATCGCGCCTTGCTTCTTTAGCTGAGCCTGCAGCTCTAGCCCTTGGATGATGAACACCCAGGAATCACGAATGAATTTCTGATCGAGCTGGGCGCGCAGACAGCGATCTTTGTACTCGCCGTAGTGCGGATGCGTGAACGGGTCTTTGACGATGTCTTGCCAGTCGGGCATAGGCGGCTGCAGAGTGATCATCCCAGGCGCGGGCGACGATGGCAAGCTGAGGTTCGCTGCGTCGGCGGCCGCGCACGGATCCTCTGGGAGACTTGGCTCGCTCGGTTGGGATGATGTCGACCTGCCTTGCAGCCTGACGCCGTAAAATAAGCTGCAGTGCAGAACGGGAGCGAGCTGCGGGCATGACGCGCAAGATCGTCTGGCACACAAGCAAGAAGGCCATCTCGCTGGGCATCAGTCGCCGGCCGATCATCGACGTCGTCTACAACGGCCCGGTCCCCGCCATGCCCGAGTATGAAGAGGCCTTCGCCGAGTACGCCCGCATCGTCAGCGATGGAAAGCCCGTCCTCTGGCTGATCGATATGTCGACCTTCAACCCGCTGGGCATCGATGGGAAGACACGCAAAGCGGCCTCCGAGGTCTTCTTTCGCTATCAGGCGGCGCTGCAGGCCGCATCGGTGGCTGAGGCGCGCGTGACGCAGAACATGCTGACCCGCTGCATCCTGACGGCGTTCGACTGGGTCACCAACGCCAATAAGTGGCCGTGTCAGCAGTTCGAAGGCCTGGCCGAGGCCGAGGTCTGGCTGCAGCGGCAGTTTGGCAAGCGCACTCGCCGCTGAGCCCGGCGCAGCGCACAACGGCCTCTGCCGCTGCCGTCGTTATTTAATAAACAAAATCACGGATAAATTTATTTATTTTGATCATTAATCTCTTCACAGAATCTGTGACTAATTAGGCAATTATCTCGCTAACACGACAGCCGTCGGTTAGCGGTTTAGGGCAGTCTCGGCGAACTTCCCCAGGGGGGTGTCGGGATAGCGCTTCTTGAGGCGCAGAAACAGATCGCGCACGTCGCCATCGATGGGCTCGTCGCCGACAAGTGCGGTCTCTAGCTCGCTGATTAGGTCGGCGAGCAGCGGCTCGCCAGGGTGCAAAAGGGGCCCCAGGTGGGTGGCCCAGTGGGCGCGATGCGGCGCCATGCAGTAGAAGCCGGCACGGCGCACGCGAGGGGGTAGCTCGACGGAAAGCAGGGTGGCGGCGGCTTGGGCCGCAGCGGGCTCGTCACTAAACGCAAGCTCTATCTCGCCAGCCCGCAGCACGACGGCGGGCGGACTGCCGCGCAGAAGCTCGGCGATGGCCGCGAGGATCTCCGGCTCGTCATCTGCCAGCGCAATGGCCGCCGCCTGCTCCGCCGCCGTGCCGTGCTGGCTGAGATTCCGCAGCGCAGTGACAAAGCGCTTCTTGGGCAGGAAGCCGGCCAGCTTGATCCCTACCTCGCGCAGCAGCGGATCGCTGCTCTTGAGGGCCGCTTGCAAGCGCACCGACAGGGGCGAGTCGGACGCGCTGCTCTCCCCCGCGACGCCGTCCTCTTGGTCCCCCTCCTCCCCATCCTCCTCATCGAGCCCGACCATGGCGGTCAGCACCACCGCGCCGTGCGGATCGGCCAGCAGGCGCTCGTAGGTCTTTCGCACCTCTGGACTGTCGCCCGAGAGCGCAAAGCAGGCAGCGGCCCGCACGCGTGGGCTGGCGTCGCGGGTCAGACGCAAGAGCGTCGCTTCCGGAACCTCCTCAGCGCCGACGACAAAGGCATGCCGCACGCGCTCGTCGGGGTCATTAGCCAGGGCCAAGAGCTCTGGACCGTTCTTCTGGTGATGGCCAGCCAGGGCCGCCGCCACGCGAACCAGCGGCAGCTCGTGCTGCAGCGCCCCCCGCCACAGCGACTTGTCGGTAAACGAGCTCGACGAAAAGAGCGCGGTCAGAAGCTGCTGCAGGGCCGGAGTGCGCTCGGGCGGGGCCACGCCAAGCTGCGCCGTCACCATCTCGTAGGCTTCTTCGCCGTGATGGGCCGCGGCTTCGCCAAACGCCGAGGCGCAGTCGAGGTCGACCTGCGCACACAGCGATCGACACAGATCCGGACGCATCGCCGATGCGGCGTAGTCCAGGAACGACACCATGCGCCGATGATGCTGCGCCACCGCGCGTGAGAGCAGCGCCGCAACGGCATCCCAGCCAGTCTGCCCCAGCCCATCCGCCACCACGGCCAGCGACGTATAAAGCGGGATCCAGCTCTCGGCATCGGCCTCCACCGCGGCATACAGCGCCTCGATCGCCTCTACGCCAGCGCGCGCCAGGCTCTGGCAGTCCTCGTGATCCTCGTCGATGCGATAGCTCGGCTCGCGGGCCAGACGCGCCACCGCGCCAGCCACACCCCCTTGCCTCGGGGTCGCCGCTGGGTCGTCATCCGCACTCGCATCGTCATCGGCACTCGCGTCGTCATCGGCACTCGCGTCGTCATCCGCACTCGCCGAGCTGGGGGATTTGCGCCCCACCGGGGCCGCGTCTCTCGTCCCACCCCCGAGCGTCGATTCAGAGCGCGCCTTGGAATCCAGCAAGGGCCGGTAGCCGGGCGGCAGACCAGACGTGATGTCGTCCTCGGGTCGCGACCGCCACAGATACCAAGTGGCCAGCAAGACCACCAATCCCACCCCGACATAAAGGCCCATGCTCACCGTGATCCCCGTGCTTTGGCGACGAAAGCGCTGGGCAGATCATACCGCGCAGCTCGGTCCGTTTTTCAGCCGACTGCACCGAAGGTATTTACAAATCAAATCCCCCATCGCCAGAACTCGACAGAAAAGGCGGCGGGGGCAGCAGCGGACTCGCGTTCTCTTGCAGCGCCGCCGTCCCGCTCTCCTCCGTCCCGCTCTCCTCCGTCCCGCTCTCCTCCGGCGCAGCGTTCAGCTAGGAGCTTGTTGCAGTAATCAAACAATCCTCAAAAATAAATAGAATATTTATATTTTTTGATACATTTTACTATGTTGATTTGTAGTTGCTATAACAATTAGCAGCCTGCTGAAGCCTTACTGAGCCAATACTTCAACAAGCACCTAGTGAGGGCAAAGAGGGTATCGAGGTGTCGGCGTTCTTCGTTCCTGACGCCGGGCTCTGGACGCTGGATGGTGCGCAATACCGCCTCCGGCGCGGCTCGCCCGGCTAGCGGTTCAATGTCCATGTCGCACAGTACGGTGGCGACAACTGCGGCGATTTCCGTCAGAGACCGCATGCGGCCAAGACACAGCAGTACCGAGCCGTGCTGCGCAGTGTCTCCCAGCTGATGGAGGCCTGCACAGCCTGGGAACTCCCCGGCATGACGGGCGCCGGAAGGAGGAACTCGTGGCTCGCTTTTTTTGGGGGGTCGCTAGCGGCCGAGGCGACGGCGCAGATCCTGGCGTTCGCTCTCGAAGGTGAGCAGGGCGGGAAGGGTGGGGAAGTTCTCGGGATCGACGACCCGCGGCCAGAGCAGCGCCGCGATGTCGATGCGGTCCGAGCCAAACGGCGAGGTGGTCATCAGCTGCCCGATCTGCGCCGTCGTGAACATCGTGTCGGGCATCAGGTAGTCCTTGATGCGCGCGATCTTCTCGTCGCGGAATGGCAGACCGCGGACCTGCCCGAGGAGCTGATTAAAGCGGTCGGCCGGCATCGGCATGGCCATCGGCGGTGGCGGCGGATAGGCGACGGGCGGCGGGGGATAGCCGACGGGCGGCGGCGGATAGGCGACATCCGGTGGCGGCGGCGGCGGCTGGACAATCACCGGCGGGGCCGGCGGCGGAAAAGGACCAGCGCGATGCTGCAGCGAGAACTGCTGATTCGCGCCCCCATGGCAGTCCCACAGCAGGAGCCGCGCGCCGTTGCTGCGCGTCCCATAGCCCCCGCCCTCGACATCCAAGCACTTGCCATTGGCCGCGATAAGCGACGCGCCATTCCACGTCCACTGCTGGTTGGGGCCACCGTGACAGTCCCAGATCTGAACGCGAGCGCCGCGGGTATTGGCGTTGAAGTCGGGGCCGTGCACGTCCAGGCACTTGCCGTTTTCCGAGACGACGGCCGCGCCCTCGATGCGCCAGCCCTGGTTGGGGCCGCCATGGCAGTCAAAGGCGATGACTCGCCCGCCGTTGATCCGGTTCTGGAAGTCGCCACCGTTCACGTCGACACACTTGCCATTGCTGGAGACGATCGAGACGCGACCCCGCGGCGTCGGCGGCATCGATGGCGGCGGCGGCGGCGGCGGGGACGGTTGGCCGTGCGGACGACGTGACCAGTGCTGGTTGGGGCCGGCCTTGCAGTCCCACAGCGTCACCGTGCCGCCGTTTAGCTCCATCTGCCCCGGCGGAACCGATAGGCAGAGCCCAGCACTATTGACCAGCAGACCTTCGTTGCGCTGCCAGAACTGATTGTCGTTGCCGGTGCAGTCCCAGACCGTGACGCGAGTGCCGCGCGTGCCGACCTCGCTTGGACGAACCGCCAGGCACTTGCCCGCGCTCGATACAATCGCCGCGCGATCGCGATCCCAGGTCCACTGCTGATTCGGACCGCCGTGGCAGTCCCAGATCTGCACCGTCGCGCCGTTGCGACCGGCCTGACCGGCATCGACATCCAAGCACTTGCCGTTTTCCAACATGAACGGCGCCACGCGCGGCCCCCAGCCCGGAGCCGACGGCGGGGCCGGCGGGGCCGGTGGCGGGGGCGGCGGAACCACCACGACGGGCGGCGGCGGGGGCGGCTGCACAACCCGCTGCATGGCGCGGATGCGATTGCTGGCATCCGTCACCCAGGGCATGCCCTGGGGGTCGACGGCGATGTTCACACCCGCCCCGGGCTGCGCGACCCAGCCTGCACCGCTCCACTCATACAGGCCGAAGCCGCCCGGCAGCCGATTGGTACCGACGATCCACACCTGGCCACGCGGCCCAACCGCGATGTCCTGCGCCTGTCCCGGAAGCTGGCGCCAGCCGTTGCCAACGCGCTGGAAGATCGCGCCGTCGCGGTTGACCACCCAGGGCTGGCCGTCGGGCCCGACCGCGATGCGCACCCCACCGCCCGGTACCTCGGTCCAGCTGCTGCCGTTCCAGGTGTAGATGCCATAGCCCCCCGGCACGCGGCGCATGCCGATGACCCAGACCGCGCCGTTGGCTCCAACGCCGATGTCCTGACCAGCGCCCGGAAGCTGACGCCAGGCATTGCCCAGGTACTGATAGATGCCGTTGTCGCGATTCACGACCCAGGGCTGTCCGTCGGGGCCGACCGCGATCCGCACCGCGCCGCCCGGCACCTGGGTAAAGCCGCTCTGACCCAAGACCCAGATGCCAAAGCCGCCCGGCGTCGCGTTCGTGCCGATGACCCAGGCCGCGCCATTTGCGCCAATGCCGATGTCATTCGCCAGCCCAGGCAGATCGCGCCAGGCCGGCTGCATCGGCACCGGGGCGGGCATGGGCACCACCGGACCAGGCGCTGGCCGTGCCGGACCACAGGCACAGACCGACATGCGTCCAACCTGCGTCGTCCGCCAGCCCCCCGACCAGCCGCGCGGCCCACAGGCCGCCGGACACTTCGTCTGGGCATCCGCTTGATTCCAGATCGGCCCCGCTTCGATCTCTTGTGCCGAGGCCACTCCCCCGGGCAGAACAGCCCCCGCCATCGACAGGCACAGCGACGCAACCATGTATCCGAACCACCGCATAGAACTCCTCCGAATTGGACCCTGTGGTGATTAGGACATATTTCGCGCACCGATATTCAGCTTTGTGGGCGCGAGTGCGGGCCCCTGCCCCGCCCCTACTTCTCTTGCTTCAACAACAAGCGCAGCGAAGCGACGCCGCCCAGCGAAGCCGCCGCCACTTTGACGGCCGAGAACAGGGCGCGGGTCCGCTCAGGTGGGCACGGCGGGACGGGCTGATCGTCAAGCAGCAGGCAGGGCAGGCGCAGCGCTTCGCACAGGCGGCGGTCGCTGCGGGCCAGGGGCTCTAGGGCCGCGACAACGCGCAGATCCTGCAGGCCGGCCGGGTCTTGCAGGAAGAAGCTGGCCTTGTCGGGGATGCGCACCGGGCAGCGGGCGGCGATGCGGGCGCGTCTTTCGTCGATGGCGCCACCGGGGCCGGGCGGGGGATAAAGAACGCTAGCGCTGCCATCGGGGCCAAACAGCACGACGTACAGATAGGCGGGCTGGCTGGTGCGCAGCTGAAAGTACAGGTGATCGCCGGAGTGCAGCGTCTCGCCCTCGGCCAGCGGCCGCTCGCTGCCACCGTTTTCCAGCACGGCGCGCAGGGAAACGCTGAGGCTGCCATCCCTCGGCAGGTCATCGCCCGGATCTTTGCCACCGCCCAGGCCGCGCGCGGTCATGTCGATCTTGCGTGGGTGACAGCCGACAAGAGCCAGCGCGAACAGCAGGGCCGCCCCCGCCGAAAGGACCCGCCCCAAGCGCCAAGCCCGTCGAGAAATCCGCCCAGTCACTGCATGCTCCACGTCGGCGTGAGGACGTTTTCCGGCTTCAGCGTGCGCACCACCACACCCACCGTGATGCCGACGCCCAAGGCCAGCCCCAGCGACACACCGCCGCTCCAGGCCAGGAGGCGCCGACGCTGCGCTCGCTTGGGATTGGGCAGCACGCCCTGCTCGGGCAGCGCCGACAGCACGTAATCGGGCACGGCGTTGGGCTTGGCCAGGGTCGGGGTCTGCGTGCCGCCGGTAAGCTGTGCGACGCGTAGACTGGCCCAGGTCTCTAGCTCGCTCATGCTGATCTGGTTGTCTTCGGCGTAGTCCGCGACCCCGCGCAGCCCTTCGACCAGCGCCTTGGTGAAAGCGCCATTGGCCCAGGCCGGCGACTCCCGCGCGACCTGATCCCCCGTCGAGGCGGCGAAGACGACGATGCGGTTCTCGCTGGTCAGATCGGCCAGCAGGCGATTGAAGCTCTTGCGCCCCAGCACATTGCCCGAGTGACAGGTATCAAGCAGCAGCACGACACGACTCCGGATCCCGTGCAGCGCCTCTTGCAGCGTCGCGCCGGACAGCATGCTGTCGCGATCGGCCTGCGCATCGGCCGGCAGATAGTAGTAGGCCCCGTCGGGATCGTTGGTGCCATGGCCGGCCAGGAACAGCACTGCGGTGTCTTCCGCGGCGACACTGTCGGTCAGCCACTTGAGGCCGGCAACGATCGCTTCCCGGCTGGCCTGGGCATCGGTCAGCACGCGCACCGTGATCTCGCGATACAAAAGGTCGCGCTGGCGCTGCAGCGTCACCGCCAGATCCGCGGCGTCCTTGGCCGCAAAGCGCAGCGTGGGAATATCGGGCGACTGATAGCGCCCGACGCCGACGGAGAGCACGTATAAAGCCGGACGTCGTTCGGGAGCCCCTCGTCGAATACGTAGCTGGGCCGGCGAGCTCTCGCTCTCGCGATTTCGAGCCACCAGCGACAGCACGCCACGGAACGCCGGAATGGCGCTGCCTAGCCGTGCCATCAGGTAATCGTTGCGCCCTTGGCTGGGGCCACCGGGCAACACGTCGATGGTGCCGACCACGCCGCCTTCACGCTCATCGCCGCCAAACAGCGTCGGCTTGTTGATGGACAGGCTACTCAAGCCGTGCCCGCTGGACAGCGGCGCACGGTCGGCATCACCCCACGCAGTGCGGTCGCCCATCTGGATCTCCTGCACGGCATCGACCGGCCCCTGGCATAGCACCAGGTGCAATCCCATCCGGTAGCGGTAGCCGACGGTTTGCTTCTTGCTGCTGCCACCCATCAGTGCATCTCCTGCCGGGTACGCGCGTGCTCGACCACGCGCAGCGCCATCGCGTCATTCGTGGCCAGCAGGGTTTCGGCATCAAGTCCCTTCCGCAGAAAGGCGCGGAAGTCCAGGCCATGCCGCTCGAACCATGTACGCGAGCCGTTCACGCACAGGCCGACGGCGCGCACGTCGTCGATAGTGACGATCACGCTGGTGCTCATTTCTTGCCGCCTTTCTTGCGGATCGGCTCGGCTTCCAGATCGCCGTACCAGACCACGTTCGCGCCGCGCAGCAGCACGGTGCCGAACACGACGGGAATCGGTCTGCCTTCTTCTGCGGTTGGGGCATCGACATCGGACAGCGATGCCGGTTTGGGCTCGGGCGGCTTCGGCGCGAGCGCGACCGAAACCAGCGCCGCTACCACGATGACGACGAGGTACCACATGGCGATTTCTCCGGGGATTCAGAACACGCCAGTCGAGAACGGGTTCTTGCTTGGGATGGCGGGAAAGCCGCCGTAGTTGTCGAGGTTGCCGAAGCGCGACTCGCACGTGGCCGTGCTGTGATCGCAGCCGACCGTCAGCAGTACCTCTGTGCCGGCGTCTATGGCGACCGGATAGAGCAACTCCACACCACCACCGTAGTCATTGACGATCATGTGGCGCGCACCTTCCGGTGTTTGCAGCCAGCCACCGGCCAAGCCACCACTGACACTGCCGGGCGTGCCACCATCGAGATCGACGTTGCGGCCATTGCTGTTGCTCACCAAGGCGCTGGCAGAAATCGGTGAGGCACCACAGGCAGCCGAATACAGCACGTGGGAACACTTGCGGCTGTAGAGCCTGCGCAGCCCGATGCGTTTCAAGCTGACCTGCGCCGATTCACAGCGGATGCGCGCCTGATCGTCGGCAATCTCCACACCCAGCACGCGGCCCATCCAGCGCGTGCCGGACAGCCACCAGTAGTCGCCCCAGCTATCGCGCTGACCGATGCGCAAGGTGACGGAGGTGGTTTCGCCGGTCAGCGTGGTGGCCAGCAGATGCCGCACCAGTTCGCTGTTCGGTGGCAGCTTCAGTTCCAACGCCGATTTGGCGGCCTCGGCACCCAACGCCAGTTCGTTGCGTTCGATGGACAGGCTTGCGTACAGATTGCCATCGAGGTCGACATCAAATTCGTGCGGCGTCAGGTAGAACTGCGCGCTGTTGCTGGCGAAGGCGTATAGCTCGACTTCCAGCAAGGGGTTCTGGCTCATCGTGCTTACTCTCCCTCGTAGGTTTGACGGTCATTGCCGCGCGGTTCGGGCAACTGGCGCGCGGTCAAGGTGATCTCCAGCAGCGTCGGGCTGTGCCAGTACAGATCGATGGCATCGTGGTCGAGGCGGCAGCGCACGAGGCGAATGACGCGGCTGCCCGTGGGCACCCAGTCGTCGAGGCCCGAGCGCAGCACCAGCACACCGCCTTGATCCAGATGGCAGGTCGCCGTCAGGGCGTACTGCCGATAGCCGTCTGGGTGCACGATCAAGCAGGCGGCGGGGCGATGCCAGAACGCGGAGATGTCTTTGCCATCCACGCGCAGGAAGCCATCTTCGGGATCGGCTTCGACGGTCACCCACAGGATCGGAGCCAAGCCATCGGGCAGCCAGAAGGCTTCCAGACGGCCTTGGGTGCGCCACAACCGCGCCCGCCAGATCTCGATTTCATCGAGTGAGCTGGCCAGATAGCGCCGCTGCAAAGTCGTCGTCGCCCACGGATCGTCCCGGCGCACCCACGGATCTGCAGGCGAGAAGTCTTGTCGGGTGATCGTGGCTTGCGCGGCGGCTGTCGGATCGTCACGCCAGTTGCCATCGGGCCAGACCGGAATCTCGTCGAGCCACGGGTCGTCGAGTGCATCCATGTCCGGCGTTTGCGCGGGCGTGACAGTCGTGGTGACGCTCCCGCCGACCATCCCCGGCACCCACTGGGTCAAGTCCGCCGGATCGACAGCGCAGCCCCACACCAGCGGCATCACGCTGCTACCGGCTCCGGCAGCACGCGCCAAGGGTTCGGCCAGCCACAGCAGATCGGTTTCCACGTCGCTGAGTTGGGCGACTTGCCAGCCCTCGGGCGCAATGATCAGCACCCAGCGTTCGTCGCTGTCCCAGCCCTGCACGCCGTCATAGGTCAGACGCAGCGCGGCAGCCGGTGGGCCAAAGCGCCGCCAGTCAGCCTCCGACACCCCGAGAGTCAGCGCGCCCTCCTCAGCGTTCTCAGTGAGATGAACGGCGTACTGTGGCAGTGGCCACCACGCGGCCTGGCCCAGATGATCGGCCAGCCAGTCGGCCACCAGGGCATCGGTCTGCCGGGCGTCGCCCACCTTGTAGGTGAGCCAGCGCCGAGGAACACGTCGGCGCGCCTGACGGGATTCGTTGCCACTGGCCAGCCGCGTGACGCTGGTCTGCCACTCCAGCCGTTCCACGAGGGGCTCCATCCAATCATGGCGGAAGGCAAACACGCCGCGTTGCGCATCCGGCCAAGGCTGGTCGCCAAAGGCATCCATACCGGTGGCGACGATGGCGCTTGAGGCCGTATCACGGCGCAACACTTCGACCAGAAAGATCGGTGCATCGATGGGTGGCCAGGGGCCCGCCAAGGATTCCGCCAGCAGGCTGGCCGCCAGATTGGGCGGCAGCGGAGCGACAGCTGTTTCCGGCGTGAAGCTGGCTGCGCTCGCCCCGAAGGTGGCGCGCGAGAGCACTTCACCCTGGAAGGCGGGCAGTTCGCTTCCCGGCGTCGGCTTGCTGGAAACCTCCGCGAGGTCTTGAACGACGACGCGATCCGTCATGCCGACTCCACGCCGAACTCAGCGGCATTGAAGGCGGCCTCCGTCCACTGCACGTTGCCGTTCGGGTTGCGTTCGAACAGCGTGCTCTGCCAGGCCAGTTGCTCCTGCAGAATGATGTCGGTGCTGACGGCGCTTTGCGCACCACTGACCACGAGGCCTTTGACCTTGCCCAGACCGGCGTCGGTCTTGCGGGCCAGCATCGTGAGCTGGACGCCGTAGATGGCGGGCGTGGCCATCACCGGCAGCGGCTCGACATCGAAGGACTGGCGCAACCCCACGTTCGGCGCATTGATCGCCGTAGCTTCGTCCTCGTCGCTCACGGCTTCCCATGCTGCGGTACCGACCGGGCTGGCCGTCCACTGGTTCAGGCTGCCATCGGCCTGTGCCTGCAAGGCATCGACGCGCACATCACCGAGGAAGGTGTTGTTGATCGTGCCGCTGGTGTCGGCGATGTAGAAGTCGTCGACGTCGATGGTGAGCGGGCAGTTTTGGCCAGGCACTGCACCCACGAATGCCGTGAGCAGTTGGCCACCGCCCTGGATGGTGTTCTGCGCAGTCATCTGGATGGCCAGGATGCCGTTGATGCGTACTGACAGCACACCGTTGCTGGTGCCCTGCGTGACCTGCAACTCGATGTAGTGCCAGCCGCGCGCCGGAGCGCTGGCGACTGAGACAGAGATCAACTGGTCATAGCCGTATTGCCAGCGGTAGAGCTTGAGCCGACCGTCCTCGCCGATTTTCACGAGATGCGCGACCTGAGAGTTGACATCGCGCACGCCCAGCAGCAGTGGCTCGGTGTAGGTGTTTTGGTACGGCACCACGCGAATGGCCGCCCCGACGATCAGGCTGGTCTTGGTGGCGTCGAGGTTCTTGACGTAGCCACCACCCGAACCTTCCGGCAAACGCAGGGCATAGGAGGACGGGCGACGGCCATTGATGCGCGTGGCCTGCGGTGACAGATACGCTGCCTTGCCACGCGCGAGCCACGGATCGCCAAAGCTGTCCACGGCCTGCGGGTCGTAGTGATCGAAACCGTCGATGAACAGAAGTGCCATTGGACTTTCCCCTAAAAATTCAGCTTTGCAGCGCCGAGCGGATGGCCCGTGCATTGCGCCCGATGATGTTGACGATGACCCGCTCTCCGGCAGGCGACTGCAGGTGGTCGTGGGTCACGCCGGGATCGATGGCGTTGACGATGCGCACCGCTTGGTTCATCTGCGGCTGTGCAGGAGGCACTTTCACTTCCGGTACCAGCCCGCCCGCTGCGAAGGCCAATTCGCCCCCCTTGAAACGTGGGCCTGCCGACAAGCCGTTGAGCGAGTCAAGGAAGGCCACGCCGACTTGGCGCACGGCGGCCGCCCGCACCACGTACTCGCCTGCGGACAGACGCGCCGGGATCGAATCCGAGGTGGCGCTGCCCGGCCCGGAGACCAGACCGCCACCCGCGAACTTCTTGATGCCACCCAAGAGCGCCATCACAGCGGCGACCATGGCTACCATCGCGGCCACCGCGAGTGCAGGGCCAACGTAGGGAATGGAAGCCTGCGACGCCGCCGCCCCGGCTCCCGCCTTGGCTGCATCCATCGACACCACGGCGGTGGTTTCGGTGGTCTTTTGGGCGACCTTGGCGGCGCTGGCCGCCGCATCGACGGTTTGCTCCTGCTGGATGAAACCGAGCTTGAGCGCCAGCATCCGCGCCTGCATGGCGATCCACTGCTGGAACGGCTGGATCACGATCTGCTGCAGGAAGGCATCGGCCACTTGCTGGAAGATGCTCGCCAAGGCACTGCGCCAGGTCTGCGCGCCGGTGATCATCCCGTTGAGCGCACCGCCGAAGCTCTCGCCGATGCGATTCCACAGCGGGGCCATTTCATCGACGGTGAGCTTGGTGCGATCCAGCTCGTTGCGCCACGCCTGCACGCGAATCACCGCATCCGGCCCGATGGCCTGCGCGGCTTGCTGCATGGTCGGCAACAGGCGCTCCATCTCGGTGGCCGATTGCTGTTGCAGGGCCACGATCTGCTGACGCGTCTGTGCTTCAGTCAGCAGCCCGGCCTGCTGCTGGGTCTGAATGGCCTCCTGCGCATTGCGCAGACGCTCGGTGACCTGCCGCCATTGGGCTTCGAGCGCCGCCAGATTGGCCTGCGCGGCCTTCACGTTGATCAGCCGATCAATGAGCGACACGCCGTCGGCATCGCTTTCCGCAGCAAGACGCGCCCGCAGGTCGCGGTAGCTGCGCTCGATGGCAGCCTGCCGGTCGGCATCTGTGGCCGTGCCGGTGATCTGTGCCAGTTCGCCGCGGTTGGGCGTGAGCACGCTGGCGCCCGCATAGCGCGCGTAGTCATGCCCTTTGGGGTCGACCAGCACCGGCTTGCCCGCGGCCCGGGCGCGCTCGATCATGCGCGGGATGTGCGCCAACCCACCTTTGCCGTAGTCCGAGAAGATCACGGCGTCATGCCGGGCCAGCTCGGTGTCGAAATCGGCCAGCATCTGCGCCAGCACCTCGTGGTCCGGTGCGTTCTCGAAATCGACCCGGATCAGCTGCTGCGAGCGGCCGATGACGCGCAGCTTGACGATGGTCTTGAGCTGCGGATCTCGGCCCAGCACGGTGCGGATGCCGCGCTCGGCGAGTAATTGCTCCAGCC
>CALFYE010000471.1 GCA_937952145.1 uncultured Myxococcales bacterium
CGCCGCCTCGCCATCGCGCAGGATGGACTCGCGCAGCCGCTCCCAGGTCCGCAGACCGCGTAGCTGCGACAGCGTCCAGTCCAGCATTTCGCGCGCGTCGTCTTCCAGCTCATCGGGGTCGGGCTGTGCCGCCTCTTTTTCGTGATTCCCAGCCAAGAGCACGTCGGCGTGGACGGCGATCAGCGTCAGACACTCGCGCGGGTTCGGACCGTAGTTGATGACGTCACCCAGCACCACCACAACGTCGGGTTGGTGGGCTTCGACGTCGCGCAGGACCGCTTCCAGCGCCTCCAGGTTGGCGTGCACGTCCGACAGTAGGGCAATGCGTCGCACCTCCATAGTCTGCATCGCTTGGCGGGCCGCGAGCAATGCGCAGCGCGCGCTTCGGTACGCGACCACGTCCAAGCGGGCGGGCTCGCTTGCGGGCTGCGCATTTTTTGCCGCAGCGTCGGGGATGCCTGTGTTATCTCCCCGGTTGAAGCTGCCTTCGCCCCGACAATCCGCGCCTCATTGGCACGCCGTCCGGAGGTCCCATGTCGTCGATCCGCTCGCAGTACTCGCTCTCCCCTGGTCCGCTTCCTGCCGCGCCCTCTCTCCGGCGTCCAGCGGCTCGCTGGATGCGCCCGGCTTTGACTCTGCTGCAGCTTGGGCTGGTCGGGTTGCTCGGGCTCTCGGCCTGTCATAGCGACGACCGCGATCTGGGAGACGAGGCCGCCGGCCGAACGCCGGGTGGAATGAAACCATCGGGGCCTGGCCCGTCGCTGCCGCCCGACTACATGCCGCCTTCGTGCAAGAAGGTCGACGTCCTGTTCGTCATCGATGACTCGGGCAGTATGGCTGACAATCAGCTCAGCCTGATTCGCAGCTTCCCCGGCTTTGTCGATGGCATGCGTCGCAAGCTCGCGGGTGCCCAGGACTATCACATCGGCGTCGTCACCAGCGACGACTACTACGCCAACCAAAGCGGCTGCGGAAAGATCGGCAGCCTGATCACCAAGACCGGGGGTCCCAAGTCCAGCAAGATGGACTGCGGGCCCTTTCCTGGGCCCACGCCGCGCCGCTACCTGACCAACGAGGACACCGATCTCAAGCAGCGCTTCGCCTGCATCGCCCAGGTTGGCTCTGGCGGCGCCGACGACGAACGCATGGCGCGCGGCCTGCTCAACGCCATCTCACCGACCACCCACCAGAAGGGTGGCTGCAACGAAGGCTTCCTGCGCCCTGACTCGCTCTTGGTCATCGTCCTCATCAGCGATGAAGACGACGTGCCCGATCAGTGCGAAGGCACGGTCTGCGCGACCAATGGCTCAGGCGGCACCCCCGACGACTGGTTCTCCGAGTTCAAGCGCTATCGCCCCAACACCGACAGCGTCGTTGTCATGAGCCTGATCGGCCGCCGCGCCAACAATCCCTGCGGCGCGGTTCCCGCCAGCCGCTTGATGCGCTTTACCAACCTGTTTAAGACCAACGCCTACCTCGGGGACATCTGCGACGCTAGCTACGACAGCTTCTTCGAGTCCGCGCTGCCGCTCATCGGCTCCGTCTGCGGCATGATCCCTGGCTAACTCGCAGCCCCTAGAGCTCACCCCACGCATGCAAACTCTTCCCCGCGCCCAGGCCATTGATCTTAGCCACACCGTCGAGCACGGCCTCGTGACCTACCGTGGCCTGCCGGCTCCGATCATCTGCGACTACCTGTCCCGCGAAGCGTCCCGGGCGGTCTACGCACCCGGCACCGAGTTTCACATCGGCAAGATCGAAATGGTGGCCAACACCGGCACCTATGTCGACAGCCCTT
Source organism: uncultured Myxococcales bacterium (assembly GCA_937952145.1). GTDB lineage: Bacteria > Myxococcota_A > Polyangia > Palsa-1104 > JAEUJZ01 > JAEUJZ01. The sequence goes on from CALFYE010000471.1 coordinate 1,799, forward strand.
TCCACCGCTACGCCGACGGGCGAGACCTGGCTGCGCTCGATCTTGCGCGGCTTGCCGATGTCGAAGCGATCGTCATTCGCTGCCGCCCGCAGCCCGGAACGGAGGCTAGCCAGCGCGCCGTCTCGGTCGCCGCCATCGCCGACCTTGGCGTCGATCTGCGCGACAAGGCTGTGCTGTTCGACACTGGCTGGGATCGCCACTTTGGCCGCGAGGCCTACTTCAGCGGCCACCCCTTTCTGGCCGCCGACGCTGCGCGTTACCTGGTCGCTGCTCGCCCGGCCATCGTCGGCATCGACTCGCTCAACATCGACGACACCAGCGACGGCACGCGCCCCGCGCACACCTTCCTCCTCGGTGCCGACATTCCCATCGTCGAACATCTGACTCGTCTGGATGCGCTTCCCGATCGCGCCGCCCGCTTCTTCGCGGTTCCCGTCAAAGTCCGCGCCTTCGGCACCTTTCCGGTGCGCGCCTTCGCGTTGGCTTCGCGATAAGAACGTCCTGCCGTTGGCTAGATCGCGGGCGGGGCTCCGGACCCCGCCGTCGGCGCTACTTCTTCTTGCCGGTCAGCCAGTTGAAGACGCCCTGCGCGGCGTGCTGTGCGCTCTGCACGCCACTGCTTACCGTGTTGCTGACGCTGTGCGCGACGTTGCTGGCGGTGTTCGAGACGCTGTGCGCGACGTTGCTGGCGGTGTTCGAGACGTTGTGCGCGACGTTGCTGGCGGTATTCGAGACGTTGTGCGCGACGTTGCTCGCTGTATCGGTGACTTTGTGGACGACGTTTCCGGCGGTATCGACCGCCTTGTGAACGACGTTGCTAGCGGTGTTCGAGACGTTGTGCGCGACGTTGCTCGCCGTGTCGGTGACTTTATGGACGACGTTTCCGGCGGTATCGACCGCCTGGTGAACGACGTTGCTGGCCGTGTCGGTAACCTTGTGGACGACATTTCCGGCGGTATCGACCGCCTTATGAACCACGTTGCTGGCGGTGTTAGAGACCTTGTGGACGACATTGCCAGCGGTGTCGACCGCCTGGTGCACGACGTTGCCCGCGGTGTTGGCGACGTTGCGCGCGGTTGTGGCGGCCGTGCGCGCCGTGTTGTGGATCGCCTGGTCGACATCGATGTGCTGTCCGTGCCAGTTCAGATCGATCTGTCCCTGCGACAGGTTGACGTCGGCGCCCACACCCTTGTCTCCGCCGACGTTAACCGAGGCTGCTCCGTGGCTCAGGTCAACACTGGAAGAGGCCTGCGCCCAGTCGCCTAACGTGTTGTGGGTAAACGGCGTATCAATCGTGGTTCCAGACAGATTTATGCTGTTCGATGCTGAACCATTATTTAGGTTAATATTGGCATGTGCATTCGCGTTGGGATCGATGACAGTATAGAAATTACTTAATATCGGCATACCCGCCGATAGAACCTGACCGACAGGCAGATAAAGCTGGTCGCTATGGTTGGTGGCCGGCCCGGGCTGCTGTCCCTGGACCGCCTGCTGATTCTGCTGCTGCAGATACGGCAGCACGGTGCCATTGTCAAAGCCGTGCCACGCCGTCGGATCCCCGGCGTAGGCGGGGTTATTGGCGATGTTTTGGTCGTAATAGTTGGGGCCTCCGCCCATCGCCATCTGAATCAACGCGCCCACCGGGCTATTAATATAATTTTGGTCGGTGCCGATGTGCGAAGTGCTGTTATTTACATCGACACCACTCGCCTCCAGCGCTTTCCGCTGCTGGGGCGTCATGGCCATATCAAAACCCACAATCGTTACGTTGGTATAACCCTGCTCGGCCAGCTGCATCGCCGTATAATAGGCCGGCTGCCCGCCGCCGCTGTGCGCATCCAGGACGATGGGATCGCCGGGATTCTGGGGCGCATTTTCGCCTTTGAGCACTGCCTGGCTCCCCTGCTGCGCTAGCTGCTGCGGCGACAGATACTTTTCGCCGCCGGGCAGGGTAAAGCCGAACTGGCTCGGCAGATCGATCCCCATCGTCTGCAGATTGCCCATCTGCGAATAGATCAGGACCGCCGCCGCATCCGAGATCATGTCGCCCGTCGAGCCATTCGCCGGACCGGTGGGCTTTTGGGTGACGTTCGAGCCGTCGTACGCCGCAAAAGCGTTGGGATTGCCGTTCAGATGGGTGGCGTGGTCATGTGCTTCCCCGTTGGCTTCGGTAATGCCGGTAAACAGCGTCGTGCTGGGGGGCGCGGGGTCGCCCGGCCGCGGGGGGCTAGTCGTCGGTGCCGGCGAGTCGTACAGCCCCCCGAAGACGGCCATCGTCGCGGCGGGGGATGGCTGCGGTGCCAGCGTCGGCAAGGTCGTTGGCTGCACCGTGGTGCTCGGCTGTGTCGTCTGCTGCGTCAGCGGCGTGACCGCCACCGGTGATGGGCTGCCTACGAAGGGATTGCTCTGCTCCTCCCCCTGCGCTCGCGGACGAAACTGCATCGGCGTACCCCCAATCGGCCCGAGGCCTCGTTAGGGGGTTATCGGCCATCCGACATGCGGAGTTGTGCCGGGTCGTACGTTGTCGCCGCGCAGCGAGGGATCCCAAGGCAGATCCGGCCGCCCCGTCGCTTGCCTGTCTGGTTGGGCGCCGTATGACGCCAAAAAAGGGGGGGGAATCAGAAATAGTGTTCTTAGTGTTGATAGTTTATTGAGTCTAAACTCGAATATGCATTTCTTATGTTGATTTGTGTGTTACTGTCTGTGTTGCAATAAATCGATGCTACCAACGAACCTGCGGTGTGCTCACTTGGACGCCGCTCCTCGCGCCAGTGCCGACAGCGCGCTGCAGATCAAGGGGGCCTCGGCGGCCAGGGGCTCGCTGTCCGGTGGTGACCACAGGAGGTAGTCGGCGGGGTAGACCCAGCCGAAGGGCTTGTAGCGGAAGCGCAGGAGGGTGGCTTCGACACCTTGGGTGTCGATTACTCGCAGCGGCCGATCATCCAGGTCATCGCGGACGGTATGTAGGGCCAGGTCAATGCTGGGATCTAGGGGGCGAGCGTAGCGGCCAAAGACCACACGCAGCGCCAAGTAGGACAGCGGGCCAATCGTCTGCAGCCCGGGCTGCGATGTGGGCGCGCTGGGTGCCTGACCCGGGGGAGCAGCGACGGTGCCCACCACGGTGTCGGAGTCACTGTCGGTAAACGCCAGGCTTAGCGCGTGGCCTTGCCGGACAAGGTAGGTGGTACGGATGCGACCGTGCTGGTCGCGGTCGGCGTAGAGGCGGAGTCGCTGCAGATCATCGTGCGGCATGGCGAACGCGCCAGCCTACCTCAGGCTGCGATACGATGGTCCGAAGCTGTGAAGCAGGAGATGACGATGGGGCAAAGCGTTCGGCGGCTTTGGGGCGCAGTGCTTTGGGGCATGCTGTGGGCTGGGACGGCAGCCGCGGTGGCTCCGGCCGCAACCAGCGACGACACGGTGGCCATGATGCCGCTTAGCGACGAGGCCAAGGCCGCCGACAGCCTGTATCGGGCCGCCATCGTGCTGTACGAGAGCGGCAAGTTTGTCGACGCCGCGCGGCTTTTCATCGGGGCCGCCGAGAAAGCGCCGAAGGAGAGCGCGCTGCTCTACAACGCCGCCAAGGCCTACGACAAAGCCGGGGATCGCAAGGCCGCCATCGAGTGGTATCGCAAGTTCTTGGCCAACAATCCCACCAAGCGCGAAGGGGCGATTGCCACGGCTAGGCTGCAGGTGATCGAGCGCGAGCTGGGCGAGCTTTCAGGCGCCGGTCGCCCCCTGCCGCCGTCGCTGCCGTTCGTCGAGCAGATCACCAAGCACACCTTCCAGACGCTGCAGAGTTACGAAGGCAAGCCCTACACCCTGATGGGCGTGGGGGCCCGCAAAGTGATGGGCTTTAAGGTCTACGCCATGGCGATGTACGTCGAGGATGCGGGGGCGCGGGCCGGCTTTCCTAAGCTCGCGGCGCAGGCGGGGGGCGCGGATCGGGACTCGCTTCTGCACAGCGACCTGGCCTACAAGTTCGTCGTGCTGGGTGAGTTCGGAAAGGCCGCGATCCTGCACTTCGTCCGCGCGGTCTCGGCGGCCGACACCCGCAAAGCGTATCGCGAGGCGCTGCTTTCGATGAGCAGTGGCGGCGCCCCGTCGGATTTGCAGCGCGATATCGAAGCCTTCGTGGCGCTGTTCGACGACGTCGCGGCGGGCGAAGACGTGCTGATTCGCAGCACCCCCGAAGGCCAGATCATCGTCGAGGCGCACGGTCAGAAGCGGCTCGGCCCGACCAACCTGCGACTGTCGCACGACATCTGGGAGCTGTGGCTGGGCGCCAAGCCCATCTCGTCCGATCTCAAAAAGACCATCCTCGATCGCGTGGATACCCTCGGCCGCTAGCCGGCGCTCCTACAAGCGCGGGCCAGCCGGGCGGAAGCGCAGCGCCAGCAGATCGGCGCCGATGTCAGTGGACAGCATGCGCTCGCGCCGGTCGGAAAGCAGGCGGGCCATCCAGTCAGAAGCGCGAACAAGCGAAAGTGCGGCAGCAAGCCTTTGGGGGCGGGCTGCATGCGGGTGCAGCGATGTAGCGCGCACAGCCGCAGGGGAGCTCGCCGCTCCTCGTGCGACTGTCGAAGCTGCGCGGCGTGCAGGGCCAGCGCCGTCGTCGGATCGGCCAAAAGCTCACTGCCGCGCGTGGCGGTCAGCACATTGTTCTGATGCACCTGCCCCAGGACATGCGTGGCGGCAAACGGCACTACCGGCGATAGCTCGACGGCGCCAAACTCAGAAGCGGCACCAAAAAGTGCTGCTGCGATGCGCAGCGATGGGCGGGGATCGACGGGACCTGGCGAGCACAACGGCAAGCGGGCTGCATCCTCACGCAGCGCTGAAACCCCGCGTGCTTCGGCGCGAGCGCTGTGAATCGCCATGAGCAGCGACTGCAGATCGCGCCCCGACAGCGAACGCAGCGCGGAAAACAGCACCGCTCCGTCGGGAGATAGCTGACGCAGGATGCGGGTAAGGAGTCCGCTGGGGTCGCTCATGGTCGTGAGGGTATCAGCTAGTCGCCCGTCGCTCGTGAAAGTCGCACGGGGTAGGGACGATGGCGATATACTCGAAGAATGCAGGCTTCCTCGGGATTTCCCTCGCTGCGCTGGCTGGCCGGAGGTCTTCTGGCCGCGTTTCTCTGCGGTGCGTCGGGCTGCGCGACCCCGCGCCTGAACCTCGCGGCCGAAGCTGAGCCGCCCGGTACCTCGTTTGGCTCGGCGTATGAGCGCTGGACGCGCGATGCCACGGTGATGTCGCTGCGCGAGATGGACACGACGTTTCTGATCGTCGCGACGCTGCGCTCGAAGGCCTTTCAGCGCACCTACGCCGAGCGCTACTGCAACCTCTACGGCATCAGCGACCCGACGGAACGCGCCCGCATTGAGACCGCTGAGCAAGCGCTCGCCGATGGGGGCACGTCGTTCTTCATCCAGACCTACGCCCACAACGATCGCTGGAACGATCTTGTGCCCAAGCACAACCGCTGGCGGCTGGTGCTGATCGACGAGCTAGGCGGCGAGGTCAGCTCACCCGAGGTAACGCCGGTGGGCTCAGAGCAGCATATACAGGCCTCGCTATTCAATCGCTCGCCCGATCCGCTGCGCAAGATGTGGCACGTGAAGTTCCCGCCGCTGCGCCCGGTATCGGGCCCCGCGCCGCGCAAGCTGACGCTGCGCTTGACCGGCCCCGAGGGAAAGACCGATCTCGTCTGGCAGGTTGAGTGATATGGTCGCTCTGCCGTCATGACTCCGCCTGCTGCACCCCCCACCGAAAAGTCGACCGAAGGTTCCCGTCCCGCCAAGACCTTGGAGGTCCTGTCTGGGGCTCGTCGTGGCTTCAAGCTGTCGTGGAGCGGCAGCCCTGGAAGCGGCATTACCGTCGGGCGCGCCCCGCAGAATCAGCTCGTCTTGCCGGACGACCACCTGTCTTCGGAGCACGGTCAGATCTTTCGTGAGGGCGAGCGCATCCTCTACCGCGACTTCCGATCGACAAACGGATCGCGCGTGCTGAAAAAAGGCGGGACGCTGTGCCCCGTCGATGCGGGAGCCGCGTTTGAGGTCGAGCTACACGACGGCGATCAGCTGCTGCTTGGCGATCCGCAGGGCCCGGTGGCGGTGCTCTATCACGCGGGTACGGCAGCGACCACAGCGACGGTAGCAGCCGGGGCTGGCGACAGCGGTGAGACCGAAGTCGGTCGCATCCTGGCCCGTCGCACGCTCAACGAAGCTGAGGCGGTAGCCGGCAAGGTCGAGCGCGATCCGCAAGTGGCTGCGCTGCTCCTTGCGACGACAAAAAAACTCGGCCGACGCGGCCTCGATCTGCAGGCCGTGTTTGATGGTCTCGCCGAGGCGGTGTTTGAGCTGGTGCCGCTTTCGACCCACATCGCCATCGAGCTGGATGACGGGCCCGACGGGCGGATGGCGACGGTCTATGCCGCGGCCCGGCGACCCGAGAAGGCTCTCGAACCACGCACCGACGGAAAGCCCGACGGTAAGGCCGACGGCAAGGCTGAGGGTAAAGCGCCGACGCTGCGTGCCTCACGCGCGGTGGTGCGTCGCGTGTTGCAGGAGCGGGCCGCGGTGCTGATCGCCAACGCGGCGCAGGATCTGGCCGGCGTTGCGTCGATCATGGGCGCGCGCATCCAGTCGATCCTCGGCGTGCCGCTGTGGGAAGGCGAAGACATCCGCGGCGTCATCCAGGTCGACAACCGCGCTAGCTCGGCGATGTTCAAAGAGCGCGATCTGGAAGTGCTGCTCGTCTTGGCGGGGCTTGCGACGCTGGCCATCGAAAACGCGCGGCTGCATCAGCGCCTGCGCTTGGCCGAAGAGCAGGCCCGCGGCGAAGCCCGCTTCCTGAAGAACAGCGAAGAGAAGCGACGAGCCCCGGCGCCGATCGGTCAGAGCCCAGCGATGCGCGAGGTGCTGCGCCAGGTCGAAAAAGTGCAGGGCACCCGCGCCACCGTCTGCATCGAGGGCGAGACCGGCACCGGCAAAGAGCTGGTCGCTTCGCTGATTCACTATCAGAGCCCGCGCCGCGACAAGCTGTTCGTCGCCCAGAACTGCGCCGCCGTGCCTGAGAACCTGCTGGAATCCGAGCTCTTCGGCCACAAGAAGGGCGCATTCACCAGCGCCGACAGCGACAAGAAAGGACTGTTCGAAGTCGCCGATGGCGGCTCGCTGTTCCTCGATGAGATCGCCGAGACCTCGCTAGGTCTGCAAGCCAAGCTCCTGCGCGTCCTGCAAGAGAGCGAGATTCGTCCGGTCGGCGCGACGCAGCCGCGCAAGGTCGATGTTCGCATCATCTGCGCCACCAACCGCTCGCTGGAAAAAGAGGTCGCCGAAGGGCGCTTCCGCCAGGATCTGTACTACCGCCTCAAGGTCTTCCCGCTGCGCCTGCCCCCGCTGCGCGAGCGACGCGACGACGTGCCGCTGCTCGCTGAACACTTCCTCAAAAAGTACACGGGCGAGCTGAAGAAGGCGATCTCGGGGTTCACTCCCGACACGCTGTCGCAGCTAGCCAGCTACAACTGGCCGGGCAACGTGCGCGAGCTTGAAAACGAAGTGCAACGACTTTGCATTCAGGTCGAGCCCGATCACTTCATCACGCCCGATCTGTTGGCGCCGCATATGCGTCAGGCCGAAGGCGTCGTCGATCGCATCGCGCCGAAGAAGGGCCCGCTCAAAGACATGCTGGAAGAGGTCGAGCGCTTCCTCATCCTGCAGTGTCTCAAAGAACACGACGGCAACAAGACCCGCGCCGCCGAGGCCCTGGGCATCACCCGCGAGGGCCTGCACAAGAAGCTGTCGCGGTTTGGGTTGTAGCCTCCGCGCGCCCCTCGGCTACGTCGTCACAGACCCCCCTGTATGAGCAGCCGCGACAAGCCGCGCAGGACGATGCCCGGTGGGCGGAGGGCACTGGCAAGATCGACTTCGAGGTGCGGGAAGCGGGCCAGCAGCGTCGAAAACACGATCTGGGCCTGCATGCGTGCCAGGGCCGAGCCGACGCAGTGGTGGGGGCCGTGGCCGAACGAGAGGTGGCGGTGCCGGGTGTCGCGACGCGTGATGTCGAAGCGCTCGGGGTCGCAAAAGATCGCCGGATCGCGATTGGCAGCGGCGAAGCTGGCGACGACAAGCTCGCCGGCGCGGATAAGACGGCCACCGATCTCCAGATCGCTCACCGCGGTCTTGGTGGTCAGCTGGGCCGGCGGTTCGTAACGCAGCATTTCTTCGATCGCCGACTCGCACAGCGTGGGATCGCGGCGCAGCAGGTCCAGCTGATCCGGATGCGAGGCGAGCAGCCACAGGCCCGATCCGATCAGCGAGGTCACCGTCTCGTGTCCCGCCATCAGCGTGAACATCGCGGTGGCGATGAGCGATTCCTCTTCGAATGAGCCGGCGTGCATCAGCAGCGTACACAGCAGATCGCGCGGTCGGCCCTCGCTATCCAGTGGGTTCTGCCGTCGCTGCGCCAGCTGCTCGCGGAAGTAGGCGGCAGCTTCCGGGGCGGTGCGATGCGCGCGGGAAAGGCCAGGCAAGATGCGCGCGATATCCAGCAGTACGGACAGCGCTTCGGTGTAGTGGCGCAGGCGCGGCACGTCGCTGTCTGGCAGGCCCATGATCGCGGTGATGGTGCGCAGCGATAGCGGCACCGCCAGGTTGGTCACGACGTCGAACCACGCTTCGCCTGAATGGCGCGTCTGCACATCGTCAAGCAGGCTGTCGGCCAGCCCCTGCAGCCGGGGCCGCAGACCTTCGATCCTGGCGGGCAGGAATGCACGACTGAGCGGCTGGCGTTGCCGGCTGTGCTGCGGCGGATCGGCGAACAGGATGTTGCCGCGCCCGACTTCCATCGGTAGCAGACCGCCCGAGACCGCGGCCGAAGACAGCCGCGGATCGCGCAGCGCGGCGGTGACATCTGCGTAGCGCGTCAGCACAAAGAAGCGCGTGCCCAAGATCTGCGCGCAGTGCACAGGATCCGTCTCGCGCAGGCGGCGGTAGGTGGCGTAGGGATCGCGGTGAAACTCGCCCGAAAACGGCGCCAGGATCGGGGTCGTCACGCTCGGTTCCCCTCTTGCTCGGCGCGGTGGCTGCGGTGCAGCTTGTCAGCGACGTAGCCGGCCCAGCCGCGATAGACCAGCATCTGCTTGGGAAAGCGCACGAGCGATCGCAGGCGACTGCGGCCAAGGAGCAGGGCATACGCAAGCTGCTGGCGGGTGCGGCTTGCCCGATCGCGCTCATCGAAAAAGATCTGCTCACCCGGGTCGTAGCGCAGACCCAGCGTCGGTGCGGTGGCCAGCAGCAGGGGCTCGAAGCGGGCGACGAGCGCGTCCTGGTTCCGCTGCCACAGCGTCTGCAGTCGCCGCGGCCCTTCGGGGCGAAGCTCGGCACGGTACGAGACAAGAGCGCACTCGGCGATGACCGAGAGCCGCGTCCGATGGCCGCGCTGGCCCTGCAGGACGATTGTGCTGATCGCTTGCGCGGCTTGGTTCATCAGCGACGAGTGCTCGGCCCGGCAGGTGGCATCGCGGGCCACGTAAAGCTGCATCGGCTTGCTAAGACGGCCGGCGAGATAGACATCGGGCAGTGCGTGCAGCACTCGCTGAAGCGGGCTGATCTCGATCAGGTTCAGCTTGGCCCGCGCGTGTTCGCTGCCGGGGAGCGACAGAGCCAGAGTCAGCGGCGGCAAGTGGTTAAGCAGTAGCGGCCGCGGCGGCGTGCCAAGTCGGGCCGCGGCTTCAGCTAGCGCGCCATCGTCGAGGATGGCGAAAAGATCGGCGATGCCGCGGGCCCGATGTGGTTCGTTCGCCCAGAGCTGACTGCCAAACAGGCTCAGGCTACGCAGCGATGAGCCAAGGATGCGGCAGGCGTGATCGCACAAAAGCGGCAGCGAAAGTGGGGTCGTGGTCCCTTCCATCGTCAGCCCCAGCGATCCTGCAGGGCCATCATCCGTGTCGTCGCGGCAAAGCCGACATAGCGGGCTAGTTCGGTGGGGACGCGCGGCACCTGACTGCGAAACCAGGGCAGCGCGGGCAGGGGCTCCCCGTCGAGCAGCTGCGCAATCCAGGCTCCGCAGGCACTGGCCAGCGCTACGCCATGCCCACACCAGCCGACGGCGTGCACGATATGCGGTCGATCGGGCAGACGACCGATAGCCGGCAGCGCATCCAGCACGTAGCCGATGGTGCCGCCCCAGCCGCCTTCGGCGCGGACCCCAAGCGCGTCGGGGAAGACGCGACCTAGCTCGCTCGCAAGGCGTCCCAACGCTTGCTCTAGCGGTGCCTGGCCCCCGTCGCTACCACCCCAGCCGTAGCGCGGGCGACCGCCGCCAAAGATGATTCGACGATCCGCGGTCAGGCGGAAGTAGTTGAACAGCCGGCGCGCATCCAGCACGCCATCCTGGGCCGCCCAGCCTAGCTGCGAAAGCGACTCGTCCGATAGGGGCGCCGTCACCAGTGCCTGCAGCTGAACCGGCAGCAAGCGGCCAGGCAACACGCCGAGCTGGGGGGAAAATCCCGCCGTGGCTACCACGACTTGCGCTGCGACGAGCTCGCGATCGACCAGTCGCACGCGAACAGCGCGGTCACCGGCTTCGCTAGCCAGATCGATCACCCGCGACTGCTCATAGACCTGGCCGCCGCGGGCCTGCACGCGCTCGCACAGTCCGACGATCAGGCGCAGTGGATCCAGCACGCCGGCCGTCGGGAAGTGCAAGGCTGCGGGGCCGGGGCTGGCCTGTCCCAGCGCAAGGCGTAGGCGGGCGGCACAGGCCGCGTCATCGAGGACCGCAACCGCCCCACCCAGACCCAGAGCCGCCATCAGCGAGGCCAGGCTCGCGAGTCGCTTGCGCTCGGCCGGACGGCGCGCATAGACCAGCTGACCGCCAAGCTGAAGATCACAAGCGATGCGCTCCTCGTCGATCAGCGCGCACACATCGCGCACGGCGCCGAGCGTCTGGGTGTAAAGCGCGGTCGCGGTGCTCGTGCCTAGGCGACGGACCAGGGCAGGCAGACTCTGGCCGACACCGGGGCTCAGCATGCCGGTGCTGCGCGCCGAGGCGCCGCTGCCCAGGGTGCCGGCTTCGAGCACTACCACACGCCAGGCGGGATGACGGCGCAGGATGTGCAGCGCAGCGGACAGACCGGCAAGCCCTCCGCCGATGATCGCAACATCGGCGCGCTGCGGGTCGGTGGGCAGAGCGGGCAGCGGCGGCAGCAGGCCCGGGCGCGACCACAGCCAGTACGGCTCGACAATGGGGAGCGGGGGCAGCGTGACGGCAGGAAAAGACGCCATGTTTCACCGTGTTACGCCAGCGTTACATGCTGAAACAGCACCGCGATCCAGCGTCGCCGCCAGGCTGGGGGTGCGGCGCACTCGCCAGATGCGGGCATCGACCGCGTAGTGATGGAAGGCGATCCCCCAGCCCAGGCCCAATAGGACATTGCGCCACAGCGACGGCGGAACCAGCGCGACGCCCAGGATGCGCGGCCCGTACCACAGCAGGCCAAACAGGCAGCCCAGCCCCAGGTAGCGCCCCAGGCTCGCAAGCGGCGTGCGGCCGCGCCCCTGTTCGTACTGCCAGACGATGCGATGGTACTGCAGGTTGTGAAACAGGGTCAGCACCGCGGTGATCAGCAGCAGGTGATCGAGCAGGGCAAACACCAGGCTGTGAAACACCGCGACGATCAGCAGAAATAGCTCGCGCGGGCCGACGGGCTGCTGTCGGAGGCGCCGCAGGTAGTGCGGCAAGAGCAAAAGCAGCGACAGCGCCATCGCCCCATCCAATAGGACCCGCAGCGTCGGTAGCACAGCGACGGGCAGGGGCTGCGGCAGGCCGCTTGCCAGATAGGCGGGGGACAGCGCATAGCGCAGGTAGGGATAAAGGCCGGCCAGCCACAGCAGCGCGACATCGACGCGCGCGCCAATCGGCCGATCGAGCCGTCGCTGATACAGCACCAGGAAGCCGTAGTGCTGACGCAGCAAGTGGTAGTAGGCCCAGAGGTAAGCCAGAAGCAGGAAGTGCTGGAACAGCCTGCCCGACTGGCCAAGCAGCGACGGGTATTGCGGCAACAGCCAGCCATCAAGCAGCGCGATAGCCGGCCCACTTGCCACCCACAGCAGGCTCTGTGCCCCGGGGGCCGCGGCACGGCAGTCGCGATCCTGTAGCGGGGCCAAGTAGGTCCGGGCGTAGGTGCCGATCACGTGTGTCCCGTCGAAGAACACCCCCCAGGCAAGCAGCAGCCAGAGCGCGGGATGGTCGACGGTGTAGCGGGCATCGGTCAGCACCGGCAGTCCCTTAAACAGCAGCAGCAGCGCGAGCGCCGGCACGACGGATCCGTGCAGCCACAGCAGGTCTTGTCGCGCCGAGATCAGCCAAGGTGAGCGGCTCATGCCGGGCTCCCCGAGGTGCGGGGAATGGGGCTGCCGGCTGGGGCAGGGCGTGTCGCCAGGTGCGACCAGATCCGTCCCTGGATGGCGCGGCCCAGCTTCGAGTCGCCGAAGCGAAACGCTGTCGTCAGCAGGCGGTCGGCCAGGGGGCCTTCGAGTGCGTACAAGCGGCTTAGCCAGTGCGACCAGCGGATCTGGGCTTCGTTCTTGGGCCAGCGCTCGCGCTCGTAGTCGCAGAGTGCGTGGTCGATCGCCGAGGTCTCATCGTCGTGGCGCCGCGTTGGGCCTGCCTGGCGGGTGCTGCTGAGCGCGGGGCCAATGTGTCGAGCCAGTGCTGCCGCGTCTTCGATGGCCATGGTCATGCCCTGACCGGCCGTTGGGTTTGTGACGTGCAGCGCGTCGCCGATCAGCGCCGCTCCGTCGCGGTGATAGCGCCGGGCATGACCGCGATGCAGCGAGTAGAGGTGCGCGCCAGCGTCATGGGCAACCAGGCCACCCGGCTGCCCCAAGGATCGCAAAAGCGGCGAGCGCGCGGCAATCGCGGCGAGTTTTTTCGCCAGCGGTCCAGCGCGAAACAGGTCGTGTTCGGCGGCGCGCACGAGCACGCCCAGGCCCAGGCGATCGGAGCCCTGCGGCACCACCAGGATGCCGCCCGCAGGATGTAGCTCGATGCGCATCGCGTCTTCGTACTGCGCGGGGCGCTGGCATTCGATGATGTAGTAGCCGTGATCGTAGGGCTGGGTCGGCAGAGCAAGCTGCAGCAGGCTACGCACCGTCGATGCTGCACCATCCGCAGCGACCACCAGGCGAGCCCGCAGCGGCTGCTCACCGTCTGCGGTTTGCACCACGGCACCGATGACGCGGCCGCCTTGCCGATCTCCTTTTCGCAGCAAGCCACGCAAACGACAGCGATAGTGCACGACGGCCTGGCCTCGGTTTCCGCGACAGTGCTCCGCTGTGTGCAGCAGAGCGCGCTCGATCTCGGGATGCGCCAGCACCAGATATGGGGCTGCCGTACCGTCGGCAGCGATCGCGCCGCTGTGCAGCGGAGCTTCTAGCAGGCGTCCGTGCTGGGGATGAAACACCTGCATCTTCTGCAGTGGTCGGGCTCCGGCGGCGAGCAGCGCGGGCAGCGCCCCAAAGTCGCGCAGCGCAGCGGTCACTGCCGGCAGCAGGCTATCGCCGCGGTTGATGTTGCCGGGTCCGCCCCGGCGATCGATGACGGTGACGCGCAGGTCGAAGTGCGACACCAGGGCCAGGGCCAGGGCAGCGCCCCCGACGCCAGCCCCGACGATAAGGACATCTAGCTCGGGGCTCTGGGGAATGGACGGGCTCACTAAGCGGCCTCCTTGTCGAGGGTGGGCGCAGCCGGCGCGCTGGCTGCCGACGAAGGCCCAAGCACCAGCAGCCGGCGCGGCTGACAGTGCAGGCGAACCGGCGTGCTGTGCTGGGGAAGCTCGCCATCGATGCACAGCGGAAGCTCGGCGCCGTCGCGATCCGCGCTGCGCAGCGTGACCCAGGGGCTCTGCGAAAGGATGATGCCGGGTAGCGCCCCATGCGTGCCGCGCAGGATGCGCGGGAAGTGCCAGAGCAGCCGCGGCTTGCCCATCGCCGGCACGATGCACAGATCCAGCTGGCCATCATCGAGGCGGGCATCCGGGCTGACGCGAAAGCCGCCGCCGTAGCTGCGGGTGTTGGTGACGGCCGCGAACATGATCTCGCCGTCGAAGCTGCCGCCTTGCCAGGTAATGGCGACGCGTCGCGGGCGGTACTGCCATAGGCCGGAAAGGGCCGCCGCCAGGTTCAGCGCCTGACTGCGTCGGAAGCGCGAGCCATGGATGCGGCGCAGGGCCAGCTCGTCCAGGCCCACCGAGGCGACGCAGCAGAACGACTGCGCCCGACCTAGCACCGGCTGAGCCTGCCCCGCATCAACCCAGCGCGCCTGCCACGCCGAAGGTCCCTTGCGCAGGATGCGCAGCGCGCACGCTAGCTCTTTACTGCCTTGCAGATCGTTTACGAAGTCATTGCCCGATCCGGTGGGCAGCAGGCACAGCGGCACGCGCTGCGACACCCCCGGCTGCGACAGTGCATCCAGGGCCAGGGTCACCGTGCCGTCGCCGCCCGCGATGGCCAGCGCGGCCAGCCCCGCCGCCCGGTCTTGCGCTGCCTGCACTAGCTCGCGGAAGTGTTCGGGGCTCCGGCTCTCGACGCAGGGCAGGGCGGACAGGCGGCGATCGGCGGCCAGCAGCGCGCGCAGCCTGGCCTGCCCGCGGCCCGAGCGGGCGCTGGGATTTATGATGATTTTTATGCGGCAGTCCGTGTCGATATTAGATGGCATATCGGGCTCTCCCCTCTACAACGACCGGGTCAGGCGCAAAAGGTCCCAGATGGCGCGCAGGGACAGCGGGCGTGCCGCGACATACTCGGGCTCGATCAGATCGGGGCCCCACTTGCGCTTGTAGTCGGCTTGGCTCTGCGCGGGATAGATGGCGCGACCATAGCGATGCAGCAGGCGAATCGCGCGGTCGAGCCAGCGGCTGCTGTTTACAGACGGAAGAGCGGCGATTGCGGAACCCAAATGGCCCAGGGATTCGCCGGTGACAAAGGGCGTAAAGCCGAAGTGCAGATAGCGCGTGCCTTCGGCTTGCAGGCGAGTCATCGCTTCGGCATTGCATAGCTCCATGGCACCGGGCGGTGCCGCGGGTAGGCGGCGAGTTAGATCGTGCAGGTAGCCGGGATACTGGCCATAGACCGGGACATAGGTGATGAAACCAACCCAGTTATCGCCCAGTTCATTCTGGCCGCTGTGTCGATATCCACTCCCAGTCGCTGCGTCGGCGTACTGCACGACAAAGACGCGGCGCTGCGCCTCGTCGGGACGGCCCAGCTCGCCGATCATGAAGTCGAGCTCCTTTTTGCCTTTGCGGCGCAGCCAGGAATCGCTGATGGCAGAGAGCGCAGCCCAGGTCGCGGGGCTGCGCGGCAGTTCGGGGCCGACCTCGCGGACCTGCAGGCCCAGGCGGCGGGCGCGGACGATCTTGTTGCGCAGCTTCATGCGGCGCGTGCCGGCCAAGCGGAAGTCTGGCAGGTGCAGACCGAAGCTGGTGCCCAGCGGGTTTACGGTAAAGCCGCGCTCGGCGAAGAGTGCAAGCTGCGGCGCTCGTAGCTGTACCGCGACGACAGCCCGTCGCTGCCCGGCGGCGTAGGCCAAGAAAGCATCGAGCAGCGGCTGCCACGTCGCGGGCCCGCCGTGCACGCCGCCAAACAGGAACAGGTGGCGTCCCTGCGGGCGGTAGGCGATGAAGCCGGGCACCGCGGGCAGGACGAAGTGCTGGTTTCCCGACGAGAGCGCCAAGTAGCCAGAGGGATGATCGAGCTGCTGCGCGAGATCTGACACTCCGCGGGGAGGGCGCAGCAGCGGCGGCATCGCCTCGCCAGTCGGCAAGATCAATGGCGCGGCGGGCGGCGCGATTGCGGGGGAGGGAAGAGCCGTGCTCGACATGGCGTGCTCTCGCTATCGACCCGGGGCCAGCGATGGGCGCAGGGCGGCAGGTGGGCTGACGTGCGGGGCGCTCGGCGGCTCGGGCTCGAAGGCCAGCGAGGCGGGCTTGTAGGTGTTGCCAAACAGGCTGCGATCGCCCAGAAGGTGCAGGGGCAGCGCCAGCATCGCCCACTCGACCTCGCCGAGCGCGGCCCACCACAGGCCCAGCACGATCGCAACGGTGATGAAGCTGTGGGTGAGGTTGTACAGGTGGTGATAGATCGGCGCGATGCGGATGGGCGGGGCGACTGGGTCGGCTGGTGACAGCCGGCCGCGGGCCATGCGGTAGGCGATGGCGCCAGGCAGATAGCCGACAAGGTCGATGGCGACAAAGGCGAAGAGGAAGCGGCTCCAGTTTACGAAGTCGAAGAAGGCGACCAGCAGATAGACCAAGCTGGCGAGCCCGAGGGCGGCCTCGGCGCGGACCCAGCGGAAGCTCTGATCGGTATGGAAGCGATGGTGGATATCCATGGGCAGTCCTCGACGGGGGCGATGGGATGATGGGTTACGCGCCGAGCCCGGCCTGGGCTAGAAGCTGGCTGTGCTCGGTGTCGATGCAGTGCAGGATGTGCGCGACCTGATCGGCATAGGGCGTGTCGGCGATGCGGCGACCGGGGCTTAGCTCGGCATCGGCGAACAGATCGCAGTGACGGCGCGCGACGGCGTCGAACAGGCCGACAAAGACGCGCACGTAGTAGTCAAAGACCTCGCGCAGAGCGGTGCGCGCTTGCCGACACTGCGCAGCGATGCGCGAGCGCTGCCCGGGATCTTTTTGCAGCAGGGTCTGCAGCAGCGCGGCTCCGAAGTGAACGTGGCGCGTCTCGTCGACAAAGGCGGCACGTACGAGTCGCGCCAGGTAGGGATCGACGGGCTGCCAGTAGCGCTCTTCGTAGGCGTAGAGCGGATAGGCCATGCCTTCGAGGAGCAGGTTGGTCAGCGTCAGCCCATGCAGGAAGTCGCCGCGGTCTGCGACCTCGTAGCAGTGATCAAGGAAGCGACGCAGCGGCGGCGTGAGGATGGCGTCATCGACGTGTCCGGGGGGCAGACCAGCGAGGATGCGAGCCTGATCGCTGCGGGCCAAGAACGACTCGTAGTGATGCGCCTCATCAAGCGTCTGTTGCGCTGCGAAGCTCAGCGCATCCTGCGTTGGGGCGCGTCGCACCAGCGCTCCTGAGACGCGCAGCGCGGCTTCTTCGAACAGCACAAACAGCGATAGGTCTAGGCGGTGGACCTCGGCTAGCGGGCGCGATTTCTGGAACAGCGGCGACAAGGTCGCATCGGTCTGCGCCAGCTTGGCGGCTTGCTGGCTCCACTGCTGCGTGGGCACGCGGCGCCACCAATGCGAGATCGAGTAGTCGGGAGTCGTGGGGATCATCGGGAACCTCGAATGCGGCGCAGGGTGGGGGCTACCAAGGCGAAGAGCGACGCGGCATACGCCGCAGCGATCAGGCCCAGGACCTTGTGTGCCAGTCTCGGCTGCGTCGGTAGTGCGCTGATGGAGAGCAGCGCGATCGTCGTGAGCAGGATGGCCAGGGCGCGACCGAGAGCGCGGCGAGCGCGTGGATGGGGCAGGGTGGCGAAGGCTGGGGCTTGCTGTGCCCAGGCGATGCCGGCGTAGACGAGCGCTGCCAGCGGCGCCGTGGCCAGGATGGTAGGCAGCAGCAGGTCGAAGCGCAGGACGAGCGCAGTCGACAGCAGCCCGACCAGCAAGAGGGCCGTCAGGGCTTGTCGCGGCAGCAGGCTGTGCGAATCAAGCTGCGCGACGCGGCGCGGCAGATAGCCCAGCGCGGCCAGGGCTGCTGCCAAGCGCGAAAAGGCGAGCAGCGCACCGTTGAACGAGGTGTACGAAGCCAAGAGCGATAGGCCGGCGATCGTCCAGACGGCGGCGCGACCGGCGGCCTGTTCAGCCAGGACAAGCTGGGGCACGGCAGCCGTGAAGAGGGTCGGGCCCGTCGCCTCGTGCGGATCATGAAGTCCGCTCGCCACCAGGGCCACCGCGAGCAGGCCATAGAACAGCGTCAGCAAGAGCACGCTGCCACGTAGCGCGGTACGCAGGGTTGGGGCAGACACCGGCTCGCCTTGGCTGGTGATGAGCTCGAAGCCCATGAACAGAAAGAGCGCCTGCACGACCGCTGTAACGAAGGCGATCAGCGACGGAGCCGGGCGTGCAAGGCGGCTGAAGAGCAGTCCGCGCTGACCGGCATCGGCCACGACATAGAGTGCCACCCCCGACAGGGCGAAGAGCAGCAGCCAGGTGCACAGAGCCTGTAGGCGCAGGCTGAGGCGTACGCCTTGTCGGCAGAGCAGCCAGGTGAAAAACAAGAAGCCCACGGCATAGGCGGGGACCGGACCGCCCAGCGTCCGCGCGAGCAGCTGACCGACTACGCTGGCCTCTGCTCCGACGAGAAATAAGCTGGCCAAGAGGTAGGGCAGGGTCAAAAGAAGCGCGGCGCGACGACCGAGGCCGCGGCCAAGATAGGCGAGCAGACCGGCGCGGCTGGGGACGGCCTGGGCCAGCCTGGCGAAGCAGCCAGCGAGGAGCCAGGCCAGGCTACCTCCGGTCAACACGGCCAAGAACGCCCACAGGCCGGGCGCACTGCCGGTGATGCTAACGATGCCGGCGGCACAGACCGCAGCGACGGCAGTTCCGCAGCCCGAAGCCAGCAGCACCCCGACGTCGGTGGTCGCCTGTTGATTGGGGGCAGCAGGTCCAACTGACGGTACTGCGGCGGCTCCGGCGGCAAGCCGCGGGGCAAGCTGGGGACTCATCGCCACCCCTCGCTGGGCATCCCGAAGTGGAGAGAGGTCAGGATGTAGTCGAGGCGCAGGAAGTCTGCCTCCGGTCCCTCGACGGTGAGTTCGCCGAAGAGGTAGGGCTCGTTGGGAAGCTGCTGCAGCTGCAGGATGCGCTGCAGCGTGGCCTGTGCCCCGCGGACGATGAGGTCCAGCACGGGGGGCGTTGCGTGTCGATCCGATGGGTCGATCGACACGACCTGACCATTCGTGATCTCTAGGCGCACTCCGTCGCTGGTATCGTCTGCGAGAAGCGCGATGATCCGACTCCAGCCGGCCTGATCAGAAACCAGCTTGGGCTGGCCGTGATAGCGCGCCACCAGCGTCTGCGCCGCTCGCTGTAACGGGCTTGCTGCGGCTTGAGCGTCTTCCCTCATGCCGCTTGCTCGTCGTAGCGAATCCCGCCGGCTGACTCGACGGAGGGAGGCTCGGCCAGGGTAAAGCCGTGCGCCGCGGCTAGGGCTGTGACGTGCTCGGCATCGGAAAGCGGAATCTCATCGCCGACCCCGACATCGGCTCGCTGACCGGCCAGCGAAAGGAGGATCGTTTCGCTCAGGCAGGCGAGCTGTGTTCCCGTCGGCAGCCCCTGCAGGTTGCCCAGCCCAAAGCGCAGCCGCGGATCGGGGAGCGCGACCAGTCCACCATCGAGGACGATGACATCGCGGCGGCGCCGCACCTCGTCCGCGACGTCAGGCGGCCGGGCCACATCGCAGATCACGGTACCCGCGGCGATGTGTCGACTGCCGATGATCGCGCGCCCCGCTCCGCTCGCGGTCAGCACCAGGGAACAGTCACGCAGCAGGTGCAGATCGTCGCTGATGACGATCGATGGCGCGGACAGGCCGGACTGATCCGGCGAGCCGTCGGGCGGACGGGGTGGCGTCCTGCGCAGGGCATCGGCGAGGGTGTGCAGCGGGTCGAGACCTCGCCCCGGACTGCCCACAAGGACAAGCTGCGCTGGCTGTTCGCTCTGCAGCAGCCGTGCACAGAGCGCGCCCACCGAGCCACGTGCCCCGACAACCGCCACCCGCTGACGGGGCAGCGCGCGACCCAGCCGCAGCGCGCAGCGCAGGAGGGCCGCGACCGCCATCACCGCGGTCAGGCTGTTGCCCGTGGTGATCACTGGACCGCGCCCCAACACATCGAGGCCACGTCGCGAATACGGCGTCGTGAAGCCGCCCAGACCCACCACCTCAGCCCCCAAGCGGGCGGCTAGATCGACGGCGCGCTGAATTTGTCCCCGCACCCGCGCTCGCCCGGCGCGCAGCATCTGTTCCGGCAATAGCGGCAGCGCGATCAGAAAGCCGTCTGCCTCGGCAGCAAGGCGCGAGCGAACGAGCGGCGCCCGCAGCACACACCCGGCCGGCAGGGCTGACATGAAGCGCAGATAAGCGGCTCGCTCACCCGCGCTGAGGTCGGCGAGATCAGGATCCGTGGTGACGATGTCCTGCGGCTGGCTGTAGTGAATCAGGAAGGCGTAGCGTCGGCGCGCACTGGTCGTCGGGTGCGGAGCGGCGGCTTCGAGCGACAGCGGCAGTGGTAGGTGGACGGGCGGTGGCAGACCGGCTTGTATGGACCTCTGCACAGACGCTGGCACGGACGCCGGCGCCGACGTGGGTACGGGCGATCTCGACACGTGAAGCGTCGGCTCGCGCGTTGCTCCCAGCCCGCGGGCTAGGCGTGCGCTGCAGCGTCCTTCGAGGGCCGGCAGGACGTGATCTAGCGCGCTGCACAGCGCTTCGATCTGCGTCGAGTCGACAATGAGCGGCGGCGCGATGCGCAGCGTGTGGCGGCTGCTCAGCGATGGCAGCAGAAGAACCCCGCACTCTTCGGCAAGCAGGGCTGCGGTCGCGTAGGCAAGCAGACCTTGCTCGCTGAGATAGCCAAACAGGAAGCCCTCGTCGGCGTGGGCTGGCTGCAGATCGATGGCGGCGAACAGGCCGCGACCGCGCACCGCGGCAATGCTGCGCGGGAAGCGCTGGGCCAGCCCAGAAAGCCGGGCCTGAAGCTGCGCTCCGTGCTGCTCGGCGGCGGCGACCAGGTCGTAGCCCTCCGACGGGGATAGCTCGTGGAGCACCGCCAGACCGGCGGCGCAGGCCAGGTTGTTATTCGCAAAGGTCGAAGACTGGTGCAGCGCGAAGTCGGGATCGCAGAAGCCCTCGGCGAACAGACAGGCGGCGAGCGGAAACAGCCCCCCGCCCAGCGCCTTGGCGAGCAACAGAACATCTGGACGCACGCCCTCGTGCTGGTAGGCAAACAGGCGCCCGGTGCGGCCGAGTCCCGTCTGGATTTCGTCGAGAATCAGCGCGACGCCATGCTGATCGCAGAGGGCTCGCACCGCCCGCAGGTAGCCTGCCCCCGGCACGATGACGCCGTGTTCGCCCTGGATCGGCTCCAGCAAGACGGCGGCGATGTCACGACCACGCTGGCATAGCAGATCCGACAAGGCCTCGGCATCGCCGAAGGGCACGGGATAAAAACCGTCGGGCAGGGGACCGAAGCCAGCCTGTAGCGGCGGCTGAGCAGTAGCGGCGAGTGCGCCCAGGGTCTTGCCGTGATAGCTGCCCCAGGCGGTGACGATACCCGTCCGGCCGCTCCGACGACGAACGGCCTTGATGGCGGCCTCGACGACCTCGGATCCGGTGCAGCCGATCCAGCAGTCGGTTAGCCCGCTGAGGGTCGCCAGGCGCACGGCCAGCGCTTCGGCATGTAGCGCGCGATAGGGCTGCACCATGGCCGGTGTGCCGATGCTGAGCGCCGCCTGCACCGCCGACAGCACCGCGGGGTGGTTGTGCCCCAGAGCCAGCGCGCCGTACTGGGCGTAGCCATCCAGAAAGCGTCGCCCGCGATCGTCGAACAGCCAGGCCCCGGCCCCGCGCACAAAGCGTCGATCGAAGCCGCAGTGATCCAGCAGCCGACGCAAGGTCGGGTTGAGAGCGCCGCCTTCTGCGCCACTGTTGCCGTTCAACATGAATAGGCCAATAGAACGGGCTAATGGTCAATGTCAAAAGAATTTATGCGAATACAAATGTAAATATTATTCCCAGGGTTTTGTGTGGGGAAAATTTCGAGTGAGGAGCTGGGTGATCTACCGAAAATTCCGTCGGTGAAAAATATGTCCTGGCGACGGAGAAGGTGCTCGGGTGGGTCGATTTTATGTGATTTTATTTGCAGTGAATATTGCGGGATAAATTATCTTTTTAGATATATTGAGTATGTTGATTAACTTTGGTGTTATTGAAGAAAAACTTATATCATAACCGCCGATTATGTGACGTAATAGTTTTTGCCGATAACCGCAGCGGTAGCCTCGGCGGCGGCGACTACTTCAGCGTCTTGAGGATGGTCTCCAGCCAGGAGAAGGCGAAGCCGCTGACCTGCGGAAACTGGCTGGCGAGGAGGGAGAGCAGGGGCAGGACGGCGTAGACGATGACGCGCGACAGGAAGTGGCGATCGACGGTCAGCTTGCCGGGCTCGCTCTTGGCGACGCGCGACAGGACTTCGCTGCGGTTCATCTGCACGACGATCATCACGGCTAGGGCGGCCCCCGCCAGCATCAGCGCCGATATGAACAGCAGAAGGAAGCGCTGCGGCTGGAAGGGGTACGAGATGAGCGTCGCGAGCAGCACGAACAGACCGCCGGTGAGGAAGAGCAGGGTGTTGCGCAGATACGGGAACAGGCGATGGATGTAGGCCACGACGCGCATGGCGATGAACTCTTCACCGAGGCGCAGCCAGACCGACAGGCCGTCGGGCAGGGCCTGGGCATAGATCTCGGCCGCGGAGCGCTGCGGCACCATTCCCGTCGCTGAGATCGGCAAGCGCGACATTGGCTGGTTGTGCCAGAAGACGCGCAGGATCTCGGCCAGGATGTGCGCGAAGGACTCGGTGACCTGCCCCGGGCTGCCGGCTTCGGGGGAATCGAGGGTCTTGCGCAGCGACGCAAACAGCTTGCCTAGGGCCTGGCCCTGCCCGCCGGAGAGGTTGGCCAGCTCTGACTCGGTGTCGAGCTGACGCAGGTGATTGCAGAGGAGGCGCAGGTGGTTGTGCTCGGCCTCGATGCGGGTTCGCTCGGGCACCGACTCCAGGAACAGCGAGCCGACCGATCGGGCGAAGGCGTCGGGCATGCGATCGAAAGCGCTGGCCAGCGGATGATGGGCGAGGGCAAACAGGAACTCGCGGAAGTGCAGCCAGAGCTTGAGCGAGCGATATCCGGCGAAGAGAATCGCGGCACTGAGCAGCGCGAACAGCACGCGGAAGGCGAGGTTGAGCGGGAAGCGTTCGAGCGAGGTCAGATCGGAAAAGACGCTGGCCAAAAGGACGAAGGCGACGGTGAGTGTTGCCGCGCGATAGAGCCGGCGTGGGGGCTGCTGCTGATCGGCGATGTTGAGCAGATCGTGGCTCAGATCGTTGCGGCTCTGTAGCTCGCCGAGCAGGCGCAGAAAGTCGGCGGAGGGACGCATCCCCAGGCGCAGGCGCTGCAGGTTGCTGTAACCCCACAGCAGCAGCCCAGCGACGAGAATGACCAGCGGCGTGACCGGCGACAGACCGTAGGCGGGATGGGCGGCGCGGCGCAGGAACACCATGTTGTTGAAGTCCCACTGCAGGAAGTTCACCAGGCGCACAAAGCCCTGAAACAACAGCACGCAGAACATGATCGCGAGCAGGGCCAACAGGATGGGCAGAACGTACGGCCGCGTCGGTCGGGGCTTGGCAAGAAATGCCCGCAGCCGCCCGCCAAGACCCACCGAGGCGAGCCCGCTGTCGACCGTCACCAGCAGCATGGCGCACAGACAGATCACAGCGACTAGGCCGATGCCCAGGACGCGCCAGGTCAGGCCTTCGTAGACGCCGATGTGCCGGCTGTAGTGCAGCAGGCGCATCCACCAGGCCGCGCCACCCAGCAGGGTCTCGACGCGGTTGCCGTCGCGGAGCTGGACGAAGTGGATGGCGATGAGCAGCGGATAGACCAGCGTCATCGGCAGGAACATGGTCAGCACATAGATCGGGCGACGGGCGCCCTGGCCGACTGGCTCGCCGCTCTCGTCAGCACGAACCTGGAAGAAGTTGAAGATGCGGAAGGGGAAGCGCAGCTCCTCGCCAGGCGAGGCGTAGTAGGCGCGGAAGTAGCCCAGCGCCAAGGCCAGCGCGACGAGCCCGAGGGCCAGTAAGAGAACACTCAGCGTGCCCTGTTGGTTGGGGATGTAGAGCGGCGCGGCGCTCGATTCGGGGCTGCTTTCGTAGACGTAGCGGCCGGCGCTGTAGTCGCTGATGAAGGTCAGCGGAAACAGGGCATCGTTACCGACGGCGCTGATCCAGATCGAAGGCCGGCTGCGCGGACGATCAGAGGTGCGGGCGATCGGCTGCGAGTACTCCAGCATCAGATCGCTGCGGCCGATGATGGCGACGGTGGCGTTATACAGCCCATGGTCGAGATCGCGCGCGAACTGCTGCCTGTACCAAGAGCCGCGGAAGGGATAGCTCCACTGCTGGTTGCGCACGAACAGGGCATACGGCGACACGGTCAGCATGCCCTTGAGCAGCGGCCGGACCTCGGGCTGGGTGTAGGTCAGATCGCTCTCGAAGGTGAACAGCACGGTGTCGGGCGCGTAGCGGCGAACCTGATCGGCCAGAAACAGCTTGTCCTGGGGATCGGTGAAGAACAAGCCAACGTAGCGGATGCGCTCGGAGGACAGGCTGGAGAGCAGCGCGGCGAGGGCCCGATCGGTGCTGGCAACCGTCGCTGAAGAGAAGGCGGGAATGACATCGGTGCGATCGCTGAGATCGCTGGATCTGGGGAGGGAGCGCAAGAGCTCTTGGTTGAGCAGATCGCCTCCGGACTTGAGCTCGGCGGGCTTGCTCTGCGACTGCTGCTGCCAGGCGGCGTGCAGGCGCGAGATGTGCAGCGGCATGGGCAGAAACAAGCGTGGGTGATGCGGCTGCTTGCAGTGTGAGCCGAGCTGGGCACCGGCGCTGGGTTCGTAGTGGGGACCGCGGCGACCACCAAAGCCCCAATCGGCATGCGCGTTCTTGTGCCAGCCCACCGCCGAACGGCCATAGCGCGTCGACGACTCGACGAGGACCGCGATGTCGTGATCGCTGGCTCCCATCGTCTCGGTGAGGTAGCAGTAGAACTCGGTCTGCAGGACCTCGTCGGGGATAACGGTGGCTTGGAAGCTGACGGCGCGATCGGGGCGGCTGTGCGCTTCCAGGACCTGCTGGATTGACCCGTCGGTGGCTCGGCCCGAAAGAATGGTAAAGGACGAGCGCAGCGCAGCCGGCTGTTCCAGTAGCTGTTCCAGCGACGCCACCGATCCGGAAAACGAAGGCGCCAGCAAGCGGAGGGGAGAGCAGGCGGCGCAGCCCCCCGCGGGCAAGCGGTCACGTAGCTCGTTGATCTCGTTTAGGGCTCGCAAAAACGGCGCTCGTTGCACGCCTGCCGTCGGAGATTCGCTGACAAAGTAGAGGATCAGCAGCGCGCGTCCACCGGTCGGCGGGGACTGGATCAGCAGAGCGCGCCCGGGCTGCTCGGCGTGGCAACTCTCGGCCCCTCGATCCTTACTGCTGGACCACGGCAGGGTGTAGCGCGAGAGCGTAAAGCCAGCCTCGCCTAAGGCTGACGTAATCGCCTCCACACCGCCGTCGAAGCCCAGGCTGGGCTCGGGCAGGGTGGCGACCAGGGGAGCGACGGTGGCGTGATCGCGGGCAAGGGCGTCGCCGAGCGCAGCGTACCGATCGGCGGTGTCGCGACTCAGCGAGTAAAACTCACTCAGCAGATCGAGCGAGCTGTTGCCGTCGCAAGGTGCCGCCTCGGCAGCCGGTACCTCGGCAGGCCACAGGCTCGACAGCACCAAAAACAGGACCAGCCACGGGGAGGAGGTGCGCACGCCACCAGCCTATCGCGGGCTTACCCGGGGCGCGTCATTTCCTTGGTGAAAAATCCGCTGGGATCGCCCTTGCGGCCGATGACGTTGTAGATGCGCAGCGCCTGGGCCTTGCCCTTCACCTTGGTGGCCGGCAGCGCGATCATCTCGACCTTGTCTGCGACGGAGGCGATGGTGGTCTCGCTGACGATGATCTCGGACGGCTTGGCCAGCGAGCACAGGCGCGCCGCAGTGTTCACGGCATCACCGATCACAGTGTACTGCATGGTGCGGGAGGACCCGATCATGCCGCTAACCACCATGCCGGTGTTGATGCCGATGCCGACGTGGATCGGCTCCATGCCCTTGTTTTGACGGGCATGGTTGAAGTCGCGCAGCGCGGCCTGCATGTCGATGGCGCACTGCACGGCATGCCAAGCGGCGTCTTCCAGTGCGACGGGCGCGCCGAACAGACCGATCAGCTCGTCACCGACGTACTTGTCGAGGGTGCCGTTCCAGCGGAACAGGATGTCGACCATGCTCTCGAAGTACTCGTTGAGCATGGCAACGATCTCGGTCGGCTTGGCCTTCTCCGACATGGCAGTGAAGCCGCGGATATCGGAAAACAGCATGGTGACTTCGCGCAGCTCGCCGACTTTTTCCAGGTGGAGCTGACCGGAGACCAGCTGCTCGACGAGCTTGGGCGAAAGTAGGCGCTGGAACTGGGCGCGCGTCTTGGCCTCTTCCTCGATCTTCTTGGCCAGGCGGGCGTTCTGAATGGCGACCGCGGCCTGGTTGGCGATCGAGTTGAAGAGCTGCAGATCTTTTTCGGTAAAGGCGTTGGCCGCGATCTGCGAGTCGAGGTGCATGACCCCCAAGAGCTCGTTGCCGTGCATCAGCGGCACGCTCATCGTCGAGCGAATGCCTTGCATGATGATCGAGTGCGAGCCGACGAAGCGCGCATCCATGCTGGCATCCGAAGACAGCACGGCGCGCTTCTGGCCGGTGACTTCGTTGAGGATGGCGTTCGAAAGCACGATCTGCTCGTGCGCCTGCTTGGGGTTCTTGTGCTTGACGTACTTCGGTTGAAGGACGCCACCCTCCATCAGCAGAATGACGCCGCGGTCGGCCGGCAGAAGCTCGAACGACTTATCGAGGATCTTGGGCAGCAGCGTCTCTAAGTCGAGGATGCCCATGATCGCCTGCCCCAGCTCATGCGCGATGCGGAGCTTTTCATAGTCGCGCTTGAGGGTGTCGATGGGCAGGTCTTTGACCGGCAGGAAGCGCTCGGATTTGTCGGCGTCTACCTTGTGCCGGATATGACTCTCGTTGATGCTGCTCGGCGCGATCGTGACGCGGTGGAGCGACTCTTCGGTGCTCGGCCGGTCGCTAAACAGCAGCCGCGTCGAGCCCATGGTGATCTCATCGCCGTGCTTGAGGATCTGCTCGTGGATGCGGGTGTTGCCGATATAGGTGCCGTTAAGCGAGCCGAGATCCTTGAGCATGAAACCGCCATCGCTCTGTTTGATGACGTGCGCATGCTCTTTCGAGACGATGCGGTCAAGGATCTGCACCGAATTGTCGGGGTGGCGACCGATCGTGTTGAAATCGCCAAGGTCGAATTCCTTGCGGATTCCCCCGGTTAGCAGAATCAGCTTGGCCAAGTTGCAAACTCCGAGGGACCCATTGTAGCCGCAAAAAGCGGGCTCTGTCACTGACTGGATTCGACGTGGGAGTGCGGAAAACGGAGGGGGCGGGGCAGGGCAGCAGGGGGAAACGTGCGCAAACTGGCAGGAACATCACCCCTATATCAGGAAGAGGCGGCTGCCGTCCGGGCGTCTGCCTAAGGTTTAGCCTGAAGGAAAGGCCGTCTTAACGTCGGCGTGGCGACTCGGGCTCGCTCCGGCCAGAGCGACGTCCCTCGATGACCCGGGCGATCTTCTTCTCCAGGTCCTCGAAGTTGAACGGCTTGTCGATATAGTCGTCAGCTCCGTAAAGCGGCGAGGTCATCTCGTTCACCTTCTCGCCGATCGCCGTCAACATCACGATTCCGATATCTGCCAGCGACGGATCGCCACGCAGTTCACGGGCCACCTCCCAGCCATTTTTGCCGGGCATCATGACATCCAGCAGCACTAGATCCGGGTGACGAGCCCGTGCCACCTGCAGCGTCTGCAGCCCGTCTGCTGCCTCCAGGACCGTGTACCCACGCTTGGTGAGGCGAATCGACAGCAGCGTTAGGATCTCGGGATCGTCATCCGCGATGAGCACAGTGCCGCGGCTGGTCGTGTTGGCGACATTCCCAGTAGAAGAGGGCGCAGAGGACGAATTGGGCATGGCCAACACGCTAGTCTTTCGACCGCCATTCGGTCAAGGAGGGCAAGGCCAGATCGCCTACGCTGACAGTGGCATCTCGATCCATCTGAGATTCGGGGGGGATATTTGGCGGTTGGTGTTTAGACGAGGGGCCGGTAAGCAATGAGGGATCGTCAGCCGAATGGGTGGTTGACCTCACCTCAAGTTGCATGGTAGGAAGCGCTCACTTCGCGTGAGTCCAGGGTTTGTAGCTCAAGTGGTAGAGCAGCGGCCTTTTAAGCCGTTGGTCGTGGGTTCGAGTCCCACCAAACCCACCGGTGGCCTGCCCACCACATGATAAAAGAGTCTGAAGGGATGGGCTCGTGGGCAGAGTTCACATCCTGTTCCGGTGCTTGCGTGACCGGGTCTCAGTAGCGCATTGAGCGATGCGGTACCGAACGTCTGGCATGCAATGCCTGGAGGCCGGGTAGAGAAGCTTGGATCTCCTCGGAGCGAGGAAGAATCGCCAGCTAATTCCCGTCCGGGCGCAAAAAACCTTCTGTACTTTGGCCGCAGCGGGTACTATGCAAGAGACCTCTGAGGCCACAGCGGCTTCAGGCCAACCTGTATGGACGACTTCCACTGCTCATTCTGTGGTAAACGACGACGGGAGGTCCGCAAGCTCATCTCTGGGCCGCGGGTCTTCATCTGCGATGAGTG
Source organism: uncultured Myxococcales bacterium (assembly GCA_937952145.1). Lineage (GTDB taxonomy): Bacteria > Myxococcota_A > Polyangia > Palsa-1104 > JAEUJZ01 > JAEUJZ01. The sequence goes on from CALFYE010000471.1 coordinate 30,397, forward strand.
CGTCGCGCTTTGTAACGAGATCCTCTCAAAAGAGGATACCCACGAACGTCCTAAGTTCCCCAAACCCAAAGAGGTGATGGAGGAGCTTGACCGGTATGTCGTGGGTCAGTCGCGTGCAAAGAAGGCGCTCTCCGTCGCAGTCTACAACCACTACAAGCGGCTTCAGTCGCGCGGTCGGACCGGAGATGTTGAGATTCAGAAAGGCAACATCCTAATCATCGGTCCCACTGGGTGCGGTAAGACTCTGCTGGCTCAGACCCTGGCACGCAAGCTCGATGTGCCCTTTGCGATAGCAGACGCCACCACGTTGACCGAGGCTGGTTACGTCGGCGAAGACGTCGAGAGCGTCATCAAAGCGCTCTATCGCAACAGCAATGGCGATGTCGAGCGTGCTCAGCGAGGCATCATCTGCATTGATGAGATCGACAAGATCGCGCGCAAGGGAGGCGGCCCATCGGTCACTCGCGACGTTGGTGGTGAGGGCGTGCAGCAGGGGCTGCTCAAGCTCCTTGAGGGCAAGCACGCGACGATTACCCCTGATGGTGCTCGCAATCGACCACAGCAGGAGCTGATCCAGGTCGACACGACCGACATCCTCTTTATCTGCTGTGGCGCGTTCAACGGCCTTGAAGACATCATTCGCCGCCGGGTTGGCGAGCGGGCGATTGGCTTCGGTGCCCGGGTAACGGCCAAGAGCGATGAAGACAAAGACGCCCTGCGCGCGATGGTGCGTACCGAGGATCTGACGAAGTACGGCATGATCCCCGAGTTCCTCGGCCGGCTGCCGATCATGATGTCGTGTGATTCACTCGACGAGAACGCGCTCTGCGATGTGCTCTGGAGACCGAAGAATGCGCTGACTAAGCAATACCAGCGCTTGTTCGAGATGGAGGATGTTCAGCTTCGTTTCTCTGAAGAGGCGCTCCGGGCGATCGCCCGGGAAGCGCATCGTCGGAAGTCCGGAGCGCGTGGTCTCCGTGCCATCATGGAAGAGATCATGCTCGACGTGATGTACGAAATCCCCTCCCTAAGTGGCGTGCGCGAATGCGTTATCACTGAGGACGTCATCGTCAGCCGCCAGCGGCCACAGCTTGTGCGGGAGAAGAAAGCCGGTTAGTTCTGAGTCTGGCTTCTGAGATTCCCCGCGACAGCTCTCGCTCCACCAAGTCTTCCCCGTGAGTGCACTGCAAGCGGCCAGTCTAGTGACGCGGCCGCCTCACTCCCCTGCTAAATCCGTCATTGACACTCCGGTGCAAGGCCCGTAGAGTACGCTACCCAATGGTTTGCTTGCCCGAGCATAGAGCCTGCGTTCGCCACAACCGTTCCAGTCGGTGTGGCGGTGGTCGCTTGGCCATGCTGTCGGCTCGTACGACGCTGAGGCGCTCCTGCCTAGCATCCTTCGCCTGCACCCGAGGTCTGTAGAAATGTTGAAACCAATGGAACGCGAGGTACTCGCCCAGAAGCTTACTGAAGAGCGTGATCGGCTCCTCAAACTGGCGCGCGATGGACTCAAGTTCAGCATGGAACGCGATCGCAACATCGGTCGTGACTCCATCGATGAGTCGATGGAGGAAGAGATCTTTTCGACGGAGCTTCGGCTTCGCGATCGAGAGAAATACCTAATTCAAAAGCTCGACGCAGCGCTGGAGCGCATTGCCAGCGGCTCCATCGATGTCTGCGAGGACTGTGGCGAGAAGATTTCATACCGTCGACTGCTTGCTCGTCCGATGACGACGCTGTGCATCGACTGCAAGGAAGAGAAAGAAAAAGAGGAGCTTGCTCGCTCGCAGATCGTGGGTCGCGGGGCTGTGGATTCGGAGCACATGCCCGACTCCCTCGACGACGACTAGACATCCTGCCTGCCTAGATTCACCTGCCCCGAGAATCGTGTCGCTTATCGAGGCGACAAGGCCGCTTCCGCGAACGTGATAGATTAAGACAGTTCTCACATGGATCACCCACGCTATAAAATCGTCGCCCGCCTAGATGCCGGGGGTATGGCGGAGGTGTTCCGTGGCGTCTCCGAGTCAACGGTCGGAGGCATCAAGCGCGCCGTCGCCATCAAGCGCATCCTGCCCAATCTGGCTAAGAACAAGCGTTTCGTGCAGATGTTTCTCGACGAAGCTCGTCTAGCCATGAGCTTGCAGCACGCCAATATCGTTCAAGTGTTCGACATTGGCGTGTCTGAAGTCGCTCCCGGCGAGCAGGCGTACTTCCTCGTGATGGAGTTCGTTGACGGCGCCAACCTAAAGGTCCTGCTCGACGCGCTGCGAACGATGGGCGAACGGATGCCGGTGAGCCAGGCGCTGTTCATCCTGATGGATGTCTGCCGGGCACTGGCTTTTGCACACGAGCTAAACGATCCCGAGACGGGACGGCCGCTCAACATCGTACATCGCGATATCTCGCCCCCCAATATTCTCATCTCGCGCAAGGGCGAGGTGAAGCTAGCCGACTTTGGCTTGGCCAAGGCCGCCTCGCAGCTTGAGCACACCGATCCTGGAGTGGTGAAAGGCAAGTTCAGCTACCTATCCCCCGAAGCTGCCAACGCGCAGGACCTTGATCGCCGGGCCGACGTATTCGCCGTCGGTATCCTGCTTTACGAGCTGCTGACCGGCAAGCGCTTGTTCGAGGGTGAGTCGGACTACAAGACGGTTCTGGCTGTACGGCAGGCCTATGTGCCGCCCATCTCACCGCAGAACCCAGAGGTTACCGCCGAGCTTGAGGGCATTATCCGCAAAGCCCTGGCGAAGGATGTGGAGCAGCGTTTCCAGCGCGCGGACGATCTCGCCGACGCGCTTGCTCAGTATCTGTTCGCCCACAACCTCAAGGTGACGGCGCGCGACATCGATCAGCTAGTCAATCGCTGCCTGAACGAGCGCCAGAAAGGGCAGCCGGTCAAGAAGGCCGGTTCCCTCATCGACGATCTCATCCAGGACGAGATCCTCAACTTCACGTCGCTCGACGACGTCGCGGCGGAAGGTGGCAAGCCGGCCACTGCAGCGGGAGGTGATGCCCCGCTCAATCCGGATGCCTTCATCGATACGCGTGACTGGGGTTTGGAGTCCGAGACCAGCTTGCCAGCGAGCGGACGCAGCCACTCCTCTGTCAAAGCCGTCACGACCTCCGGCAGTCCTCAAGCCCTTGAGTCGCTTCTAGAAGGGAGCGGCACGAAGCCTCCGGTTGCCAAGACGTCGAGTTTCCCGGTAGCAGCCTTTGCGATCTCTTTGATTGTCGTGCTCGCTGCCGTCGCGTATTTCCTCATCCTTCGGTAGCGCTCGGCTCGGCCGGGGGGATGGCGACGGGTCACCTGCAGTACGCCCTCCCGTTCCTGTAGATTCCTCGTCGGCGCGCGTAGGTACGGGCGGCCCGCCGCGCTATCGCTAATCGCCAGGAGGATTTTCGTGAGTGAGCTCTCCCCGGTCTTGGCTCCGCCGAAGTTTCGGCCACATCAGGGGCCGGTACCGCGCGTGCTGGCTCTGGTCTTGGCTGGTGGCGAGGGGCGGCGGCTCTGGCCACTGACCCAGGATCGCGCCAAGCCCGCGGTGCCGATCGGTGGCCGATACCGCCTGATCGACTTTGTGCTGTCGAACCTCGTCAACTCTGGTTTTCACAAGATCAAGGTCCTCACGCAGTACATGAGCGACTCGCTGAACAACCACCTCGTGCGAGGCTGGCACCTGGCCGCGATGCTCGATCAGTACGTCGAGGCAGTACCGGCGCAGCAGCGACGGGGGCGCGAGTGGTTCAAGGGGTCGGCGGATGCCATCTTCCAGTCGCTCAACGTGATCACGGATGAAGACCCCGACGTCGTCTTGGTCTTCGGCGGTGACCATGTCTACAAGATGGATGTGCGGCAGATGCTCGACTTCCACCTGGAGTCAGACGCCGACTGCACCGTCGCTGCGATTCCCGTGCCGGTCGAGGAAGCGCGAGCCTTTGGGGTCATCGAGGTCGACGAGAGCTGGCGAATCCTCTCGTTTAGCGAGAAGCCCGAGGTCCCGCGCGAGATCCCCGGCCGCCCTGGCTTCGCTCTTGCCTCGATGGGCAACTACATCTTCAACACCCGCGTGCTCGTCGATGAGCTCCTGCGTGATGCCGAAGGCAAGCTCGGCTCGCAGCATGACTTCGGGCGCAACATCCTGCCTGACATGGTCGGGAAGCGACGCCTCTATGCCTATGACTTCATGCGCAATGCCATCCCCGGCATGGACGAGCGCGAGCGTGGGTACTGGCGCGACGTTGGCACGATCCAGCAGTACTTCCTGGCCAACATGGATCTGACGCAGATCGTCCCGGTGTTCAACCTCTACAACCCGCGCTGGCCGCTTCACACTTGGATGCGACCGTTGCCGCCCGCCAAGTTTGTCTTCGACGAGGATGGACCGGGCGGGGTGCGTCGGGTGGGCTACGCCACCAACTCGCTGGTCAGCGAGGGCAGCATCGTCTCGGGCGGTCACGTCAGCGAGTCGGTGCTGGGGCCCCGCGTGCGCGTCAACAGCTACGCACACGTCCACCAGTCCATCCTGCACGAGGGCGTCGACATCGGTCGGCACTGCCGCATCCGCCGCACCATCATCGACAAGAACGTCCGCATTCCCGCCAATACCGAGATCGGCTTCGACCTTGAGGCCGACACCCGACGCTTTCAAGTGATCGACGGGATCGTCGTCATTCCCAAGAACTACGACTTCGGCTAGCCGCCGCTTTCTCCTCGCGCCTCCGACGCAGCTGGCTGCCTAGCCGCTCCCTCGCTCGTGTCGCGCACCGCGCTGATAGGGGCGACCGAGGGCCGATGGGGCGTCGCGATCCTGCAAGGCCTGCCAGGCGCTCCTGCGCTGCCCAGGTAGGCGCCGTCGGGCTGTCTGCAGCGCCAGCACGGCCACTGTCAGCAGGTATGGCAGCATGTCGAGCAGATAGGTTCCCCCCGGACCACGCAGCGGCGAGTGCTCGATCACCTCGGGCAGGCGCACACCCTGCAGGTCAAGCGGCAGGCGGCGGATGACGCCAAAGAGCAGCGCTCCGACGGCGACTTGGCTGGGACGCCAGCGACCAAAGATCACCAACACGAGCGCGATGTAGCCCTGCCCCGCTGTCAGCCCATCGACCCAGCCAGGCGATACCGCCAAGCTTAGGCTAGCGCCGGCGAGTCCGAACAGCGCCGAGCCCAGCGTCACAGCTAGAGTTCGCAGGCCACCGACCGACAGGCCCATCGCATCGGCCGCTCCGGGGTTTTCTCCAACGGAAAATAGTGCGAGGCCAAGCCGCGTTCGCCCGAACAGCTTGGCCGTCGACAGCCAGACAAGCAGCGCCAGTTCAAGGACGATGCTGTGTCCAGCCAAGAGCGGCCCCAACCCGGGCACACCACTTAGCGAGGGCAGGCTGACCTGCGGCAGCTGCGCCGCGATCTGTCGTGACTCGACAATCGGCGCACCCAGAACGCTGGCCAGGCCAGAGCCGACAAAGGTCAGCCCGAGCCCTGCGATCACCTGGTCGGCGCGTAGCCCGACGACGATCAGACTGTGCAGCAGACCACACAGCGCGCCAGCCAGCCCACCGGCCAGAAGCCCGAGCCAGGGGCTGCCGGTTTGCAGCGTCACCGCGTAGCCCGCGAGTGCGCCCAAGATCATCGTCCCCTCGGCGCCGAGGCACAGCACGCCGGCCCGCTCGCTGATCAGCTCTCCCATCGCAGCCAGCAGCAGCGGCACACCCCGCAGCAGCCCGGCGGCGAGGAGGTTTTCGCAGAATAGGCGCAGGCTCATGGCGTTGCCTCGGTGGCTTGTTGAGGTGGGGAGCCAGGCGCCCCAGGACGCAGCAGGCGCAGGCGATAGCCCAGCAGCGACTCGCTGGCCAGCACCGCGACCAGCAGGATGCCCTGCAGCATCTGCGGAATCCCGGCCGGTTGCAGCTCTTGTCCACCGACGATCAAGCCACCAAACAGGATCGCCGCGAGCACGATCGAAAGCGGACGCAGCCGCGCCAGCCAAGCCACGATCAGCGCCGTGAAGCCATAGCCCGCCGAGAAGCGATCGCTGAGTCGATGCACGACGCCGGCCACCTCGCACATGCCGGCAAGGCCCGCCAGCGCGCCGCTGAGCAGCAGGGCCGCCAGGATGTCGCGCGACACGGGCAGGCCGACGGCCCGGGCCGCGCGGGGATTTTCGCCTAGCGCTCGTAGGCGATGGCCAAAGCGGCTTTGCGCGAGCACCACTGCGAGGATCAGCGCCGCAATCAGGCCCAGGACGAAGCCGAGGTGCACCGTGACCCCCGCAAGCTGTGGCCAGCGCGGCGCGGCATCGGCCAGTCGTGGCAGCCAGGCACTGCGCGGTAGTTGGGGCGTCAGCGCGAAGCCACCCTCGCTCCACGGTCCAAAGACGTAGCGACGGAGACCGAGCACGGCCACGTAGTTGAGCAAGAGCGACGACAGGAGCTCGCTGACACCGAGATAGACACGCAGGATCGCGCACAGCCCGGCCCAGCCCGCCGCAGCGAGGGCGGCGATAAGCCCCATGGCCGCTAACATGAGCGGTCGCGGCGTCGTCGCAGGCAGCAGGAATAGCGCGGTGCCGGTGGCTGCCCAGGCTCCGACCAGCAGCTGGCCTTCTCCCCCGATATTCCATAGCCGTGCCGAGAAGGCGATCGCTGCCCCCAGAGCACACAGCAAAAGCGGCGTGGCCCGCACCAAGGTATCCGACCAGGCGTAGCCGTCGCCGAAGCTGGCTCGCAGCAGGTGGGCATAGGCAGTCAGGGGATCGACGCCCGCCGCCAGCAGGAACAGCCCCCCGACGATCAGCGCCAGGCCGATCGACATCACCGGCAGCAGTCGCTTGGCCAGAGTCGGCACTTCGATACGACGTTCGATAAGTAAGCGCGTTCCCCAGGGTAGGTGAATCATCGGGTGTCTCCCTCGCTGGGTACGGGGATCTGCGTGGGTGCCTCGTCACGCGGGCCAGCGTGGTCGGCAGTGGGCTGGGCGTCGGTTGTGCCCGCTGCATCGATCGGCAGGCCACTTATCAGGTTGCCGAGGCGGCGATGTGCCTCTTCCGCATCAAGCGGTGAAGTCTCGGCCGCGAGGTCCAGCTCGCCGACCAGGCGTCCACGCAGCAGCGCCCCGACGCGATCGCACAGTGCCAAGAGCTCTCCCAGCTGTTCCGAAATGAGCAGCACGGCGCAGCCGCTGTCGCGCGCCTGCCGCAAGAGCGTGTGGACGGTCTGTGTCGCACCGAGGTCCAGGCCGCGGCAGGGATAGGCCGCGATCAGGATGCGTGGCTTGTGCGCTAGC
>CALFYE010000472.1 GCA_937952145.1 uncultured Myxococcales bacterium
GCGAGGCCATCACCGACCTGTACCGCGCGGGCAAGTCGCCCAAGGCCATCCACGATGCGCTGCGCCTCTTGCATCCCGAGCTGACGCAGAAGCGGTCGGCCATTAAGCGACTGTGTGCGCGCTTGAAAAAGGAGTCTCCCGTCCGCCCCCAGCAGGTCCGCATTCGCGTCGAGACAGCACCGGGAGACGTCGCCCAGGTCGACTTCGGCTACGTCGGTCGCTTGTACGACTCCGATTCCGGAGTCGTGCGTCGCGCGTGGGTCTTTGTGATGGTGCTAGGCTTCAGCCGCAAGATGTTTGCGCGCATCGTCTTTGACCAGACGGTGCCGACGTGGCTGCGCCTTCACGTCGAGGCCTTTGCAGCGCTGGGTGGTGTCCCGCGGACGATCGTTCCAGACAATCTCAAGGCGGCCGTGGTGCGCGCGGCGTTTGGTGCAGACCGCGACTCGCTGTCGATCCAGAACAGCTACGGCGAGCTCGCGCGTCACTTCGGCTTCGTCATCGACCCGACGCTGCCGTACCATCCGCAGCACAAAGGCAAGGTCGAGTCCGGAGTGAAATACCTCACGCGGAGCTTCCTTGTAGGAAGCACGTTTTCTGACGCCAAGGAAGCGCAGGCACGCCTCTGTACTTGGCTGAATGAGGTCTGCAATCAGCGCATCCACGGCACCACTTTACGACGCCCCGATGAGCTGTTTGTCGAGGCAGAGAAGGCTGCACTACTGCCGCTGCCAGACACTCCTTTTTCTCTGCTCACCTGGCAGCAAGCGACCGTCCATCCCGACAGTCACTTCGTCTTCAAGAAGCGGACGTACTCCGCTCCGTTTTCCTTGATCGGACAGAAGCTCTGGGTGCGTGCCAGCGAGCACAGCGTCGAGGCCTATCACGACGACAAGCTCGTCGCGACGCACGCGCGCAAGGGCAAGGGGCCACGCAGCACCCTTGACTCCCATTTGCCGCTTTTGCGCGCTGACTATCGCCACCGCGGTCGCGACTTCTGGGAAGAGCGCGCCTCCCGCATGGGCGACGACGTCCGCGTCTATATTGCCGCCGTCTTCGACCACGACCCGCAGGTCAGCTCGCTGCGCACCGCGCAGGCGATCGTCACGCACCTCGAATCGTTTCCGCCCACGCGGGCCCAGGCCGCCTGCCGTCGAGCACTCCACTTCGGCTGCTTCCTGTATCGCGGCATCAAGGACATCTTGCGCCTCGCGCTCGACCTCGTTCCGCTCAACAGCCATTCCCAAAAACCTCCACCCGGCTCGACGCTGCCGGAGTCTTCACACCCCCTTCAGACTCCGCAGTATGCGCGCCGGATTGCTTCCTTGCTCTCTCAACAAGAGGACTCCCATGACTGGAACTGATGCACTCCACGCCACCCTCAAGAAGCTCCGTCTCTCGGGCATCTTGGAAACCCTCGACCTCCGCTCGCGCCGGGCCGGCGACGAAAACCTCTCTCACTCCGAATTCCTTTTTCGCCTGCTGTGCGATGAGGCCGAGCGGCGTGACGGACGCCAGCTCGAACAGCGCCTGCGCCGCGCCAACTTCGAGTCGCACCGCACCCTCGAAGACTTCGACTGGCGCTTCAATCCCAAGCTCCCCAAGGAAAAGCTCCTCGAATTAGGAACCTGCTCCTTTGTCGCGAAAAAGGAGGTCGTCCTGCTCTGCGGCCCGTCGGGAACCGGAAAGTCCCACCTCGCCCAAGCCCTCGGCCACCGCGCCTGCCGCAGCGGTCACTCCGTCCTGTACACCAGCGCGCATTCGTGTTTTTGGAGCCGGAAACGGGGCGGTGAAAATCGAGCCTATCGTCGCTTTGAAGAACCAATCACCAGAGGAAGAAAGATCGTGTCGACGATCTCTTCAATAACTGCGGTCGGCACGGGTCTGAGCGTCATGAAGAATTCTTGCTGCAGCAGTGCATAGGGAACCGCTGCGATGCGGTCGCTCACCACCGGGGGACAGACTTCACCGCGCGCAATCGCGCGATCCAGCAGCATACGTGGGATGTGCGGCCGCCCCGGGAAGACCGTCTTGCGCAGATCCATTGGGCTGGTACCGGTCTCCTGGTAGTAGCCGCCCAGGTGCACCGTCATCGCGGTCACCAGTTCGAGCCGCGTTCGGTTGGCGACCTTCATCATCGCAATCGTGTCGCCGCGCAATGAGCCCGTGTCCGCAATCACCATGTCGCCGGGTTTCATGACGTGTGCGACGACCGCTCGTAGCAGTTCGTGCTTGTCAGTCCATCGTCGGTACAGGACCGCCCGGCTGGTTTCGGCGCGCGCGGCAACCGCGTCTATCGTAAACGCGGCGTAGCCCTCATCGAGCAGCTGCTGCCACGCCGCTTCAAGCAGCTTATTCTCCAGTTCAACCCCAACGCGCCTTGCCATAACTGCCGACTCCACAACGCTGGGCTCACTACCGACCTGCAGCATCGCGTGAGCCATCTCGTCTATTCGCGAGCACCCCATCGTGACTCGCACAGGCACCAGACCTCTTACGGTTGAAAGCGCTCCCTTCAGAGCGTGACGACGACCTTTCCTTGGACGTGGCGACTGGCCTGCAGTGTCACCGCCTCGCGAATCTGCTCGACCGGATACGTCGCCGCGATCGGGACCTTGAGCTTGCCCTGCGCAAGCAAAGCGGCGATGCGTTCGAGCGTGCCTGCGACCGCCTGAAAGCCCGCGACGGTCGTGACCCCGGGCAATTGACCCGCGATCATCGAAATGCGGGCCGCGGGAACGCCGAGCGCGATCGCCACCTGGGCGGTCTCGGTTCCGAACATGTCGGCAGCGGCCGCTACGCCGCTCGGAGCCATGGGTCGGACGCGGTCGACGAGCCCGTCGCCATACATCACCGGCTCGGCACCGAGGCCCCGCAGGTACTCGAACGACCTCTCCGAAGCGGTACCGATGACCCTGGCACCGGCGAGCTGCGCAAGCTGCACCGCGAAGGTCCCGACACCGCCGGCCGCCCCTCCGATCAACACCGTTTCGCCACTGGTGGGCTTGATGACCGCGAGCGCTGCCGCGGCCGTTCGCGCAGCGACATCAAGCGTAGCGGCCGTGATGTCGTCGACGCGGTCCGGCGTGTGGTGCACCTCCTCCGGAACCACGACTGCGTACTCAGCGACCGCCCGCGAGAGCGCACCACCAAAGACCCGGTCGCCGATGCGGAAGCCGACCACGCCATCACCAACTTGGTCCACGACGCCTGCAAAGTCATGACCGAACACGGCAGGCAGCGTCAGCGCAAGCCCAGGCTGTGAGGCGCGAGCGTCGCGCAGTCGTCGCCCAAGCTCGTTGTCTGCGATGAACATCCAGTCCATCGGGTTCAAGCCGGCTGCCGTGACGCGCACCCGCAGCTGCCCCGCGCAGGCTTGCGGTTCCACAATGTCGCGGACCACGAGAACCTCAGGGCCGCCGAACATTTCGTTGATCGCCGCTCTCATAGATCGAACTCTACGCTGAGCTGTCACGTCACGCAAGATACACAGTGTATCCTGATAGAGTCAGTCTCGTATCTATGTGAACGGGCTAGGTTACCCGCATAGACAATCCCGACGGTCGTGCACCGGCCCCCGTGGAGCACACCCCTTTTGGATGCTGACTTCGTCGCTAAGCATGCTTCAGAGGATCAGTGCCGGGTACCTCATGGCGAGGTTCGTTGCCATCCAAAGCGAGAGCTCACTGGAGACTTTGACGCTGCCGCACCCGGCGGAGCGGGGTTGTCGGCGCCGCTCAAGAGGCTTCCCGATGCCGTGCGCCGAGAGCTGCATCAGGCACGAGACGCCCTCATCAATCAGCTGTGCAAGAGCGAGTCAAAGGCGACCGCGATCGCCATCGCGCCGGGATCGGCGACGCCAAGGAGTGCGTCGGAACGGACGTAGCTTGAGCGACCAGCGCGGGCCTTGGCGATCGAGGCAGTACGCGCGGCGCCTTCGGTTGCGGCTCGTGCTGCGGCTGCCAGATCGCCGCCAGCCTCCAGCACGACGAGCGCCGGAACGAGGGCGTCGAGCATCGTGCGATCCCCTTGCCGCGCTCCACCGTAGTCCTCCAGCCGCTCGACTCCTGCTCGTAACGCGGCGACCCAGTCGGGCGGCTCTCCGACACGCGCACCCATGGCGGCAACGAAAATCGCGAGGAGGATTCCGCTTGAGCCCCCCATCACACGCGACAGCCGCGCAGAGACCGCAGCGCAGAGTGCGGGAGCATCGGCGAACGGCAGCCCATCGAGAGCCGCGAGGAGATCGCGCGCGGCCGCTGCGAACGTTGTGCCGGTATCGCCATCGCCCACCTTGGCATCGAGCGCGTCGAGCGTGGACTGACTTGCGACGAGCGCCTCGCAAATCTTCTGTACGGCCTCGCGGCGCGCCGCATCCGCAGAAGGTGGATACTCGGCCGGTGCCAGCGCAGTCGGAAGCGCGAGCGGCGCAAAGGTGATCGGACGGCGGCCAGGTATCCAGGCGCGGGGCTCGACTGAAGAGAGCAGGGCTCCCTCGATCTCTGGATCGAGCGGCAGCGCGGAGATCGAGAGCCCCTTCATGTCGAGTGAGGTCATCAGTCGGCCCGGCCCAATCACCAGGGCGACATCGCGATTCGACGCTTCGAGGATGGCCTTGGTGGCGACCGCTAGCTCAATTGGTGGCACGCCCCCCAGGTCGTTGACGAGGAGCGCAATCGGCGCCCGCCCGGGACCGCGCGCCGCGAGCGCCCGCTCGACGGAGGCGACCATGGTGGCGGCGAGCTGAGCGATCGGCGCAAGCGAGATCAGTGCCGCGCCGGGTTCTCCATGAATACCGAGCCCGAGTTCGACCTCGTCTGGTCGCATTCGGCCCTCGGCTGGACGACCCGGAATCGTGCAGGAAGACATCGACAGACCGATCGACACGGTGGCATTCGCGACGCGCTCGGCGGCCGCCTTGACCGCCGCGAGCGTTGCGCCAGCGCGTGCGAGGTGGCCAGCCACCTTGTGGACGAAGAGCGTGCCAGCGATTCCGCGAGGACGCAGGGCATCCGCGATCGCGATGTCATCGCCAACCACCACCATCTCGACGTTGAGCCCCATCGCTCGTGCTCGCTCTGCCGCGAGGCCGAAGTTCAAGCGGTCCCCGGTATAGCTCTTGACGATAAGGAGGCAGCCGGGCGCGCCCGTCACCGCGAGGATCGCCGCGAGAACAGCGTCGACGCTGGGCGACGCGAAGATCTCGCCGCACACCGCCGCGGTGAGCATCCCGTCTCCGACAAAGCCGATGTGCGCCGGCTCGTGTCCAGCACCCCCCCCCGAGACGACTGCGACTTTCGAGCGATCCCGGTCGTGCCGCACGACGACCTTGATCGCGGGGAACCCATCAAGACGTGCGAGCTTGCCACCCGAGAGCGCGACCTCCGCATCGATGGCCTCGGTGACGATACTGTCTGGTTGATTGATGAAGTGTTTCACTCCGCCATCGTGCCAGAAGAGGCCTCCGGATCCTTCGAGGTTCGAAAGCGATCCGCGATGCACGCTCTGGCCAAAAGAGCGACGCCGCTGCCGCACGTAACAAGGACAACGCGCGGACTGAAACCCGATGGGCAGGACAGAACTCAGCGGCTTCCGATCACCACCGTTGCGCCCACTCGGGCCGAAAGCTTGCGGACCGTCACCTTCGAGAAACCGGCGGTGGTCAAAAGCTCGCTCACCTCGTCGAGGGTGTAGCTCCGGCCGCCGAGCGTCAGCCAGTTCAACCCCATCATTGCGACGACGCTGTCCCGCCCCCGCGAGACTCCCCGCATGTGATCGAGGACTGCGAAGACCCCGCCCGGCGCCAGGGCGGCTGCGACCTTCTTGAAGATCAGCCGGGCCTGGTCGGTGTTGAAGACGTGCAGCACGCTGATCATCAGCGCCGCGTCCCAACCCGTGCCAAGGTCGTCAGCGAGCAGGTTCCCGGCCTTGTACTCGACGGGCGGCGTATCCCCCAGCTGGCGGGAAATCTTCTCGGCAGCGATGGCTACTCCCTCTAGATCAAGGACCGTCGCCTGCAAGCCGGGGTAGCGCCGAACCAGCGCGCGCGCATAGTCGCCGTGGGAACCGCCGAGGTCGAGCAGACGCCGGGCTCCGGCCGGCAGCGTGATCGCCCGCTCCATGTGCGGGATCAAAAACTGCGACATCTGCTTCATCCCGCGCACGTACACCTCGGCTTCGTGCTGCGCCTCCGCACCCAGCGACTCGTGCGGGTTTTTGACCGGCCGTCCGGTGCGCACGCACTCGCCCAGCGTCGACGCGCGGTCCCAGACGTTTTCTTGCACCCCCAGGAAGTGGCCCAGGCCCATCCCCGAATCGAGGATCCACTTCGTCACCCAGCGGCCGTTTTCGAACCGGCCACCGCGCTCATTCAAATAGTCGCAAGCGACCAGCGCCGCCAGCAGTGCCCGAGTGCCATCCAGCGACAGTCCCTTTTGGGCCGCCACCTCTTCGGTGGTGAGGGGGCCGGACTCCAGCGCCTGAAAGACGCCGAGTCGGTTCGCCTCGATGATCGCGCGCGCTCGCAGGACGCACGAGACCGTATCGACCTGCGGTGCGGGGACAATGTCGAGTTTCTTGGCCAGATCTACCAGGATGTTCATAGGCTCCTCCTGAGCGCCGGCCGCTGGGGCGCCGGGCGTGGTGTGCTGGCGACATTAAGGGGCGAAGAGACTGTGAGCAATGGCGGGAGGCGGCCATGACATGGCCAGTTTCTGGCACCCATGCGGCGGGCCAGGCCGCGGCTCGAAAAGCGACCTGTCAGCGACCGGCACCTTCCGGGCGGCAATATATAAACAGCTTCGTGGCGACGGTGCGCGCGAGGAACGCGCGACCTACGAGCCGCGATCGAGGCGGGGGGTGCTGGCGGAGGGGGCGGGGGCGGCAGCGCTCGCGGGGGTGTCAGCGGCCGCGGCTGGGCTGTCGCTGCGGGGCGGCAGGACCGGCGTGGCCTGGCTAGGAGCCGCGGCGGAAGCGGGCTCGGTCGGGTTGGGGCGCGGCTCGCTGGCGACACTCTCGGCGGAGCTTGGCTCGCTGGCGGCACCGTCGTCACTGGCCTCGGCTTCGGCTTCGGCTTCGGCATCACGGGGATCCGACTTGTCGCTGGCTCGCCCTGACTTCTTGGATGGCTTGGCCGGCTTAGGAGGCTTCGGCGGCGCCTTGATCCACAGCCCGCCCGCCGTCAGCGCGCCGTAGCCGAAGCGCAGCCAGCGCAGCATGGCACTAGCGATCCACAGCGCCCACAGCAGCATGGCTAGGCGATAGACCTCGATCGGCACCGAGATCGCCCAGGCCTGCGGCATCGTGCCGGCTGCGTCGGCGACGCGATCCGAGAACCACTTAAGGTTGTGGTCGAAGCTGTTGTTGCCAGCGATTTGCATCTCTGGGCGACCGAGCAACCCACCGTGGATCGCCGAGACCAGGACGACGAGCGCCGCCATCGTCCAGGCGAGCAGGATGAGCTGACGCAGGTTGAACCAGATCCGCGGAAGCTCGGGCGCGCGGGCTCGCCAGCCAAGGACGAGCAGCCAGCCCACGAAGATCGCCGAAGCAGTGAGCGGCACCTGCGTCAGGCCAATGCCGAGGAGCAGCCAGTGCACGGTGCGCAGCGGCACTAGCTGCACCCGCCCCAGCCCAAGCGCCGTCAGCAGCACCACGGCGAGCAGGCTCCAGAACAGCACCGCCGGGCCGAGGCGCGGTCCGCCAGTGAGGAGGATCCAGCGACCGCTGCCGAGGTTGAGATGGATCTCGGCATTGACGTTCGGTGCGCCTAGCTCGACCTCCGGGCTGACGTAGCGCAGGCCGATGCCGCGCGGCTCGCGCCACTTGATAACGACGCGCTGACTGCCGGGCAGAAGCGGCACGGTCAGCTTGCGATCCGACAGGCGCAACGGCTGGGTACGACCGTCGATGCTGACCGAGGTCAGCACCACGCCGGGCGGCAGCGTGAAGGTGTGCTGACCGCCGCGTGAGGAGCGACAGCGCACGCTCAGCGTGGCATCGGTGGCGCGCAGGCCCGGGGTCAGCGAGAGCTCGCTGTGATCGATGGTCAGCGTGCGACCGGCGACGCCCTCGGGTCGAGTGATGATGATGCGCACCGACTCGCCCGGCCAGGGACGCCACTCGGGCTGATGCTGGCCGCTGCTGTCCTGCTGATGCACGACGGGAATGCCGTTCCACTCGACGTGCCAGATGGGGCTCACCGATAGCCGCCACAGCTCGGTCCAGGGCAGGCCGCGACCAGCGGTCAGCTCGATCTGCGGTTTCTCGGACAAGAGCGCCTTCCAGCTAACCTCGGACACACCGGGGCCCATGTTGATCAGCGCCTTGCCACCCTGCACGCGGATCTCAGAGCTGGTCACCGACTCGCCGGGCAGGAGCGGCACTTCCAAGACCACGGCGCTCTGACTGGGGCCAAGGCGCACGACGCGGGTATCGACGGCCCAGTCGAGGCCAATCGACACCTCGCGCTCGACGCGCACAAACGGCGGCAGGGCACCGCTCTGCAGGGCGCCGCTGTCGCTGCTGGCTTCGTCGCTGTCGCCTTCGGTCGCGTCCGCGGCTTCGCCTTCCTCGCCGTCTTCGCCATCGCCACCTTTGGGTGCACCGGCCTTGCCCCCGCCTTTGCGGCTGAGCTGTAGGTTGTCATCGGCGAGACCATCTTCATGTAAGCCATCGAGCCGCCAGCCTTCGGCCTTGGCTTCGACGCGACTCGACTTTAGCGGCAGCGCGATCTGCACCGTCTCGCGGCTGGGCAAGCGGCCTTCCAAGATCACTTGATGGCTGCCTTCGTCAACCGCTAGCCACAGGTGACCATCCTCGCTACGGGCCACCGCCTGTGCCGGTTTTCCGTCGAGAATAACCTGCTCAGGCGTCCACTGATCGGCGCCCCCGGGCAGCGGGACCGCGGTCGCCGCCGCCGCACCAATCTCCATCCGCATGCGTAAGAAGTTGCGCTTGATCTCAAGCTGCAAGCGCGAACTGGAAGCGCACTTGGGATGACAGCTGGGCTTGGCGAGCAGGCGCTCGGACAACGTGTCCAAGAGCTCTTGGCTCGGCAGCTCGGCGCGCGCCAGCGTCGGTGCGACCAGCGACAAAGCGAGGATCAGGGCGACAAGCGGACTGCCCCCAACCGGCAGCGAGCGGCCATCGCGTCGCCACAGACCCATCAGCCCCTCGCCAGCCCCCGAGATACGCAGCGCGAGCAGCAGCAGCAAAGCCACCTGACCCAGAAGGAGGATCAGGTTTGCCGTCGGCGGAATCAGGTACACGCGCAGCTTCTGCAAGCGCTCGACTGAGCCCGAGAAGTGCAGCACGGCGCGATTCCAGTGCCAGCGCGGCAGACCCGGGCCAGTCTGCACCATGGCGTTGGGATCGTATTCCTTCTGGTACATCCGACGCTGCACGTTGTTCATCGGCCCCGCTACCTTGCGGCTCACCAGAGACGGCCCTTCTTTCTTCTCATCGCGGTCGTACTTCGGCTTGCTCTTGAGCAGGCCCATCCGCTGCTGCATCGGCTCGGCATCGGGAGCACCACCACCCCCCGGGCTGTTGCCGACCAGGCCACCCAAGGCATCGTCGGCGTCGCGGCCCAGGCCGGACTCCTGGTTGAATACCGAGGCGGCTTGCTTCTGCGGCTCGGCCTTGCTGGCCGGCATCATGTTGATGTTGTTGCTCAGGCTGCTCGATCGCTGCAGCCAGGTTTCTTCGTCTTCCAGCGGCGAGTCCTGACGCTCTAGCGCGGGGTGCAGGCCAATGCGCACCTGCTGCGCCGAAAACGAGATCAGCGAGAGCGCGAGCGCCAAGAATGTCGCTAAGCGCAGCCAGCGCAGGAAAGGCCGCAAGCGCGTCGCGCTGTCGGGCAGCACGCGATAGAGCGCCTCGGCCGCGAGCACCGCCAGCCACACCCAGCGCGGCGAGTTGTGCTCGGGCAGCGACAGCGCGAGCCCCAGCAGAGCCAGCCCGCCCCAGCCCAGTCCAAACAGCCGCCCGACAGCGAGCGCGATGAGCAGCACCAAGAACAGGTCGAGCAGCGTCCAGTGGCGCAGCCAGGTATCCGGCGCTTCATCGGCCCCGCTGACGTGAAACAAGCGCCAGCCCGGCGGCAGGTTCAGCGACGTGACGACCTTGTGAAAATCGATGTTCCAGCTCACCGCCGGCACCTGACCGAAGTGGCTGAGCAAGCGACTATCGGCGGTCAGGTTGACCTGCCCCTGCCGCAGCTCGACGCCGGCTCGCTCGACGCCCTCGACGGTCGAGCGGGTAATAAATAGATCCTTGCCGTCCATCGCCACGCGCCCGAGCTCAGTGCCGGGGTTCACTTCCAAGCGCCAGGTGCGGCTCAGCGTGCCGGTGATGTGATCGGACAGCGTGTAGCCGCCGCCGTCGAAGTCCAGCCACATCTCACGCGATAGATCGAGCTGATCCGGCAGACGCTCGGCATCGCCGCGATGCTGCTCGACGAGCTTCATGGTGTCGCCGCGCGACAGCGGATAGCAAGGCAGGCGCTTCCAGTCATCGGGCAGAGTCGTCTGCTGCGGATCGATCGCCGGGACGCCTTCCACCGTCACCTGGCGCAGGGCTGGCTGAGCTTCAAATACCCAGACTTCATTCTCCGGCCAGGGCCCGCCGGGGTCGGGACGCTTGAGCTCATTGGCTGGCCCCTCGTGTCGAGCCAATAAGGTCAGCACGTGCGTGCCCGGGCGGACCTGCACGCGCAGGCGACCGGTCGGCTCCAGCCGCGCCGGCAGCGGACTCACTAGCGAAACGGGAACAAAGCCATCGGCCAGCACGCGCCCCAGCAGCACCTCGCGGCTCTTGCCGGACACGCGCAGCTCTAGCCGTGTGGTCAGGAGCAGCGGGATCTCATCGTTGACTCGGCGCTGCGCCGTCATATCGAGGACGTCTTCCTCTTCCGTGCTGGACTGCCGCTGCAGCCACAGGTGGCCTTCGGCATCGCGACTGGGGAAAGGCACCGCCGCGCCGCGCAAGTTCAGACTCAGGAGCGCCGTCGAGGTCGGCACCTGCAGCGACTCGGGCAGCTCGTCCCACAGGAAGTTGCCGCTCACCGTGTGCTCGCCCGGCGTTAAGAGGACCTTGGGGGGCGCTCCACCTTCTTCGTCGTCGCTGTCGTCGCCCTCGCTGTCGCCGTCTTTGCTCTCGGGAGAAGCCACCACCGCGGGTTTTCCGTCGACGCGGACATCCTGCGGCCAGGCCTTGTGGTTGCCGGGCAGCGCCACCCACTCCCGCTTGAACAGCCGGAAGCTCTGCGTAAAGCGTCCGCCTTTTTCGCCAAGCACTAGCTGCAGCCGAGCCGGCCAAGCACAGCGGCGCTCGTCGTCATCAGCATGGTCGTGCAGCGACGGGCACAGCACCTGTTCTTGCCCATGGAGGACCCAGCCCACCCAGGGACGCAGCGGCTCGGGAATCGCAAGCCCGTTGCGCACCGCGGGCAGCGCGGCTTCGATGCTGCCAGCCGCCCCGCGATCCTTGCCGCCTTTCTGGGCCAGCGCTGACGAAGCAGGGAGCGCCAACAAACCCAAAAGGAAAGCCAGACGAGAGACCACATAGCGAAAGCGGCGGGGGACGCGCTGCCGGGCGGCGAAGGCTCGGCGGGCCGGGGACAGGGACTGCGACATGCGACCTAACTCCCTTTGATGGCGGCAGGAACTGCCACCGCCCGCTCATGATACGCCGCTTTGTCGTCGGGGTCCGTGACGATCGCGAATGTCGTATCCTGTAGGCCATGAAAATCCACCACCTCAACTGCGCAACCTTCTGCCCGCCGCTGGTTGGCCAACGTCTCAATGATCATGGCCACTTGGTGTGTCACTGCCTGCTTATCGAGTCTGAAGCGGGCCTGATGCTGGTCGATACGGGGCTAGGTCAGAAAGCGCTGCGCGAGCCGGCACGGCACATGCCGCCAGGTACCGGCTTCCTGATGGGACCGCGCCTCGATATCCGCGAGACCGCGCTGAGTCAGATCGAGCGCCTGGGCTTTGGCGTACGTGACGTCCGCCACATCCTGCTTACCCACCTCGACTTCGATCACGCCGGCGGCCTGCCCGACTTTCCCCAGGCCGAAGTGCACGTCTTTGAAGACGAGTACCAGGCGGCGATGCGCCCTTCCGGCTTCATGGAGAAGGCCCGCTACATCGAGCCGAACTGGGAGCACGGCCCAAACTGGCAGCGTCACCAGCTAGAAGGCGGCGACACCTGGTTCGGATTTGCTCGCGTGCGCGCCCTGCCCAAGGTTGCTGGACTTGCCGATGAGATCCTGATCGTGCCGGTGCAGGGACACAGCCGCGGCCACAGCGCAATTGCCGTGCGCAGCGACGGAAAATGGGTGCTGCACTGCGGCGACGCCTACTTCTATCACGGCGAGATGGGCAAGAGCGGTCGCCACTGCCCCGGCATCCTGAATAACTTCCAGAAGATCGCGCAGTACGACGGAGAAGATCGGCTGCGCAATCAAGAGCGGCTGCGCCAGCTTGCCATCCAGCACGGGGGCGAAGTGCAGCTGTTCTGCGCCCACGATCCGACGGAGTTTCAACGCTTTAGCGCGACCTAGCGCCGGCTCGGGCTGGCCGCTGAGTCAAGCTGGGCAGGACTTCGGCAAGCTCGGCTGGGGAGGCGACAAAGATCCGCCCGCCCAGGCTAGCTTGGCTGGTGAGCGCACTTGCCGCCCCGCGAAAAAGGACATCGGCGGGGCAGCGTTTGAGGATCGCGAGCAGCTCAGCTGTCGTCGCTGGGTGCTCGCTCTTGCGGTCCCGCGCCGCCTGGGCCGCCAGCTCGGCTCCCAGCGCCACGGTGGCCAGCGCGGCCTCCGCCGCCGGAAGAGGTCGCAGTGGCTCACGTCCCCGCGCACCGCCCCCCGCTCCCGCCACGAGGACGTTTGCCAGGTAGCCCAGCTCATCCATCCGACTTGCAGCAGTGGACGGCGCCACCGCATGAAGCTCGTGCAGGGCAGCCAGCAAGCTCGCTATCGCTGTCGATGGGTCAGCCCCCCCCGCAGCAAGCTGTCGCTGCGCAGACTCACCCCGCTCCGCGCCGCGCTCGCTCGCAGCCAATAGCTCAGCCAGAGGCGAGGGGGCAGGGTGGCTCGCCGCGGGATCTGTCGTCGTCGCTGTCGTTGCCGTCGTCGCTGTCGTTGCCGTCCTTGCCGTCGTCGTGCCCCCCCGGCGCGCGCGGAAGTAGGCCGCCGTCAGCGGATCGCGCGGCGGCGTCAGCCACGAGCCAGCCAGAGGCTGCCGGCACAGCGCTAGGAAGCTGCGGGCAGCGCGCGGCTCGACATAGCCCAGGGTCGTGCGCCGCTCCTCGCGCTCGGCCTCGACGTCTTCGGCCAGCGACTCTTCTGCAGACAGCACCTCGTGCAGCGCGGCCAGGTCATCGACATACCCGCGGCAAAGATAGGCGCAGCGATCGAGCAGCCGCTCCAGCAGCCCGCGATGCCGCTCATCAAGCGCCAGGATCAGCGCCAGCACCGCGTCCCAGCCGTCAGGACGACGAGCAATCAGCAGGTAGCCATCGATCTCTTCAGACAGCGAGCTCTCGATCGCTTTCTCAGCCCGCGCGCCCTGCCGGCCCGCCTCACTCATCCGCACAGCCAGCGCATCGTGATCCAGCGCCAGCAGCAGGCTGGACAGCGCTCGCACGACAAAGTCCGGCGACAGCTCAGCCACCCGATCCGCCGCGGTGCGGTCGCCCGCTTCGAGCAGCACCTCCAGCCAAGTGACAAAGCGCTCGGGATCAAACGTCTCGCGCTCGCCCGGTCGCTGGCTGACAAACAGATCTTCATCGAAGGCCGTGACGAGCTGCTCGGTCGTCGCCATGGCGACTAGCTCGCCGGCGTCTTCCAGCCCGATCTCGCGCACCAGCGCCGCAAAGCGCGGGGCGGGCAGCGCCTGTAGCTCAGTCACCAGGGAAGGACTGTCCAAGAGTCGGCGGACCAGCGCGTGGTAGGGCGAAGGACCGATCGTCGTCTTGCTCAGCATGCACTCTCCTTGGTCTTCGTCGTTTTTTTGCTGTGGCCCCCGTCCTGGCCCTGCGACTGCGCTGCCAAGAAAAAAGCGCGCAGACCCGCCAGGTGATACTCGGTCAGGTGGCCCGTTGCTCGCTGCAGGGCCGCCGGCGACTGCTCTTCGCGCAGGATCGCCGACAGCGATCCCAAGAAGCCGCGATAGATGCGCTGCAGTGCCCGCCGGCGACTTGCATCAAGGCCGATCTGCGGATAGGTGCGGCGCGCGTACGCGATCGACAGCTGGGTCAAGCGAGTGACCAGGCGCTCGGGGAAGCCGGCAAGCGGCGTACCCTCGCTGTGATCAAGCCAGAAGCGCAGCGCATGGCGATGCTGCAGAGTGAACTGCAAGAGCGCCTCGCCCTGACGGTGATAGGGGTGTCCCGCGGGCAGCGTGCGCACCTCTTTTACACCGTGCAGCGCCTCGATTCGCTGCCGCAACAGGCGGGCCAGCTGGGGCGCGACGGCCGATGGCACCGCGGCCTGGAACAGCGCCTCTTTGTTGGCGAAGTACTTGTAGAGGTTGCCGATCGAAGTCCCAGCCTGCTCGGCGATGCGCGAAAGCGGAACCTGGGCCAAGCCATGGTCCGCGAACTCGCTGGCGGCGGCGCGCAGGATAGCGGCACGCATGGTGTCTTTGGGGCGCTGCGGCATGATGCAAAAGAGAATATGGCATTCTCTTTTGCATTGCGACAATTCGCTCGCACAGCAGCGCGCAGCCCGAGCGATTGGCACGACAAAGCGAGCCAGCAAGGGCGATGGATGCCTCAGCGATGCTGGACAAGGAGAGGCGAGGAGCGGGAAGCGGGAAGCGGGCGGCCGGCGGTACGAGGCGTCCGCCGTCGAGGAGGGGGGCTAGAACACGGGGGTCAGGATGCCGTCACCGTTGTCTTTGTCTTTGCCCTTGCCCTTGCCCTTGCCCTTGGCTGGCTTGGCATCGGCATCGGCGGCTGGCTTCTCTTTACCCTTGCTCGGCTTGGCATCGGCATCGGCCGCCGGCTTCTCTTTGCTCTTGGCGGGCTTGGCATCGACATCCGCCGCCGGCTTCTCTTTGCTCTTGGCCGGTTTGGCATCGACATCGGCCGCCGGTTCCTTGGCCTTGGCCGGCTTGGTATCGGTGGCGGGCGGTTCCTTCGGCGGCTTGCCCTTCTTGGGCTTGCTGCCCGTATCGACCGGAGCGGCCGGCTCGCTGCTCGCTTCCTTCGCCAGGTTGATCTCTAGGGTCTGATCTTCACCAGCGTTGATGGTGCGCGTCTCTTCCTTGTAGCCGCTCAACCGCACCTTGATGTCGATGGGCTTGCTGCCCTTTTTCACCTGGAACTTGTAGGGCGTCTTGCCCACCTCATCTAGCTCGTCGCTGCGCATGACTTCGGCATCGGGCGGATCGGTCTTGAGCAGGATGCTGACCATCGCGTCCTTGGGTGGCGTCACGGCCGGCGTGCGATCTTTGCCGACCAGCTTGGCGGTGATGATCACCAGTGCGCCGATAACCACCGCGCCCACAAAGCCAATCAGCACGTTGAGTGGTCGTCGTCGCCCCGACTGCTCGGCCGAAGCTCCCGACAGCGTCGTCGGTCGCGGACCAGCAATCGCCCCCGGGATCGGCATCATGTCGCCGCCCAACGCCGGGGTCAGGCCCGAGCCCATGCCCGGCGCCATCATCATGCCGGTCGGCATGGGAGCCGCACCGGGAGGCATCGGCATCATCTGCTGCGCCCCCGACTGCATCGGCGGCATCATCTGCATCTGCTGCTGCATCATCTGCTGCTGCATCATCTGCTGCTGCATCATCTGCTGCTGCATCTGCGGCGGCATGTTGGGGTTGACCACCGCCCAAACCGCAGAGGGCGAGCGACCGGCCTGGCCGGGCATGCCACCGACCGCTTGCATCGCGCCGGTGCCCATCGGGTTCTGCATCATCGGCATCGCCCCAGTCGGAGGCGGCGTCGGAATATTCACGGCGCCGGTCGCCACCGGAGCCGGGCGACCCGCCACGAAAGCCTGATAGTGCGGACCGGGATCGCTCAGCGCCGCCAGCATGTCGTTCATCGACTGGAAGCGATCTTCTTTCTTCTTCTTGAGGCAGCGCAGGATGATCGCTTCGATCTCGGGCGGGATGTTGGGGTTGATGCTGCGCGGGGCATCCGGCTCGCGCGTCAGGTGCGCGACCAACACTTCGCCGAAGCCGTCGCCGGGGAAGGGGACGCGACCCGTGAGGAGCTCGAACATCATGACGCCGAGGGCGTAGATGTCAGCGCGGGCGTCGATCTGGCCTTTGCCATCGCACTGCTCAGGGCTCATATAGGTCGGCGTGCCGATGACCATGCCGGTGCGCGTCTTCTGCGACAGCGCCGCGCCCGAGTCACTGGTCAGCTTGGCAATGCCGAAGTCGAGCAGCTTGACGTAGTTGCGATCGCCGGGGCGATTGCACAGAAAGATGTTCTCGGGCTTGAGGTCGCGATGGATGACGCCCTTGGAGTGGCTGGCGGCGAGCGCGCTGGCGCACTGCATCAAGACGGTGATCGACTCGCGGATCGTGACGCCTTCTCGCCGCATGCGCGACGCCAGGCTCTCGCCGTCGAGGAACTCCATAATGATGTACTTAAACGAAGAGCCGTCGAACGTCGTCTCGCCGAAGTCGATGATGTCGACGATGTTCGGGTGACTAATGTCGTTGACGGCTTTGGCTTCGTTGAAGAAGCGCTGCACGACGTCGGCTTTGCTCGCCAGCTCCTCGTGCAAGACCTTGATGGCCACGCGCTTGCCGATAGATGGGTGCACGCCGAGATACACCGCACCCATGCCACCCTCGCCAATTTGGCTCTGGATGTCGTAGTTGCCCAAGCGCCTGCCGATAAGCGACATCGTCATAGACTCTCTCCCACGTGCTCTGGCCCTTGTCGCAGTCTGGTCCTACCCGCTCGCTGCGCCCCACCAATGGCTTCTGCGCAGAGCAAACTGATTGTATCAGCTTCGCGACGACGAAAATAGACGTTCAACCGAAGAGCGCGGGATTCGCAGGGGAGCAGCGCAGCGCCAAGCCAGCGACGCGCTCAGCCAGGTAGGCGCGCGAATCCGCAAGCACTTTTGGCGAAACGGAGGGCGGGTGCGGCGTGACGGAAACTAGCCCTGGCAGAGCAGGTTGATGGTCTGCTGCGCGCCGCCGTTTACCACCAGCTTGGCCTGCTTGCCGCCACTGTAGGTGATGGTAAGCGTGTTCGAGAGGTTGGTAAACGTCACCGTTCCCTGCGTCGGACAGGCGTTGAGGCACTTCTTGTAGCCAGAGATTACGGTGGCATAGCTGTTGTTCATCGTCTGGGTGGCAAAGTTTCCCGACAGCGTCATACACATGCCATCCCAGGTCGCGTCGTACTGACCGGCGTGGGTGATGCTGTTGCCGCGCATGGTCGTGGCTTTGCTGGTCGAGGTCACGCTCGCCGTGCGGTTGGTGCTGGGGCCCGAGATCTTGGCCGTCGTCGCAACATCAACGGTCATGCCGTTCACCTTGAGCCCAGTGCCCGCGAGATCGACGGTCACGCTGGGCGTGCCGCCGCTCACCGAGACGGTATAGGTGGCGGTCAGGGTGCCCGTGACGAGCAGCAGGCCGTAGGGGCCGCTGCAGCTGTTCATCGTGTAGGTCGCGACGTTGCCAACGACGTTCTTGGTCAGACAGGCCGGCAGGACGAACTTCGCCCCGGCAGCGGCGGCGGCTGCAGTGGCGGCGCTGGCGCTGGTCAAGCCGCTCGCCTGAACGTCGACGCCATCGCTGCTCACCGAGGTCAGGCCCGAGACGACATCGGCAGTATCCGTCGAGTCTGCCGCGATCTCAGCGTCGGTCGAGCTGAAGGTGGCGCTGCCGCCGCAGGCCGACAACGAGGCCAGCGGAGCAACGAGCAGGGAAGCCAGGACAAGGCGACGTAGGGTGTTCATGGATGCTCTCCTTTAGGTTCGTAGGGCTAGGCTGGGGGGAGTTTCTGGACGCGATCCGCGCGCCCGCCTTCGACCTGCCCTCCTCCCCCCGGAAGGGCGTGTGCCGGCTGCCAACCCGCATCGTCCTCATCTTGTACGCTGCGGCCCCAACCTGCACCGACAGCCTGTGGGCTGCGCGGCGAACTCCACCATTCCCCTACTCGTACGCTCGACGGGTCGGCCGTGCTGTGACGAAGTCGCGCAAAAGAAAGTTCCCAGCCGGCAAGAGCTCTGTAAGAACAGAGGGATGTCCACCACGTCCCTGATGTTTCGATATGGCTGTCATCGCACCATCGAGCCCGCCTCGGCCCTGCCGCAAGCCGCCTGGCGGGTCGACAACCGCGCCGACCATCCGCAGGGCGCTGCGCACGAGCTACTCATCGCGGTCGAGCGCCTCAACATCGATGCCGCCAGCTTTCGCCAGATGGAGCACGCGGCGCAGACCGCTGGCGAGGATCTGGCGAGTGGCGTGGCTCGACGAGTGCGCGAGACCATCGGTACGCGTGGCAAGATGCACAACCCCGTGACCGGCTCGGGAGGCATGCTGCTCGGACGCGTCCTGCGCATCGGTAGCGAGCTCCCGGCACCGCACAACAGCCTGCGCCCCGGCGAGCCGATCGCCACGCTGGTCTCGCTGTCGCTGACCCCGCTCCTGCTCGATGAGATCCTGGCGGTGCACCTCGACACGCATCAGATCGATGTGCGCGGTACCGCCGTGCTGTTTGCCTCGGGCGTCTTTGCGCGGCTGCCCGACTTCTTGCCCGAGTCGGTGACCCTGTCGGCGCTCGACGTGGCGGGAGCGGGACCACAGGTCTTCCGGCTGTGTCGCACGCGGTCGCCCGAGCGCGTGCTGATCCTGGGGGCCGGCGGCAAGTCGGGACTGCTATGTGCGGCCGCCGCCCGCCGCGCCGGAGCCCGCACCATCGTCGGCATCGAGAGCCTGCCGCGCGCGGCGCAGGAAGCCGCCAGCCTCCCCTACTTCGATCACGTGCTGACCGCTGATGCCACCGATCCCCTCGCTCTCGCCCAGCTAGCCACCGCCGCGGGAAGCGCGAGCCCAGCCGAGTACGATCTGGTCGTTAGCTGCGTCAGCGCACCGCATGCCGAGATGGCTGCCATCCTGTGCACGCGCCAGCGCGGCTTGATCTATTTCTTCTCGATGGCCACCAGCTTTACCGCCGCGGCGCTCGGAGCCGAAGGGGTCAGCAAGGACATCGACATGCTGATCGGCAACGGCTTCTGCGCCGATCATGCGGACGAGACGCTGGCTCTGCTGCGCGACGAAGCGCCCCTGCGCGAGATCTTTATCCGTCGCTACCACCGCCCCGCCACCTGAGCGGCAAGCCCGGCGCCGGTGCAGCGTGTGGCGGGAGCAGCCTTCGCCAGCACCCACGCGAGCAGGGAACGCCACGGGCCATCCGAGCGTGGGCATACCCACCGCCGAATCGACGCTCGAACGAGGTACGGGGAAGCGGAGCGAAGAACGGGGCCAGAAGAACGAGGCCAGAGGAACGAGCGAGCGGAGCGAACGGGAGGGGCGGAGCGGAAGACGCGGCGGGCTAGGTGTTCTCGGGCGGGGTATCAAGCGCAGGATCGATGTTCAGCACACCATAGCGGAAGGCGCAGCGGACCAGCGCCGCTAGGTTATCCGCATGCAGCTTGCGCATCGCATTGGCGCGGTGAATCTCGACGGTGCGGCTGCTGATTCCCAGCGCACGGCCGATGCCGACATTGGTCAGCCCCTTGGCCGTCTGCTCGAACACCTGACGCTCCCGCGGAGTCAGCGCGTCGACGGGGAAACGCAACGCGTGCATTCCTTTTTTGTACAGCCGATCGACTTCCTTGGCTTCCAGCACGCGCGAGATGTAGCGCTTGCCGGTGAGCACCGTGCGGATACCGACCACGACATCGTTGAGGTCGGCCGTCTTGGGAACGTAGCCGATGGCACCAGCACACAGGGCACGAGCCGCCGAGGCTGGGCTGACATTGGACGAGAGCACGAGGATCTTCACCCCAGGGCAGGTCTGCATCAGCTTCTGCAGCAGATCCAGACCGCCTAGCTCAGGCGGTTCGAGAAGCAACACCTGGGACTGCTCGGCCGCAGTCATGATCTGGGACAAGTCCTGGCCACTCGTGTGCATGACCAGCTCGATTCCCGGAGTCTGTTTAAGCAGAAATACGAGCGCCTCGCGCACAAGCGACTGCGCTTCTACTAGGGCGATGCGAATACTTGTTGCCATCTGGATCAGCCTTTCAAAAAGCGGACGCTGGTGCAATCGGTTATTGACCGAGCCCGCAGAAAAAACAACCCGGGTCAGCCACGAGGAACGCCGGCTACGCACAAGTCATGACCTCAACCAACCTAGGACAATTGCGGAACTCACGCTGGGGCCTCGGCATCCTAAGTATTTTCCACTTTCCGTCGGAGGAACAGACTCCGAAAGCGCTCTCGGGCTTCGGTATTTGCTCAGTGCGGTGCGGCCAGGCAGCCCAACTGGTCCTGCCGTTCGGCAGCCCGGCGCACTCGGTTGCCGTCGGGATACTGCCGGAGTAAGCGATCCAGATAGCCGCAGGCCTGCTGTCGATCATCGGCGCTTGCTGTGGGGTGACGCTGCAGCGCGGCCTCTGCCATCAGCAGCAGGGCATCATCGCAGAGCAGCGACGTGCGCTGGCGCGTGAGGAAGCGCTCCAGGGTCGTAATCGCGCGCTCGGGTTGCTTCAGATCCTGCAGGTAGATCTCGCCCAGGAGAATCGCGCCCTCGTCGAGAAGCAGCTTGTTGTAGTGACCCACGAGAATGGACTTGGTGAAGGTCGCTTGCAGGCGCTCCAGCCGCTCTGCCGCCTCGGAAGGACGCCGCTTTTCACGCAGCCAACGGGCCGCCGCCATCAGCGAATCATCGAACAGCGGACCGCGGGGATAGCGCCGCCAGATCTCGTCATAGGCCGGCAGGGCCCCCGCATCCCCCTTGCGTTCAAGCGCGCGGGCCGCGTGATACAGCGCAAAGCTCGCGACGATTTCGTACGGTCGCAGCGTATCGGCCAGTGCCAAAAGTTGCGCCGCAAGCTGCGGATCGCCGCCATCCACACCCAGCTCGACGTAGAGCTTGAGTGCATCCTCGGCCGCGACCTCAGCCGGCCACGTCGTCATGATCTCGCGACACAGCGCCTTGGCCTCCGCCGGTTGACCCAGCGGCCCCGCCATCAGGTGAGCCGCCCGGAAGAGACCGCGCGCCTGGTTTCGTGGCTCATGACTCAGCGTGCGCGCCTCGCTGTAGGCCCCCGCCGACTCGGCAAAGCGGCCAAGCTGTTCTAGGACCTGGCCGCGACGCAGCGCTGCCGTGCCACAGGGATCCTTCGACTCGCTGCGTCGGCTGGTGCGGCAGTGCGCCACGATGGCCTCGTATTCGACCAGCGCCAGCTCGGGATTCTGGGCCCGCTCGGCCTGCTGCGCCCGCCCCAAGTCATCAGGCAGCGGCTGCGCGTGATTGCAGGCAGCAAGCCAGCCCAGGCCAAGCATAAGCAAGAGCGGCAGCGGGCGAGGCAGCGGACGGAAAGCGGCGGGCGGGGGACAGCGCATCATGGGGCGGCTCCCGAACAGCACGGCAGGACTTCAGACCGATACCGGCAGGGCGGACGCCGCCGTCTGCAGGAAGCTTCGCAGCTGCTCAGCGGCATGCAGGCAAGCCGAGCGATCCACATCCAGGTGGGTCACCAGTCGGATGCGCCGCGCCCCAAACGCCGACACCAGCACGCCGCGCGCCGCCAGCGCCGACACCAGCGTCGCCGCATCCGGGAGCCCGGGCAGAAGATCAAAAAGGACGATGTTGGTCTCGACTGGCTGCACCACCTGCACTCCGGGCAGCCCCGTCAGGGCCGCCGAAAGAAGTCGAGCGTGCTCGTGATCCTCGCCGAGTCGCGCCATGTGATGCTGCAGCGCGTAGCAGCCAGCGGCCGCCAGAATCCCGACCTGCCGCATGCTGCCGCCATACATGCGCCGGAAGCGCCGCGCCCGATCGATATCGCTCCGTCGCCCGCAGAGCAGCGAACCGGCCGGTGCGCCGAGCCCTTTGGAAAGACAGACCGACACCGTGTCAAACGGCCTTGACAGATCAGCCGGTGAGCAGCCCAGCGCCGTCGCGGCGTTCCACAGCCGCGCTCCGTCGAGATGCAGACGCATCCCAAGCTCGCGCGCGGCGGCGCAGACGGCTGCCATCTGAGCCATCGGCCAGACCCGGCCCCCACCGCGGTTGTGGGTGTTCTCTAGGCACAGCAGGGTCATCGGAGCCGCGGCGTGATCGCTGCGCCGCGGCTGATAGACAGCGTGCAACTCAGCAGCCGAAAACAGGCCCGCTCCCTCGGGAGCCCCCACGGTGACGAGCTGCAGACCGGACAGCGCCGCGGCGGCTCCGGCTTCGTACCACTTGATGTGCGCGCCTTCGCTAACTAGCACATCGTCACCGGGCTGCGTGTGCAGGCGCAGGCCCAGCTGATTGGCCATCGTGCCCGACGGAACGAACAGCGCCGCCTCCTTGTCGAGCAGCGCCGCTACCTGTTCCTGTAGCGAAAGGACCGTCGGATCTTCCCCGTACAGATCGTCGCCAACCACCGCCTCGGCAATCGCGGCCCGCATGGCCGAACCCGGGCGCGTAACGGTATCCGAGCGAAGGTCGACCCCAGGTCTGGAGCCGCCTCCTTTAGGTGGGCTGGAGAGCAGGATCGAAGGCAGGACAGAGGAGCTCATCGAGGGCACCATACTCCAGCCTCCCACCTCCGCGATAGCGCAAGCGCGTGTCCCAGCTAGGGCGAACGTCCGGGGTCGCCGAGGGTCGACGCGCGCTGCGGGGAGTCGCGTTTGTCGGGGGGCTCGGCCGGGGGGGCTGCTAAGATCGGGGGTTCGCGATGTCGCTCCGGCCCCTCTCTGGTCTCAGCTCTGGCCAGCCTGTCTCGTGCCAGGCGAGCGCCGTGCCCTGCCGAACGCAGCGTGTGACGTGGCTGGTCTGGCTGCTCTGCGCCGGGCTCAGCCTGCTGGCCGCAGCGTCGGCGCAAGCCCGGGATGGGCGACACGCTGCGGGGCATCGCGGGGGCAAGCCGCGCAGCTCTGCGCAGGCCGATCGACTGCGCGCGCAAGGCGTAGCGGCGCTGCAGGCCAACGACCGCGGCGCGGCCAGTCGCGCCCTAAGCCAGGCCTATGCCGCCTCGCCCAGTCCGCAGGGGCTGTTCCTGCTGGGCCGCTTGGCCCAGGCCGAGGGCCGCACCCTCGATGCCCAGGACCTGATGCGTCGCTTTCTCGCCGATCCCGATCTGGATCGCGAAGGCGACTCGCCGGCCAGCCCAGAAGCCGGCTCCGCCAGCGCGCCCCCCTCCCCTGCTCCAGCGACGCCCAGTCCGGCGCCGACGACGACACCAGGTCCCGCCGCAGCACCCACCGGCCTAGCGGCAGATATTAAGGAAGCTGAGCGCATCCTCGCCCTGCCCCGTCCACCCGCCGGTACGCTCAACATCCTGGGTGAGCGCGGCACGCTCATCTATATCGATGGCCGCCTGGTCGGCGAACTGCCGCTCTCGCTGCCGCTCCTCCTTTCGCCGAGCGAGCACAAGGTCTTGTTAGAGCGCGGCCAGAAGCGCATCGAAGATCAGGTGCAGATCGCCGCTGGCCGCCTGGGCGAGCTGCGCAGCGATGTGTCGAGTCGAGCCCTGCTGCTCAGCATCCTGCCGGGTGTGCTGTTCGTCTCGGACTTTCGCAACGTCGCTCCCGAGCTGCGCAGCCGCCTGCAGCAGTCGGTTGAGCGGGCCCTGCTGACGCGCCGTCTGTCACCACTCAGCAGCGATCTCGCCCTCTCCTCGCTGCCCGATGGGGGCCGCAAGCTTGCCAGCTGCCTGGGCGACATCGCTTGCCAGATCGAGCTGGCCGAAAAGGTCGATGTCGAAGCCATTCTTGTCGTGCGCAGCGTCAGCGAAGGCGATCGCCTGCAGCTCCGCGCCGCCCTGGTCGATCGCGTCGTGGCCGAGGAAGCGGCCGCCGAAGAGCTGTCCTGCCAGCGCTGTGCTCAAGAGGCCGCCGGGGGCGCGCTCCTGGCCCTGGTGGGACGGGTTTACGCCGCCGGCAGCAACCGCCCGCACGCCGAACTGAGCGTCACCTGCGAGCCCAGGAGCGCCGAGCTGATCGTGGACAGTAAGGTTTGGGCCGGCTGCCGCTACAAGAAGACTGTGTTTGCCGGAGAACATCGCGTCCTGGTGCGGCAGGTCGGTCTGCCCAGCGAAGAGCGGGTCATCAGCCTGCGCGCCTCCGAGCGTCGCGAGCTGAGCCTGCAGCTCACCCTCCCCGAGCCACCGCCTGCGCCCCTCCTGTCCGAGTCTGCGGGCCCAGTCGCCCCGCAGCAGCTACGGCGCCCGGCCTGGCGCCTGACCGCGGGGAGCCTGGCGCTGGTCTCTGGGCTGGTCGTGGCCGGCTTCGGTGTGGCGATGCTCAGCATCGACGGCAGCTGCGTCCGAGCGGCCGACGCCAGCGGGGGCGCCTGCGCCCGCACCTACACCACCTTGGCCCCCGGCGCTGGGCTCTTTGGTGGCGGCCTGAATATGGCGATGGCCGGCATTGTGCTTTTGGGAATTCCCGGTCCGTTCAAAAAATAGCCTCTGCTCTGATAACAGCATTAGTTAGGGGGAAGTCATGCGGTATAAGTATTTTCTCGCCGCCGGTGCGGTATTTGCGATTGCCTGCGAAGCATTATTTGGCAATCTAAGCGCCCCTAACAATGATTATTGCGACCCCGGAGACGGTAAATGTTCCGCCGGTACGGTCTGCGATGCAACTCTCCATCGCTGTGTGCCAGAGGGCGCCGGGGACGGTGGGTCTCTTCCCGACGGCGGTGTTCCGCCAGCTGGCTCGAATCGCGAATTCTTCGGTGCCGAACCCCGCTTACTCCCGCTTTACAACACGACGCCTCCCTATGACCAAGCAGTGCTCTATCGCGGAGACTTTGATGGCAATGGCGTCCCCGATATCTTCGCGATGGGGGCGACCCGCTATGTCAAGCTGATGAACCCGGCGTCCGGCGGGACGCTCGTAGGACCAACGACCTACAAGGCGAGCGGCAATCCCGAGATGGTCGCCACCGGCTTTCTCGACGGGGACAACAAAGCAGATATCGCCATCGTCCTCGACGGCACACCCCCAAATCTAGAAGTCCTGCTGTCGGCCGACGGCTCGGACACCGTGACGATGCTGTCCAAGATCCCGCGAGCGGTCGCGATTGGCGACTTCAACGGTGACTCGCTCAACGATCTTGCCATCGGTTATCTCGATGGCAGTATCGATATTAAATATGCCAGCAACGGGGGAAATCCGACCATCAAAAACTTTCAGATTGCCTCCGTAACCGTTCCCCCCTCTCTCTTAACAACCCTCGTCGTCCCCCCCTATAAGAACACCAATAAGACCCAGGATTTGCTGGTGGGTATTCGCAGCGGAAATGCCACCTCAACTGCCAATTCTATCCACATCCTGCGCGGGAATGTCGGGATGGATCCAGTAAATGATTCTATCGATCTATCTGGCATCCCTGATGAGATTGTGGTCGGGCAGTTTGCTTCGTCTGGCCAGTATGACGCAGCGGTCCTGGTTGGCGGCTCTGGGATCGATGTCATTTCCAACTTAACGGCCACCACCGCGACCCGCAGCAGCTTGACCTTTTCGGCGCTGCGGGCCGAGTCGGCCCAGCCCAACAAGGGCAAGCTGGCGGTCGGTCACCTGCTCAGCGAGGCCCAGCCGCGGGCCTTCGATGACCTGGCGGTGCTGATGCAGGACGGCCTGCTTGCCGTCTATCCGGGAGGCACGCAGTGGACGAATCAGCCACCGCTCATCGCCGGGCGCGGCCTAGCCGCAGAAAAGATCCTCGCCGGTGCGTTCTACACCGGCAGCACCAACGATGCGCTGGCCGCCTACAGCGACGGTGCGCAAGGCGCGACGATTGCCATCAGTCGCTACTTTGGCACCGGGGCAGGCGCGCTGCCGAACCTGGGTCAGCAGTACCTGTCGACCACCGCCGGTGGCCCCAACGAGATGATCTTCAGCGGGGCCTTCAGCGCCGTCGGCGCGCGCGAGTTTGTGCTGGTCGGGGGTGGCAGCAACGGCTCGGCCCTGCGCTGCGCCGCCAGCAGCGCCAGCGCTTATCAGTGCGCCGATCCCCTGGTGTTGAACGGATTCGCCCTCGCCGGGACGACCCTAAGCTGCAGCGACCGCCGCAGCCGGGTCCTAGTCGCCCGCGCCACCGACTTTAAGCTGCAGCTACTCGACTTCTTACCGACCACTGCCTCGGCCACCCTGCTTGGCTATAAGCCCACGGTGCAGACTAACCAGCTTGAGGTCGCTGACATGAACGGCGATGGCAAGCCCGATATCGTCGCGCGACTGCTCGGCGGCAAGATCGAGCGCAGCTTCAGCAGCAGCGACTGTCTTGGCACCGGCAGCTTCCAAGACATCACGCCGGCCGGCGTCACTGCGACCCGCATCGCGCTTCTCGATGTCAACGGCGATGGCCCCATCGACCTGGTCATCGGCGAAAACGGCAAGCTCGGCGTGTACCCCAACTCGGGCAACGGCACCTTCGGCACCCCTTCGAACTACACCATCACTGGCAACTTGGCCGGGGTCGCCGTGGGCGACTTCCGCGGCACCGGCCAGCGCGAGATGGTCATCATGACCTCCCCGGAGCCAAGTGGTAACAGCAGGCTTACCTGGCTCTCCACCCAGCTCACCGCCAATCCGCTTACCGAAAACTACAGGTTCGATCTGCCGATGCGCTACGAGCACATCGTGTCAGCGGACACTTCAGCAAATTAAGCCCCGGCGGTAAGCACCCACCTGCCCGTACCGGGCAGGAATGGGCAGGGTCTTCGGCCCGACTGCGGAATGAAGCGGAGTCCGGTCGCGCGGGCAGGAATCGAAAAAAGGAGGCCGCGTCCGCTGAGCCCACGAGCTCCGCTTGGGGAGGGCCCCAGCCGTGCAGCACATGCGAGATGAGGGCGTTCGCAGCTTGATATGTAAACACCTTCTTAACCCCCCACCGTGGGCGCGATGCCGAATGCAGACGGAGCGATCGTCGTAGACCGCACCGAACACGGCTTCAGCCCCATCGGCATAACGCGAGTGTCAGACCCACCTGGCAGCATCTCCGGAATGAAAACGCAGTACTACACGGCCACCAGCCTAGACGGCTTCATCGCCACTGAGGACGACTCGCTGGATTGGCTGTTCCCACTCGGCGATCCCAGCGACACCAGCTATCCCGCGTTCATTGCCGAAGTTGGCGCCCTGGCCATGGGCAGAGCGACGTACGAGTGGATGCTGCGCCATGCTGCCCTGGTGCAAGAGCAGGTCGGCCGAGCCTGGCCCTATGAGCAGCCGACCTGGGTGTTCTCGTCGCGAGACCTGCCACGCGTGGCCGGCGCCAACCTGTACTTCGTCCGCGGCGACGTGCGTCCGATACACGCCCAGATGCGACGCGCCGCAGCCGACAAGAACCTCTGGGTGGTGGGGGGCGGCGACCTCGCCGGGCAGTTCTACGATGCCGGACTCCTCGACGAGCTGATCGTCCAGGTCGGCTCGGTCACGTTAGGCCAAGGCAAGCCGCTATTCCCGCGACGCCTGACCTCGCCCCCGCTGCAGCTCACCGCGGTCCGGCAAGTCGGCAGCGGCCTCGCCGAGCTACGCTACCGTGTCCCCGAGCGCGCCCCGCTCAGCCGGCCTTAAGCTCATTTTTTGCCAATTACATCAATCAACACAAATGACATTTATCGCAATCCAATTGTTCAATGTTTAGAATTTTTATCAGTGTATCCCCGCACGCTCCCGGGATTCTTCCCGTGCCAGCCTGGCTGGTGGCCAGCCCGCTTTCTGAAAGGGTCCCAACCCAGCCTGCGCGCCTGCCTTTACAGGAACGCGCGGCCGTGCGAAGGAAGCGGGAATGTTGGCACGAATTGGGACAGTCCTTTGCGCGCTTTCTCTGCTTGCGACAAGCGGGCTTTCGCAGCCGCTCCGCGGTGTGAGTCCGGACATTGCTTTGGCCTGTGGTGATCGCGAGGGCTGGAGCGATCCCGCCCCGCCGGCCCACATCCATGGACGCAGCTTCTACGTCGGCACCTGTGGCGTCACCGTGGTGCTAATCGAGACGCCAGCCGGCCTGGTGCTGATCGACAGCGGACCGAAGGAGGCGACAGCGCACGTCCTTGAAAACCTGCGTCGACTGGGCTTTGAGCCGCGGCAGGTGAAATGGATCCTGTCGACGCATGAGCACTTCGATCACGGAGGAGGCATCGCTGCGCTGATGAAGGTCACGGGGGCGCAGCTTGCGGTCGGGCCCCGCGCGGCAGCGGCCCTGCGGAGCGGCAAGCCGTTTCCCGATGATCCGCAGCTTGAGCTGCTGGCCAAGGATCCGATGGCGCCAGCGCGCGTCGATCGCGTGCTGGCTGATGGCACGGCGCTGAGCGTGGGCGGCATCGCATTCACCGCGCACGCTACGCCGACCCACTCACCCGGTTCGACGAGCTGGACCTGGCCAAGCTGCGAAAAGGACAAGTGCCTGACCATCGCATATGCCGATAGCGTCAGTACGATCTCGTCCGACAGCTATCGCTTCACCCGCCACCCGCAGCGGGTCGAGGCCGCCCGGCAGGGACTACAAGTGATCGAGTCCCTGCCCTGCGACCTCATGCTGACGCCACACCCCTCGGCGAGTGACCTCTTACGCCGCCTGTCGGGCAAGGCCGCGCTGATCGACGCCAGCGCCTGCGCGACCTACGCCCGCAGCGGCCGCAAGAACCTCGCCGAGCGACTAGAAACGGAACAGGCCAAGCCCTGATCCGACGCGCACCACGCCCGGATTAGCTGCCAATCTCCGCAATCATCACAAATCGCAGCGGCCGCTTTTTCGATGTGCTGAATCGGGGAATGGAATCTTCTACGTGGCGGTATGGCGCGGGGCGAAGCGGCTAGGCCTGGCCCTCACCCTTGACGAAGGCCTTGCGAGCCGCGACCAGGTTCCAGCCGTATTCCGACTGCTTGTGGATCAGCTTGCGCGTCGCGGGCCCGGCAACGCCGTCGACGTCATAGCCAAAGATGGTCTGCAGCGTAATCACCGCGTTGTGCGTCTGGGTGCCGAAGATCCCATCCTCTTCGAGCTCAAAGCCCAGCCCATTGAGCTCCTGCTGCAGCTCAACAACATCATCCCCTTCCGAGCCTTTTTTCAGCGACATGGTCAGATCCCCCTGGGCGTGCTAGCGACGACTCGCCCGCTGAGCATCGTAGCAGATTCGAGCCAGGCGCTATACCCCGCTGACAGGGGACACGCAAGACGCGGTGGCTCGTTCCTAAGAGCGCCTAACCAAACCTGTTGCGGACCCCATCGGCCGCGTCGGTCGTCGGTCACGGCCGGGAGGCCGCTCACTCCTTCCTCCTTGCCGCTGGGGTTCCTCTCGACGGTTTAGTTAGACGCTCTAAGTCCGCGGGGGGACTTAGGAATCAGAGTGAACCTGCTCCGCTTTTGTGGACAGCGTGGTTATGCGGCGAGTGCTGCTTAGGTGTGCATAGGTCGAGTCCCATGAAAAAGGACTTGGCAGCCCCTTAAGCGGTGCGGGCGGATGCAACCCCAGCGGGCCACAGGCGGGCGCGGAATTCCTGAAACAGACTCAGGGCAGCGACACGATCCGGCAGGCCCGCCTGCGTGACCAAGTCAGCCTCCGGCGGAGTAAGAAGCTCGCGCTCCAGGGCAGCGAGCGTGCGAGCTTGAGCACGGATCAGGGCCCGCATCTGGCGCGCCGATAGCCGAGGCGCGATCCAGTGCGCGACGTCCCAAGACAGCGTGGCGTGCCGGATCTCATCTTGGGCGATGCGCTGAAGCTGCTGGGCGATCCCAGGGTCTTTGGCATGACCTGCTTGCCATAGACCGACCAGCGCGCCATAGGTTTCGCGCACGCAGCCTTCGACTGCGTTTTCGCGGGCAACAAAAAACAGCGAGCGTAACCGCTGCGCACGCACCGACGAACGGGCCGGACGTGCCCCGTGCCCCTCGGCCAGCGCCGCAGTCTGCCGGGCGTGGCTTACTTCATCGCGGGCAGCGGTGCGGATGCGGCGCAGCAGGTGCTGCGGTGCACCGTGTGCCGCAAGCTCGTCATGAAGGCGCAGGAAGGCCGTGACCGATGCCGCTTCCAGGCGAGCGCAGCGGGCCAGGTGCTGACCCACGACGCTAGGTGTGGGGGCGCGGTCCCGCTTGGCGGGCCGCAGTCCGACGGGACGACGACCGATGACGCAGCCAGGCAAGCCGGCTTGCAGCTGGTGGCGCGACTTCTCGGTCACATGCCCCTCGGAATCGACGAATAGCAGGTACTGCTGCAGTCCGTCGCCGCCGCAGACATGATCGGTGCTGGCGACCACTTCATAACCGCCCGCGACGCTGCGCACGGCCCCCAGGTTCTTGTCTTGGCAGCTCGACTCTTTGCCGCTGGCCATGGCGACAAAGACCGCATCTTGCTCGCTATCGATTGGCGCCAGCATCGCGGTGACCGTCGTGGCATCGGCGGCGACCGCTACCTCATCAGCCCGCGTGGTAGCCAGCACGTTGCGACTGCAGGTCAGCCCGCTCGAAACGCAGGGCCACCTGAAGCTGCTCGCCGAGCGGTTGGCCTGGTTGTCCAACTCGCTGAGGCAGGTAGCGGGGCTCGTCGCAGTCGCACAGACTGTGCCGCTCTGCGAGAGCGTCTTGAACGTCGCGCCGGTCCCGCCGGTCCCGCCGATTGCCCGATATTCGATGTAGTTGACTGGCTTAGCGGGAGTTAGCCCGGCGACATCGACATAGCCTATGTTGTTGCATTGGATCGGATTGAACAGCGACACATCAACCGCGCCATCGCAGCCCGCAGCCAGCGCCAGCGGGGCGGCTTGCACCGCCCCCAGGGCCGCGTACAGCAGCGCTCGCACGTTCGTCTTGGACATCGTCATCCCCCCTCGCCGACATCGTATCGCAGGTTGGACGAGGTGCAGGGCCGCGTGCTGGCGCACGACCGCTGCGAAGTGGCGCGCGATCAGCCACCTGCTTGAACTGAGAGGAAGCGGCATCGCAAAATTCATCAGTACGTCGCGTCCGGGCTGAAGACCAGAATGCAGCGCTGAAAGACGTTGTTGCAGCGGAAGCCGGGGTACCAGTCTCCGGAAGGAAGCTGAAGGCGGTCTGCGGCCTGCATCCTGAGCGGACCCCTTATTTAATGCCATATTCGAATCGGTCTACTTGCTAAGTCTTATTTTATATTTTCATTGACAAATACTATGCATATCTATGTCGCTTTTATGAACAACGTCATCCGCCTACCTTTCACTCTGCTTCCTTGGCCATCTCCGCCATTGGCGCGGGCTTGGCCGGCATTCGTGGGCTCGTTCCCAAACCTGCCAGAAAGCAGGTCGACCGCCTCCTGTCCAACCCCAAGTTCAACCTCGAATCCCTCGCCACCGCCTGGGTTCCATCCCTGCTGGCCGACCGCCTGTCCGCGCCTCCCCCAATCCGCCTCCCCGCGCCGCAGATGTTCTCTGACCAGCGTTGACCGTGCTGCACGAAGTGCCAGCACGCGCTGCGACTAGACTGTGTCCGCTTAGCAGATCCAATTCCAGCCCTGTAGCCACCCGTCCGCTCGCGATGCCACAAGGTGGCAGCGACGAGCGATTCACGAAGCTCCCGCCCGTGCTACAGCGAGCGTGGGAAAAACAGCGACTCGGGCATGGCGTCGAAACCGTCCGAGTCGCCGGGAGATTTCCTAGCGACAGCCATGAGTCTCCAAGCGGCAGCCTGTCACACTGGAGGAAAGCGGTCTACGTATTCCGCGGCGCGGCGACGTAAAGATGTCGAGCGGTCGGCGCTGCGCAGCTTTCGGTGTGCGCGCTGCGGGCAGCTCGCGCTGGTGTGCCGCCGCTGCGAGCATAACCAGATCTACTGCAACGCGGGCTGCGCCGACATCGCGCGATTGGAAAGCCAGCGTCGGGCCGGGGCGCGCCACCAGCGCACGCGCGAGGGGCGACGCAATCACGCCGACCGCCAGGCCTGCTATCGGACTCGCCAGCTGCAGAAAGTGACGCATCACACTCCCGCGCCACCGGCTGCCCCGGTACAGCCGTGCATGTCCGGCCCCGCACTGCATGTCGGCCTGCCGGACAAGGAGGACTCCGATGTCTACTTGCGAACTCTGCCCATCCTGTCCCTTGCTTCTGTGCGCACCGTGGAAACCCAGCCCGCCCACCGAGCTGCCACCTCGCCGTCCTCGACGCCGCCGCGTCCCTTTGAAGAATCGACCGGCCACCTCTGCCACTTCTGCCGCCGCACCCGCAGCCGCTATCTGCGCCGCGACTTCCTTGTCGACATCTCCCGCCGCTCCGTCCGGCGAAGAAAAAGGAGTCCGCCATGATTAGCCCCCAGCTGCGCGCGCACATCCTGCGCCTGCACAC
>CALFYE010000473.1 GCA_937952145.1 uncultured Myxococcales bacterium
CATCGTTCCAGCCGAGCTTGGCACGTTTGCCCGAGAATTCGCTGCCAACGTTGCGAAAGAACGCCTCGAGGTCACTGGCGAACAGTGTCACGTTCATCCACGCTGCTAGGAAACTCATTGCACCACCTCTTGAGGCATCACGCTCGCTGTCATTCCGGTTTGTCGAGCGTGGACACGTTCCAAGCTGGTTTGGGCTGCCTCTTGAACCATCAGACTTGAGTCGTGCAAGGCTTGCTCGAGCGCCTCGGTCGGCGTCAGATTCGCACAATGGACGATCATGTAGCGATCGACGATGGCAAAGAGATGCGTCAGCAAGTTCGTCACCCAGACGAAGAACGCAAATCGCAGGAGCTTGCCCCAGAATTCGCGGTGCACCAGATCGTCTTCCGGGCGGTCCAGATCTCGGAACGCCGGCCACGCCCAAACGATCGCGCCGGCCGACGACGCGAGGCAGGCGATCGCATAGCCGAACAGGATGCTGTTCATCGTCGGCCAGCGCCACATCAGCCCCAGCGAAATAACGGCGAACAGGATGCTCTGGGCGAACTGCATCGCCGAGACGACGCGGTAAAGCCGCAGTGCCGTGAGCAATGCCGTGAGCGTGTGCTGCAGAATTAGGTGCAGGCCCCAGTCGGCGGCCGTACCGGCATAGACGTTATTTAGCCGCAGCGGCACATTGACCACCTTGCACCCTGTGGCGTGATCGTCTTGCAGGAACTCTTCGACGCGCCGGACAAACCACTCTAGGTTTTGTTCGGGACCACCGTACAGAAGCAGCGCCCGGTTCTGTGCCCGGCTCCGCGCCGCACCCAATAGCAGTCGGCCGTACTGCGCGGTGCGATCCAAAAACAACAGCGCGTTGACCTGGGGCCGCGGCGCTGGCGTCCCACGCGAGGCGGGCGGCGGTGGCTCGGGGCTACGCGGAACTGTCGCATCCCGTAGGCCGCTGGTCGTCGTCGGCGGCTCCGGTGCCGGCGGCGGCGGCGCAGGATCGCCCGTAGACAATCCGGCGCAGTACGCCATCAGCTGTTCGTACACCCGCTTTGGATCGGCAATCGACAGCAGTAGACTGGTGCGCGAAACGCGATCCATACCGCTGGTGAAACGCGCATACACTTCTGAAAAATAGTCCAAACAGAATGCATCAAAGTCGGACGCACTGCGCAGATGTTGATTGAGCTGTTGACGCACAAAGGCGATCGTTATTCGAGATTCACTGCGAGAAGAACTCCCCTCGCTGCCCTTTTTTCCTAGGCTAGTCGATTTCGTAGTTCGCTTCTGCAGCAAGCTTCGCAAATAGGGCGCCAGATCCTTGTGTTCAAGTCCATAGCCAAGCACATGAATGCGCTGCGTCAGCGGATGGACTGCCATCAGGTCGCCGACCTCGCTGTCCCGACCCAGGCGAACATGGAAACAGTCGGTGCCCGGCACAACCTGCGTCGCCCAGCGCAGCAGAGCGCCAAAGTTAGGATCCGCAAGGCCAGCGCCAAAGCCGACGAAGACCAGCGTGCGATCCAGAAACAGCAGGCGCTGGACCGCTTGCGCGTGCTCGCTACCGACGATCTTGCTGTAGGACTCGATGCCCAGGACAACGGACTCAGGCTCGTTGTAGTGGCCGTGCAGGTGCAGGATGCCGTCTTGCTGTCCCTTTAGGAAGCGCAAGACCATGCCGTGGTCGCGCCAGCTTATGGGGGGGCGAAGCAGAGCCTTTTCGAGCAGCCCATCGTAGTTGCAGGTAGCGACGGGAAGCGCTAGCTCGGCCAGCGCATCGCAGACCTCGCGCGACTTCAGCGGCAGTGCGCCTACGCTGTCGCGCAAGAAGCCCTCGTAGACCCCGCTAGAACGCAGCGCTTTTTCCACCGCGCTGGCGACGGCAATCAAGTCATCGGCGCTCTTTGATTCCAGCCGCCGACGTAGCTCGACACCGTCCCAGGTCGCAGGCGACTTGAGCGAGCCTTTGGCCTTCAGCGCATCGCACGCCGACAGCCCTAGATCCAGCAGGCCCGCCCAGTCCGCTGCCCCCGCTCCCCCCGAGGCCCCTTTTGCAACCCCAGACCCGAGGACGAACAGCACGCTGCCGTCCCTTCTCTTCCGCGCCTGCGCGATCCGCTTGCGAAGCTCCGTGTCCGCATCGAACGTGGCCATGCTGGGCACTGTATCAGCCTAAGGTTTGCGACGTATAGGGCTGCCTGTGGGCTGATGGGCTGGGGCTCCAGCACGGCGCAACCACGCCGGCGTCGCGTCTTGCGCGCGTGGGACGGGCGAGGTCAGTTGAAGGAAGACGTGCCGCTCAGTCGACGCCGCAGCATCAGCAGCGCGTCGCGGAAGGTGGGGGCTCGGTCCAGTTTGCTCAGATCGATCTTTGGCAGGGTGGTGCGCGTGAACGTACACAGGGCGCAGGGGCACGTCGCGATCAGGTCTAGCTCCTGCTCGGGGTCGAGGGGCGTGTTCTGACGAGTGTGCAGGCAGGCTCGGCATGGGCAGTGCGCCAGCGCCGCCCCGAGGGCTGCGATGTCGGCGAGGGGGGTGTGGCTGACCAGGCGGCGCATCTCTGCATCGGAGAGCGGCATGCCGTAGCGGTTCTGGAGGTCGCGGAAGGTGTCTTGCAAGCTGCTCACCCAGTCGGCGGGCCAGTACGAGTTCGGCACGTTCAGCAGCCAGACTAGCGACGCCAGCGTGTTGCGCTCGCGCAGTAGACGGCGATAGACGCGGCGGCGATAGAAGTAGCCAGCGGCGGGCTGGTCGAGCGTGCGCGCCAGCAGCCGCTGCGCTTTTCGGATCAGCACGCCCACGCGGCGGCGCGTCTGCGCCACAAGCTGCATGCGCGCGTCCATGTGCTGCAGCGCGCGGTCGATCTCGGCAAGCTGCGCCGCGGTCGTCTTGCCGACCGCGCCCGCGGTCTCAAGCTGCTGCTGCTGTTTCTGGTAGCTCCGACGAAGCGAGCGCAGCCGCTTGTGCAGCTCGCGCGGCGACTCGCTTCCCGATGGCAGGCACATGCTCATCAGCAGTTCCTGCACCGAGCGTCGCAGCATGAACAGATCAAACTCGACCCGCGACCCCGGCTGTGGTGGACGGGGCAGAACCAGAATGCGGCGCGGCGGGTTGCGCGGCGCGACATGAACCGCGTCCGCGGCCAGCGGGCCGAGGCCCGGCGCGCTGGAAAACAGACGCAGCATGCCTTCGACATGAACGGCTGTTCGATTTAAGTAGCTGGCGTGACATGCCGCGCAGAGCACAAGCCACCGCCCTTTCGGAAGACGCCAGAAGTGCCGATTTACCGTCTCCCCTTCTTCCACCAAATGCACACAAACTTGATACGCCTGCCCGCGCTTTGGAGTCCGCATCGCTCCCCCCATTCGTTCTTCGCGCACTAATAAATCGCCGCGCGCCAGCCCGTGCCAAACACCTGACTCAAGAAGCTCGCGTGCAGTGCCCAGCCGCGACTTCCATCCGATCCCAGCACGCCCTTGTCGGCATCGAGCCCGAACTCCGCCGGACTGCGACCGCCGTAGAACGTCTGCCAGCGCCCGGGACTGCCCGCGAGACCGAAGCCATCGGCGGGTTGCTCACCGACCATCACGCGGCCACCGGGAACGACAGAACAGAAGCCGGTGACCCGATCGCAGACGACGACTTGCGAGAGCGGGACCCTGCGCCCAGCCAGGATGCCGTACAGCTCAACCGTGCGAAACGCCGCGCCCCCGCCACCCGGCGTCGGCGTACTGCCACCGCTCGTCGTGCCACGCAGCTTGTCCAGCTCTGCGCGTTTCTTCGCAACCTCGGCCTCCTTACGCGCTTTCAGCAGCTCGCGCTCCAGCTCCTTGTCGGCCTTGCTCAGTTCCTCGTCGAAGGCTTCCTGTTCTGCCTGCTCGCGGTCCTTTTTCTCTTGGGCTTTCCGCGCTTTCTCTTGCTCTGCTGCGTCGCGCTTGGCCTTGTCTGCTGCGGCCTGTTCATCGGCCGACTTTTTCCGTGCAGCCTCGGCCTTTCGCTTCTGGATCTGATCGTACTGACCATCCGAGGTCCGCGTGAACTTCAGCTTGAAGCCCTTGACCGTGTCCGGCCAGTCGCTCCACTTGCCGA
>CALFYE010000474.1 GCA_937952145.1 uncultured Myxococcales bacterium
ATCTACACAGGCGAAGACA
Source organism: uncultured Myxococcales bacterium (assembly GCA_937952145.1). GTDB lineage: Bacteria > Myxococcota_A > Polyangia > Palsa-1104 > JAEUJZ01 > JAEUJZ01. The sequence continues at coordinate 20 of CALFYE010000474.1, forward strand.
CTCTTTCCCTACACGACGCTCTTCCGATCTGGTGGACTGCAAAAAGCGGACTCATTTCAAAATTGGACTACTCACCGGTTCAAGTAATCAGGTCGCTAAAAAGAGAGGGCAGAGCCATGTCATCGTCATCTAAAACAGATCAGGGCGTCACTCCAAGACAGACTGGCGTCAGGTTTCATGGGCCGTTGAGTGCTAAGGAGGCACTAATAGCGCTGCTTCTTCTCAGTTTAGGACGATTGATCGCTTATCTATTAGATATAGACTTTTACAATACAATAAGCCATGGCATCGAGGCCATACTGTTCTCTACTAGCTTTTTAATAGGGCTTATTATCTATCGACTCTGGAGCCAATTATTTGTCAAATTCGCTGATGCTCGTTGGGCCGCAGCCATTTGGGGACTCGTTTCGTGGTATGGTTTAGGGCTCAGCTATTTTGCCTACATTGGCTATGGATTTATACTTATCGAAGTTATTTTATCAGCCATTGCCATCGCTTGGCGAGCACAAGCTCGCTTTGTCAACATTCTTCCGATGGCTATTTTCTCACGATTCTGTCTGCTAGCTTGGGAGATGGGTGCTATTTACCTTCTTAAAAACCGCTAATGCCAAGGGTAAGCATGTGGGCTAAAATTAGAAATCTCGTCAGCCTGTTGATAATGGGCTATTTGAGTGGTTGTATCAACCATAACCCAGCTATCATTGATGGAATTAGGATAGGTGACAATTTCAGCTCTGTGCGTCGAAACCCAGTGTATGCTTCCCCCTGCGATGATGACAAATTGGAAAACACGCAACGACGTATGATCCTATATAGCGGTATTTCATGTGGGGAAACGAGTTTTTCTGACTCAAAGACAGTAATATTCCTTCTTCGATACTCAAGAAGCAATAAATATAGGCATCCCATCGAAGTGATAGCTCTCTTCGGTGATGCTCACATGCCTGCTTCTCTAGTGGCAGATCCTCCTCTTGCTATTAAACAACTTCCTGAGTATGGCTTGACTTGGGAGAAATACCATCGAGACCAGTACCTGCTTTTCAATGAAAAGGACAGTTCTCCAGTGGGTACTGTAGTTGGGCCCATGCCTGACAATATTGAAGACCCTCAATGGCAAGCACTATTCCAAGTATATACTAGGTATACAAAGCAATATCATCACACAGTAGATACATGGGCAAGGCGAGCTACTACTGGTCATGCTCAGACTAGATGTAACAATTAGAGTAATAGTCAGTCACGTAAGCCCTTTACTTTCATATTTTGAAATGAGTCCGCTTTTTGTAGTCCACCTCTGGGGACTTCTCGACGAGAGTCCCTCTGGCTGGAACATAACCTAGCAGGTTGACTTAGTACAGTTCTGATACTCATCTATCGACAGCGCAGGCGGCCAGCTCTTGATATTAAAAGGAGCGCTTCGGCCCGAAAATCGAGCGCGGCCGGCAGCTCGGCGCGGCCGGCAGCTTGGCGCGGCCGGCAACCCACGTGGCTGGGTCTCCAGGGGCGAACGCTTCGACGGTAAAGCCTCGCCGCAGCCCGTCGTGCAGGCAAAGCAAGGCTGTGCTAAGGCGCTGAGCTCGGTTGCGAGCGGACCATCTGCCAGGGCAGCAAGGCAGCGCCTGGGGTTTCCAAGCTGTGGCGGGTGGCCGCCAGCAGGTACTGCCGCGGATCCAGCCCGCTGCGAGCCGCCGTCTCCAGCAGCGTGTAGAACACAGCGGCGACCTGCGTGCCGCGCAGCGACTTGCTGCCGTAGAAGTTTTTTCTTCCCACCACCACTCCTCTGAGGTCGCGTTCCACCAAGTTGTTGTCGATGGGCACCAGCGGATTGTCGAGGAAGACCTTCAGCCCGGGCCACAGATTCAACATGTAGGATAGCGCCTTGTCCAGCAAGCTACCAGGCAGCGCCGACTGTTCCAGAGCCCAAGCGTGTAGCGCGTCCATCCGCGGGGCAGATTCCTCTTGCCGCACCTTCTTACGCAGGTCCAGAGCCTCCTGTCGCCCCGTGCCCACAAGTCCGTCCAGCGATGGGAGGGTCCGCTCCACGGCGTACAGCTCTTTGATCAAGTCTATCGCGACTTGACACTGCGGATAGGCGGGCAACGCCTCTAGGTACTTGCGCCGAACGTGCGCCATACAATGGGCAAGCACCAGCTTTGGACTCCCACGCGCCAGGGTCTGATAGGCGATGTAACCGTCGGCAATCACCACTCCCTGATACGCCGGCAGCAGGTCCACGATCACCTGGGCACCGCGGGTGGGGTCGATGTGATAATACACCGCCTCCTGGGTCGACAGCCCCCAAGCATGCCATTGCTTGCTGCCTCCCTTTTGCAGGAGCATCCAGCGCGTCTCGTCCGCGTGGATGACCTCGGAAGTCAGGATGTGCGCCAGAATCTGGTCGTACGCGGGCTTGAGCTTTTTGGCCAGCGCCTCAATCTGATCCCACAGCGTTTGGGAATCCACGATCAGACCCTCGTGCCGCATCATCTTGACCTGACGCTCCAGCGGCAGGTGATAGGCATATTTCTGCACCGCGATCTCGACGGCAAACTCCACCGAGTAGCGCCCTCCCGGAATCAGCTTCAGGGGTAAAGGCGCCGTCTCTACTGCCGCGTTACAGCCGCACCGATACTTACACCGCTTGTTCTTGAGCAGCACAAACCGCCGCTGCACCACCGTGATCTCTTCGGAGTCCTCGGTCTGCTCGCCCAGGGGCACCAAGTGGCCTCGGCAAAACGGACAGATCCGCTCAGGCTCGGGAATTTCATGTAGCTTCTCAAGCACCGGCAGGGCCAGCTGCTCCTTGGGACCGTGCCCCCGGCGAGGCGGCTTTTTGCCATCGCCACCCTCGGAGGGCTCGATGTGCGGAGTCTTTTCCGAGGAGCGGCCAAACAGCTTGTGCTGCATCACCGCCATCTGCTCCTGCAGCTTGGTGAGCTCCAGCTGCAGCTGCGCCGAATCGGACTTTCCCTGCAGCGCCGCCAGCTGGGCACAAAGGACCTGCAGACGCTCGTGGAGACGGCGATTCTCGGCCTCCAGCAGCTGCGCAACTTGGCGCAGCTGCTGGGAGTCGGTGATCTGGTCGATGCGCAACACGCGCACCAGGAATCATGAACAGCGTAGGGAGTGCAAGTCTTTTGTGGAAGAAAAAGGAGTGCTTCTTGAGCTCGTTTACCGACGGGCGCGGCGCAGCTCCGTGCGCTCAAGCGGCGCGGGCGACAGCGGGATCCGGCCGATCGCTTCGCTGCCCTCCAGAAACAGCGCCAGCTCGGTGCGGCTCAGCTGCAGCTGGGGTCCCTCGGTCTGCCGCCACAGCGCCGCGAACAGCCCCTTGCTCAGCCGCTTGTGCAACAAGCAGAGGCCCGTGCCGTCGAAAAACAGCACCTTGGCCTTTTTCCGATCCCGTCCCACGAATAGGAACAGATCGCCCCCCAGCACGTCGTGGCCAAGCTCCTGCGTCGCCAGCGCCCACAGTCCTTCGAAGCCGCGGCGCATATCCACCGCGGCGCCCATCGCGAACACCCGCGTGGCGGGGCCCAGCGGCATCATGTCAGGCTCTTGAGCAGGGCGATGAGTTCTTCCATCCGCAGGCCGCGCACTCGGAAGCCCGCCGGCGAGCAGAGCGTGAACACCCGCTCGGCCACTCCGTCGGGCACTCGGACGCGCTCGGAGCTGACCAGCACCGACCGCATCAGGCTCGGGGTCACCGGCAGGGCTCGCAGCAACCCCTGCGGTCCTGGGGCTCGCCGATACAGCCACCCTTTGAGTCGACCCGGAGCAATGCCCAGCTTCTTACTGCACTGCTCCAGGGTCTCGCCCTGCAGCCGTCGCTCACAGAGGTAATTGACCACCCGGGCAATCAGCTTGCGCTCGAACACCAACGGCAGATGCGGATACTTCCGGGTGTGCTCGATTTGAAATTCCAACAACTCTTTGGCCAGTTTATCGCCTTCGTCCATGGTGCTTTGCTCCTTGGGGAAAGCACCGACGCTTTCATTTTTCTCGACTGATTACACGACGGGGGACGGCGAGGCTATACCTTCGACGAGGACTTCGAGCGCAGCGCCCTTCCCCTTGATAACGTCATGGAGCGCCGGGGCTCGATGCTCGCCCAAGGGCGGGACCGGGCAGGTTCGAGCGCCAGTGGCGGGTCGAGCGTGGCGGCGTGGGCTGGGCCGGTCGGTCGCCAGCAACGGGTCGAGCGCGGCGCTGTCGAGATGGCGGAGTTTACCTTGACTCACTCCTGGCCAGCCATTCCGCGACCCCGAGGCGTTCGCCGAGATCGCGGCCACGACCTCGGTGGGGGCCGCCTCGCTCATAGGACTTGACGTTCTGGCCCGATGGGCAACCAAGGTGGTTGACTGTCGGCTGGCGTAGTCATACCGTGTTGGCTGAGATGGACGATCGGCTCTGAATGGTAAAAGGATAGAGTTATGGCTATCAATGCATCTGCTGCTAATCAAATATTTGCATACACCGCGTTCACCAAGGCGGAGGACCTTCTGTCCGCACTCAACCCAGCAAACGCCAGGTGGATGAATGCCCCTGGTAAGTGGGTATTCCGTGGACAAAAATTGGCGCAGTGGGATTTGTCGCCTTCAATACTGCGAAAAAATATTCTACAAAAGTTCAAGGAAGCACAACCCCTCCTGCCTAAAGATCTTACGAAGAATCCGCTAGATTAAGATGTTGGCCAACTACTTCTGGAGTGCGAACTCACTTTGGTCCAGCAATTTTATGAACTTGCTGACCGGAGCGGTTTGAGTATGCCAGAGGTTGGTGAAAGAGTTCGGGACTTTCGCTATCTCAGAACCGTTAAGCACGATATCAAGAGGCACATCCTTCCGAGCGATTCGCGTATTTTCAACTGGCCTCCTCGTGAAATATCTTCATTGTTCGGACTGGCACAACACTATGGCATTCCTACCCGTTTACTGGATTGGACATGGAGGCCGCGGGTAGCCGCATATTTTGCCGCAGTCAAGGCCGCCATAGGTACTGCGAGCAGTGACGACCTAGCTATTTGGGCGTTAAGGACTGACTTTATTACAGATACTTTTGTGCTCCTTTTTGAGAGTAGTGATCCGCCGATCGACCCAGAACATAATCCACGTCTATCATTGGTTACTGCTCCGCAGTCAACAAATCCAAATCTTAGAGCACAAGCCGGCCTTTTTGTTACAGATAGTAACGTCCTAAATTCCATGCCCTTGAACGATCTGATTATTCAGAAGGCGGAGGATAACCTAAACGCAGACTCCGGTTGGTTTTCGACGATTTCCAGAAAATATCCCGCTTTAGGTAATTGGGTGCCTGTGCTTCATAAATTGGTGTTGCCGCATTCCGAAGCAAAAAAACTAATCCGGCTTCTGGCTTACGAAGGAACCTCAGCAGCAACAATTTTTCCCGGCTATGACGGTGTAGTGCAGAGTATGGTGGAGAGAGACTCCTGGGATACCTATCCGTAAGTTTGAGACCCTCAATCACTCGGGCCATGAGAAAGCCCTCGTGACCCACCTTTGGCGTTTTGGTCCCTTGCATAGGAGGATGCTAAGAAGCGGCTGGGTCCTTAACCGCCCTAATGTCGGCCCGCGGAAGGTTTGGAAGCCCATAATGTCACGGTCGCTGCTGACAGCCCAACGGTATGACTTTCACTATGATTATAGCATGTCACCTTACATGTAATTAGGTCGCAACCCGTGGTTACGGCGGGGCATAATTACGACTTCTCCGACGGGAGCAAAAAAGTTCTGGACAGGGACGTATCAAGGGATTTTTTTTCCCCGTCGAGAAACCTTAATCGGAGGGGCGTAAAATCCGCTTTTTAGGTGTAGTCGGAAGCACAGGTGATGCCCTCTGGGGTGTCTTGAGCGCCCATGGGGCCTTCCTTCGATCATGTGCGCAAGGTAGCCGGGCGGGCCAGATCGGCAGCAGCGACGCCACGGCCTCAGTACATCGGCGGTGCAGTGCTTACGTCGGCGCTTGCGAGCCGTATGCAGGATGGGCCTTGGGCTGTGTGGCTGAGGTGCGGCGGCGCTATCGGGCAATCGCACAAAAAACGCTCTGCGGAAATCCCACACTATCTAAGTGTCTGGCGGTCTGTCTGTGGTCCCTGCGCTCGCCGCCGCGAGGCAAATCGTCACGCCGATACCATGGTCTGCGATGCTGCCCGAGCTGACGCGAACATCCGCTGCCACTATCGATTCGGCAGTCGCTCCGCTGCGGCGAGGCCCAGCCGCAGGAGAAACTCCCAGGCCCCCGCCGTCGTCCGCAGTCCAATACGCTGCTGGATCATCCGGAGTCGGTCGTAGGTCGCCGGCCGGACTCGCGCGCACACGCTCGTCCGGCTCGCGTCCGGCGAATCATAGGAGTGTGGGTTCCCCGCCGCCGTCGCTAGCCAGCTGGGAACGGCATCGCTGCCGACAGGTCGGCTATTCACCGCATCGGTCAACGTCTCTACGGCTCGCTCGATGGATTCTAGACCGGGCTGGCGCTGCGGCGACCACACATCCTCCTGGTGACTTCCTTGCCCGACAGGCCGGGGTCGCGGCGCTTTTTCGGCCCCCGGCGCACCGGAGGCGGCAGAAGTGAACGAATCTACCCAGCTATCGTCCCGCTTCCCTTCGGACGGCGTCCACAACGGGCTTGCCAGCCGTTGGGCGTGCGCATCCGCGGCTTCTCGCAGCGCCTTGGGATCAATCTTCATCGTCCCAGCCCTGCACGTAGCGGGCCGATGCGGCGGCGGCGGGCAGCGCGGGCCAACCCCGACCCGGGAAGAACCGCGCCCAGAT
>CALFYE010000475.1 GCA_937952145.1 uncultured Myxococcales bacterium
TTTGGGACGGATGCGCACCCCGGCCCGATGTGGATCAATGACCGTTGCGAGCATTCCCGCCACCGTCGATTTGGCGCTTCCTTGCTCACCATGAAGGGTCAAAATCGGAAAGGTTCGCGAAGGTCGAAGCGTGCTCACCAGCCAAGCCAGGGCAAGCGCTCGGTCTGGGCCGGGCGGAATGTTGACCAGATCGAACAGCTCCGAGACGTTGCCGCCATGCACCGGAACAGGCAGCGGCAGCATTGCACCGGGGCGGACGAAGTAGACCGGGGGGGAGTCGATAACGTCCCATCCTTCGCTGGTAATCCGCACCACTCGCCAAGAATCGTCGCCAAGGTCGAGATACAGCGCGCCATCGTGCTCTGCTACGCGCAGCCAGGTTTGACACTTCGGGCCCGCTTCGGCCCGCGCTTCAAGGTGGCTTCTCACTTCCTCGCGGCTGCGGACGGTCGCCGGTTGCCCGGTCTGCTCAAACTGCCACCGGGCCAGCATCTTGACGGCTTGGGGAAGCTGCATCGTCTGCCGTCTGCCGCCCTCTGTCAGACAGACCAGCGGCCTATCGTCGAGCGAGCGGAATGCTTCCCCCTGGTGAGCCTCAAACAGAGCCAGCATCGCCGCCGCTTGGCTTTTCGGCTTCCCGCTCGGGCTGGCTTTGGCTTGCTCGGGTCGGAGTTCCACGAGTTCGCCCATTGGGTCATAGCCGCTGCCCAGCATGCGCCGCTTGTCGTTTTCGTCGGGTGGCTTGGGCATCTTGGCGGGCTTACCCATGGCTCACCTCCCCAGCTTCGACGAACACACGACAGCGCCCAGACAGTGAGCGGCAGATCGCGTCACGGTACTTTTCCCCGGCTTCGTCTCTGTGGACTCTCACCACAACGCGGCATTCCGTCGGGATACGCGCCGCCAGCTCGTCGGACCATGAGCCGCTGACGACTCCGAGCACTGCCGGGGCATACTCGGTGCATCCGTAGTGCGTGGCAACGGTGAGGAAGTCCGGCGCACCCTCAGCGATGATCACAGAAGGGGGTTCACTCTGTCGCCACCACTTCGGGACTCCCGATCTGATTAGGAGTAGGGCGAAGGAGTCCGCTAGGAATAGTCCCTTTGCACTATGGGAAGCGGGGAACAGTCCCTTTGCTCTCTCTGTCTGCCCGCTCTCGACGAGACGAGCGTGCACAGAACAGAGACTCCCTTCGGGATTCCAGAGCGGAAGTAGGAGTCCGTGACCAGATTCCCCCCATGTTTGGGAACCACTCCGCGCCCACTTGGGAAGCGTTCCGGATGATGGCAGACAGCGCGCAAGGTCGCGATCTTCGATGATTGCAGGGTCGAGACATCGCCCGAGAAGCTGCCGCGCCAAGTCGGGATCGTCTGTCACTGGCCTAGCAGCAGCCCACAGCGCGCCGACGCTTTCGACCGGGGGCGGCAGTCTCAGCGCTGGCACGGCTCGACGCACGGGCGGGCGGTAGCCATCCAAGGAACCACCGGCCAGATCGGCGGCAATCTCGACGACTCGCCCAAAGTCTCGACGGGTATCTAAGCCACGGGCGGCAGCGACGAGCGAGAGCACATCACCGCCGACACCACAGCCGAAGCAATGCGCTGCGATCGTGCCATCGCTGGCCAGCTTCACAGAGCACGACGGCGTGCGCTCGGAGTGCCATGGGCAAAGCACCACAAAGCCGTGGGCTTGGCGCTTGGCTCCATCGAGCAGCCCGAGCAGCCCAAGCACCCTCTCAGGGTCAGCGAGTGCCGACTTGATGGCTTTTGGGTCCGGTGCTAGCTTCGTTTCTGCCATCCCTCCAAAGACGGCAGCACTAGAAAACGCTCGACGCTCGTAACGTCGGGCGTTTTCGCTATCTGGGGTCGGTGCAGATAAGCCGGTCATGCGCCGCTCACCTTTCCCCCTCGCGGGTGCGCCTTGATCCATGCCTCGATGTCGGAGCGCTGCCAGTACCAGCGCCGCCCGATCTTCCGCCCAAGGTTGGCAAAGTCCGGGTGTCGCTCCCGGTACATCTTGAACGCTGGCCCATTGGGCGAGCCGTCCGGCTTGACGTAGCCGAGTAGCTGCGCAGCTTGCCCCGCGTTGCACTGCCGATCTTCGCCGTGGTCGCGAAGTGCCTCTTTCAGCTTCTCGGCGACCAGTTGCGCCGTCTCTGTGGCAATTGTCCGGGCGGTGTTCTCAAGCAGATCGGTGAACCATCCGAGCATGGGGTTTGTGCTGTCAGTTGCCGTGTTCATCTCGTCGTGTCCTTTCTTGTGCCCGTGGCTCACAACTACTTGTGGCTTAGGGTGTACTTATGTGCCGAAACTGAAATCTTCGACCTTAAAACAGGCCCCGCTTTTTGTGTCAATTGTCTTCTGCAAAAATCTGGGCTTCCCGTCGGAGATTTTGGTTACGGTGTCGTTGCCATGAATTTCCTGGTAAGCGTCACAGAGTCCGCTTCGCCACAGAGGAAGCGCCAGCCATCCGGGCCAAGCGTGGCGCACAGCACATCGGCTACCCGTTCCGGGCAGGTTCGCCGACCGTCTAGCGCATAGAGGGTCTGGCGGAGCGAGTAGCCCGCACGTTCTGCCAGCGCCGCCGCACTGAGGCCCGCAGCCTTGATGAGCGGGTGCGATCGGTCGCGAATGAGTCGTTTTCTTGGTTGTCGTTTCATTAGGTTTTCTCAGCGTCTCGACGGCAAAATTGAAAGTGTCAACATTTTGTCAACCTTTTGATTGACAGACTCCCCTCATCCTGATAGCTTCATGTCATTCGTGGGTCTGTGCGTTCATTTAGGCGATTGAGCGCACAAACTTGACCAATCTGCAAGCACAACTAGCGATTCCCATCGCTGAGCTTGCGCAGCACGGCGCTTAGTGCGCTCTCAGCCAGTCCCAATTTCATTAGGGATGCTTAGGAGAGCGTCAGACGCAATCCTCTGAGAGAATCCCGACGGCTAAGCGTCGCCCCCTTGGGACTCCCGCGCCACACGTTCTATCGTCGCTGTGTAGCGTTTGGAGTACAGCGCCTTTTTATTAGCGCTGCGCTGACAGCAAGAAAGGCTGTCGTGTGTGAGGTCTGCACTCCTCTAAAGAAGCCGGCTTCCGAAGCCATTGAAACCGAGTGCAACTAGGGTGAAACTCCGACGGTATGCAGGCACTTACGGCAGAGCAGCAACGCGACATCGTGCAAGCTCACCAGCAAGGCACAGAGCAGCGGACGCTTGCCGCTGAGTATGGAGTGAGCCGGGCGACCATAAGCCGAGTCGTGAGCCGTGCGGAGCGCCGAGCCGTCGATAGCCTGCAAGCGCAGACCCTCGGACCCAAAGCGATTGACCCACAGACCGGCGCTTCGTTTGAGGTGGCGGACGAAGATTTGCTGCGCTCGCTCGCTCGGTGCTTGGCGCGGGACTTTCAGCAGACCGCCAACATCGCGGAGCGAGCCAACATCGCCCGGACGATCGCGCAGCTTGTGCAGACTCGGCACCGGATCGCACCGCCCAAGGTTGAGCCGTCCGCGGTCAAAACCTACACGGTCGAAGCATCGCCGGATTCTTGGCCGGACCTTGTGACATTCAGCACGGCGGGCAGCTCCTGACATCGCGGGCCGGGGTTGGCGTGTGACAGCGTGTGACGTTTTGTCACGGGCTGTGACAGCGTAATCACGGGCGAACTTCGGGCGAACTTCGCGGCCAAGGTCTGCATGGTTGGCCGGTTGGCCGGTTGGCCGCTGGGCCGCTGGCGGGACGCTCGGGACGCTGGCGGGACGCTGTGAAATGGCCTAGCGTCCCTCCCATGTTTCCGTCGGTGACGTTGCCAGGTGGGACGCTCGGGACGCTGTCTTCCTTCTCTTTACACACAAAGTAGAAAGAAGGGATGAGAGAGGGGGCCGCCCTGTAGCAAGGGCTGTAGAAAATGTGTAGCAAGCTGGCGTGCCTTGCCGTGCTGTAGCGTTCGCTAGCGCATGGGTGGGAATGAGGGGCGACCGTCGCGGACGATACCAAGGAAGGGACAGGATAGGACGGGGCGGGTACGGGGGAGGATTCCAAGGAGGAAACCCAGGTTTCCTCCTTGAACAAGTCGCACATCCCGCCGGATGCCAAATAGCCAAGGAGCAGGCCGCCGGGGGGGGCGGTGGACCAGGCCGCCAGGCCGCTCGATCGACGGCTG
>CALFYE010000476.1 GCA_937952145.1 uncultured Myxococcales bacterium
AGTCCGACGCGCAGGTGGTCTTGGCCGAGTCGGCCCTGGAGGACACACTGCGCCGCGAGGGCGAGCGCAGTGGTCAAGCCCCACAGATCTTTGAGCCCATCATCGACTCGGCGCTCAGCGTGCAGACGCTGCGGCCGGATCCGCGCGGCGGCGAGCCGATCTTCGGCCCCTCTGATCCTGGCCTGGTGACCCTGCGCGCCGCCCATAACCGCATCGCCCTGCACACGTTCAGCGATAGCCACGCCGCTCTGTCGGTCGGCAGCACCTCGGCCACCATCGTGGTCGGCAATTCCTTGCCGAGCCAGGTAAAGCTGGAGCCCGGCCAGATCGTCCTCTTCGAGGAGCTACCGCTGTCGCCCGCCGAGGCTGGCTCGACCACCCTGCGCCGCCATGCGGTACGGCTGCAGGCCGTCGTCGCCGCCCAGCTAGACCCCATCGATAACGTGCAGGTGTCGGAGATCCGCTGGGGCAGCGCCGACGCTCTGCCCTTCACCTTGCCCCTGTACCGCGAAGTCGGCGGCCGCAGCGAACCGGCGGCAGTGCTGCGCGCCAACATCATCGTCGTCGATCATGGCCGTACCCTGACGCAAGAGCTGCCGGCGATCACGGCCAGCAGCCGCGAGCTGCGCCTTCTTGGATCGCCGCTGTCCCACGTCGCGGCGCTCTCTGGGAGCGAAAGCGCTGCTGCGATCTTGCAGCCCGCTGTGGAGCAGGCTCTGCCGGCGATCACGGTCCGCGAGCTTCTGGGCTCACCACCCCGTGTGTTCAGGCCCCGCCGCGACCTGCTCGCAAGTCGCCCGCGCGACCTACACTTCGTGGTCGAAGTCGATGACGTGGGTGCCGCCAGCCTGCGCTTTGGCGATGGCCAGCAGGGGGCGCGACCAAGCGGCGCGCTCCTCGCCCGCTACCGTCTAGGACAGGGGCTGGCTGGTAACCTGCCGGCCGCAGCGATCGCCCACATCGTCAGCAGCGAGCGTCTGGCCGATCTCAGCCGCAACGTGCTGCAGGTCGAAAATCCGCTGCCGGCCGCAGGTGGCCGAGATCCCGAGACGGCTGAGCAGATCCGCCGCGCCGTGCCACACGCCTTCCGGCGCCAAGACCGAGCCGTGACCGAGGCCGACTACATCGACTGGGCCCTGCACTTCCGCGATGTCCGCCAGGCCGCGGCCCGCTGGCGCTGGACAGGCAGTCAGCAGACCCTGTACCTGACCGTGGTCCGCAGCAACGCCGCCCCCGTCGATGACGACTTCCGCGCCCAGCTCCTGGCCTTCCTGCAGAGCAAGCGCCTAGTTGGCCACGACATCGAGATCGAGGCACCGGTGGCCGTGCCCATCGATCTGGGTCTGACCGTCTTCCTGCAGCCGGATGCACGGCAGTCCGCGGTTCGCGAAGCGCTACGCCAGACCTTCCTGCCGACGCGCCGACCCGATGGCCGCCCTGGCGTCTTCCACCCCGACAACCTACCGCTGGGCGGCACGCTGTTCTTGAGCCGAATCGTCAGCGAGATCATGGCCATCCCCGGCGTTGCCTACGTCGATGGCAGCCCGCAAGAAAAGACGCCCTTCAATCGCTTCCGCCGCTTTGGTGTGGTGACCAGCGATGGCTTGGTCAGCGGACGCCTGGCCCTGTTGCCTCGCGAGCTGGCACGGCTCGAAAGCGACGCGCAGAACCCGGCCCGTGGCCGCGCCGAATTCGACCTGCGAGGTGGCCAGTGAGCACAAAAGCGGAAAATCCCCCGCAGCAGTCCGCGCTGCGCTATCGCCTGGATCGCCACTCGGGCTTCCTGCAGCGCATGCTCGCCGCGCTGCCTGCCGAGACCGTCTCTGGCCGACGCCCCCTAGCCGGCTTGCGCGCCGCCGCGCCCGGCGACTTTGGCTACGCCCTCGTCGATGGCTTCGCCGCGGTGGCCGATGTTCTGTGTTTCTACCAGGAGCGCATCGCCAATGAGGGATTTCTACGTACCGCCGTCGCGGGACGCTCGATCTACGAGCTCGCTCGGGCCGCCGGCTACTCGCTGATCCCAGGCGTCGCCGCAACCACCCACCTGGCGTTTGTCATCGAAGATGTGGCGGGCGAAGGCAGCCCGGCCCGCGTGCCCCCGGGCACCCGCGTCCAGAGCATCCCCAGCCCCGAGCAGCCGGCCCAGATCTTCGAGACAGTGTCTGCCGAGCCGCAAGGTGAAGAGGTGCGCTCGTCGTGGAACGCGCTCAGCCTGCTCGGGCAGTCGCCGCCGCGACTGACGCTCAACGGCGCCAAGAACAGCCTGCCCAACGTCAAGCTGAACGAGGGCACCGTGGCCGCCCTGCCTGTCCTGTATCTGCGCGGCACCGCCCTGAACCTGCGCCCGGGCGACCCGCTGCTGCTGCTGGATCGGCAGGTCTCACCACCTGTGCAGTTAGTGGTGAACATCCGCACCGTCGAGCCCGAGAACAGCGAGGGCCGCACCCGGCTCACCCTGGTCCCCGAGCCTGACGGGAGCGTGGCCAATCCACTCTTGCAGTCGGTACCGCAGTTCCCCGTCACCGCGCGCGCCGCCAGCCTGGGGCCGCAGCCGCTGACGCGGGAGGTCGTGCGGGGCTTGCTCTCCTCGCAGACGCAGTCGGAAGAACAGCTGCAGTCGACCATCGCGGCGCAGAGCTGGGATCCGCGACAGCTCCTCGAACTCGCGGCGGCGCAGCGGCGCATCGATCTCACGGAGAGCACCGTCGAGGTCTACGCATTCCGGCAGCGGCTCGGCTCGTTCGGCCACAACCGCACCGGCTTTGGCTTTATCCCCACCCGTCCGAGCAGCTTTGTCAGCATCACCGACAAACAGTGGGCCGATGAGCTGACGAAGCTCGACAGCAATGCCTCGGTCTTTCATCTGGCTGCCGCCGCTCCCCCGATCCCTTGGCCGCACGGTGCCCACCTGGCGCTGGAGCGTAGCGTGCCCGAGGTGACGGCTGGTGGCTGGGTGCTGCTGCGCGACGCCCCCGACGGTCGCACCGCCGCCTTTGAGATCGAGCGCAGCTTAGAGGCCAGCTTCGTCGCCACGGGCAGCAGCGGACGAGCGACCGGTCTCGTGCTGCGTAACTTCCCCCCAAATGGGCTGGAGACCTCTGGCACCACACCGTTTAACTTCCGCAGCACCACCCTGTTCGTGCAGAGCGAGCGCCTGCCCTTGGCACCTCTGCCCGTGCTGTCACCGGTGACTGGCCAGGATCTCGTGCTGGCGAGTATGACGCTCGGCCTGCGCCCCGGCCGTGCGGTGTGGATTAGCGGCGAGCTCCTTGATGATCCCGGTGTTAAGCGCAGCGAGATCCGCACGCTCACCGCGGTCAGCCATCACCAGGGCCTGACCGCGCTCGAACTGCACGCGCCCCTGTCCTACCGCTATCGCCGCGAGACCGTGCGCATCAATGCCAACGTCGTCCTCGCTACCCACGGCGAAGGCGGCGACTTCGAGATCCTCGGCAGCGGCGATATCAACCAGCCCAACCAGCGCTTTGCGCTGCGGCGTAGCGGCCTTGCCTTCCAGCCGCAGCGCGATGGCCAGGGCATCCACAGCGGCGTCGAAGTTCTCGTCGCTGGTGTACCATGGCGCGAGGTACCGACCCTGTTTGGCCAGGCTCCCGATGCCGCGATCTTTGTCGTGCACAGCGACCTTGATGGCGGCAGCGAGATCGTGTTCGGCGATGGCGTGAACGGTTCGCGGCTGCCAACCGGGCGCGACAACCTGCGCGTCCGCTATCGCGTGGCCAAGACCGCCCAGGGTGGCGTCGAGGCCGAGTCGCTGTCGCTCCTGCGCTCGCATCCCCTGGGGGTGCGCTCGGTCAAGAACCCGCTTGCAGCCGACGGCCAGGCCAGTCCCCCCACGCTGGCCGAGCTGCGTCAGGCCGCGCCGGTGCAGACCCAGCTGCTCAATCGCCTGGTCTCGCTGCAAGACTACGAGCAGTACGCCGCCACCTTCCCCGGCATCGGCAAGGCCCGCGCCGACCTGATCACCACGGAGATCGGCCGCAGCGTGCTCATCACGGTGATCGGCAGCGATGGGCAAGAAGCCTCGCCAGCCCTGCTCAAAAACCTCACGCGCAGCGCCGCGCAGCTTGGTGATCCGCTACAAGGGCTGCGGCTGATCACCACGCGGCCGCAGTTCTTCCGCGTGCGCGCTGGCCTGGTCACGACCGGCAGCGCAACCGATAACGCGCCTCTGCTGAGTGCCGCGCAGCAGGCTCTGATTACCGCATTTTCCGTCGCTGGACGAGAGTTTGCGCAGGACGTTGGGGTGTCGGAAGTGATCCGCGTGCTGCAATCGGTTCCGGGGGTCATCGCCGCCTTGCTCGATGACTTCAACCTGACGACGGCCGGTCAGCGCGGTGTTGTGCAGCTGTTGTCCTCTTCGTCCGCCCGGGCCAATCGCCGCGGCAGAGACCTGGAGATCCAGCCTGCCACCCTGCTCCTAATTCACCCGCTGGAGATCCAGCTGTATTCGGTGACACCATGACACCGCCCAACATTCCCACCGCTGTGTCGCCGGCGGCCAGCGAGCGCCTGTACGCGCTCTTACCGTCGCTGTTGCGGCTGCGCGATGGCGAAGTCGGCCAGCCACTGCGGGCGCTCCTCCGCGTCCTTGAGCGCGAGCTCCGTTCCATCGAAGCCGATGTCGCGCAGCTTTACGACAACTGGTTCATCGAGACCTGCGAGCCCTGGGTGGTGCCGTACCTCGCCGACCTCCTGGGCATCCGTCACCTGCCCGGGCAGCTCGATCGCACGCTCAGCCGCCGCAGTTTTGTCGCCAACACGCTGTCGTATCGTCGCCGGAAGGGCACGCCAGGAGTGCTCTTGCAGCTGTCGCACGATCTGACCGACTGGCCTGGCCGTGTCGTCGAGTACGCGCCGTTAGTCAGCAGCAGCCAGCACATGCTGCGGCCCCGGGTAAACAACCATGGTCCCATCGATCTGCGCCGCCAAGCCCGCCTAGACCAGCTCGGCTCGCCCTTCGATGACATCGCACGCCTCGTCGATGTTCGGGGCATCCACACCCACCCCGGCTATGTCTCCGGTCGACACAACCTGCCCAACGTCGGCCTGTTTCTGTGGCGACGCAGCGTCGTCAGCGTTGTAGATGCTGTGCCCGCTAGGCTGAGACCGCGTTGCTTCACGTTCAGCCCACTTGGACTGGACACTCAGCTGTTCCAGCCGGATCGCAGCTCCCCCGGCCAGAACATCACCCTCGACACCGTGCCCGCCCCCCTAAGCACGGACATCTTGCGAAAGGACCTGGCTGCGGGCGGGGCAAAGTATTTCGTTGGGGAGAGGCCGGTGGTGGCGGTGCGCAGCGCGGGCCAGCTGGTCCCGCCGCAGCGAATCCAAATCCGCGCGCTTGAGGATGACAGCCCGGCTTGGCTTGGTCGCGTGGCGATCCCGTTTGGCCGCGTGTTGATCGATCCAGAGCGTGGACGCCTCGTTGTGGGCAACTCACACGACGACGAACAGATCCGCGTTAGCTATTCCTATCCCACCGAAGGCGAGCTGGGCGAGTCGCACTTCATCGATGCCAGCGATGCGGCGCCCGCCCAGATCAGTCTCAAGCTAGCGCTCAGCCAGCGACGGGCAGACCCCAGCGTGCTCGCAGCAGCGCTAAAGCCGCCTCCCGTCCCAGCGGGCACCTCGGCAGGACCGCACATCGTCCAGATCGAAGACAGCGCTCACTACCTGTGGCCCCAGTCCGAGCTGGAGATCCCCGCCGGTCGCACCGTAATCCTGCGCGCCACCCCAGGACAACGTCCCCTGGTGCGCCTGTTCAATCAGGACGCCGTGCGCGGTGAGGGCGGCGGTGAGGGCGAGGGGCCTGCGGCATTCCCGACGCGCGTTCGCCTGCGGGCGGGGGCCAAGCTGATCTTGCAGGGACTGCTCCTCGCTGGCTCGCTGCCCATCACCGCCGAAGCAGGTAGTGAGCTAGCCCTGGAATCCTGCACGCTGGCCCACGAGCTTCGCGAATCCGACGGCTCAGGGGAGCCAGGTCGGCTGCTCTTTAGCCCCGGCGACTTTGTGCTGCGCATGGACCGCTCGGTGATCAATGAGGTCTCGGCGCGCGGCAATCACCTGCTACTTCGCGACAGCCTGCTTGACGGTGGCGAAGGTGGCCTGCGGGTGCGCAGCGCCCGCATCGAGCGTTCCACGCTGTTTACGTCGCTAGAGGTTGGCGAGCAGCTTGAAGAGGCCAGCGATTCGCTGTTCCTCGCCGGGCTGCGGCTGGAGGGACGCGGCGACGGCTGCGTCCGTTTCTGTTTTCTGTCCCTGGGCAGCACCGCCCTGCGCCGCTTCCGCTGTGTGCCGGCCGTGGGGGAAAACAGCGCCCGCATCCCGATCGTGTTTCGGGCTCGGCGGCCCGGCGAACCCGGCTTTGGCCAGCTCAGCCGACAGACCAGCCCGCTCATCCTGTTCGGGGCCAGCGACGGCGGCGAGATGGGCGCCATGAATCACCTGAAGTGGCAACAGCGCGAGGCCGACCTGCGCGCAAACCTGTCTGAGTACACCCGCGTCGGCTACGAGACCGAGATCTTCTTCGAGGACTAGGCACCATGGAAAAGCGCAGTGACATCAGCCGTGACAGCTTCCGCCCCGAGCAGGGCTATACCTCCGTCCGCCTGCAGCAGGGCCGCGTGCACCTGGATGCCGACTGGAACGAACAGCAGGACATTCGCGCCTACGAGCAGGAAGCGGTGCAGGCCGCGTACCTGGGCGGAGCGAGAGGCTCAACACCGCGGCCTCGCGGTAGTGGCGGTGCTCGTCTTCGTGCTCGGGTACCCCGATGAGGTGAGGCTTCAGCGACGCCAGCCAGGTGATCTCGTCGACGCCGTCCTGGATGAGACGCTTGTCCTGCGGCGTTGCCGCGCCATGTTCGATCAGCAGCTTCTTGGGCACGCGCTGCTGCACCCGGGTGGACTCGGGCAGTTGCAGCACTTGAAGAAGCTCATCGATCGTCATGCCATACGTCAGACAACAGCGGCGGGGCCGGCATCCGCCATTGCGGCGTCGGTCCCGGGCGATACCGGCATGACCACCAGATAGGCCAGCACCTCGAAGTCGTTCATGCCGGCGAACTCACCCTTCAAGGCGTGCGTACCGGCTGGGTCGAACAGGCTGGCCACCGCGCGCTCCGCACTC
>CALFYE010000477.1 GCA_937952145.1 uncultured Myxococcales bacterium
GGGCAGGGAGGGGGAGGGAGGGGGGGCGCGGTCCTCGCCAGCCAATTTTGGGGGGGCATTATGAACATTTTTCCTGAGATTCCGCCGTCTCCAGAGGTGCTGCGCAAGCTGCTGGAGCGGCTCGCACTGACGCAGTCGGACTTTGACCGTTTTCTGACCGACTATCTGCCGACAGCGCACCTCATCGTGCCGAACGGGGTCGGGCTGCAGACGCAGTTCAACTCGCTCCTGTCGCAGAACCTCAACGAGACCATCTGGTCGGCGCTGCGCCGGGGCTACCCCGACCTGCTGGAAAAGACGCGCGACCTGTGGGCAACCCCGGGCGGCCTGCCACTTTCCACCCCCGAGCGGGCTCAGTTGCAGGGCCAGCTAGACGTCCTTCTGTCCGAGCGTCAGATCCTGGTGAAGTGGGCGAAGCAGACGCAGGACATCGATGCGTTGATCTTGGCCAAGCGCATCGAGCTTAAGCGGAGCTCGTCTCTTTACCCCGGCCAGCGATTGGGAGGACGCTTCCAGCTCCTTGAATTTCTGGGCAAGGGCGGAATGGCCGAGGTCTGGCTGGCCCTAGATCGCCAACCCTCCGAGCCCGGAGCCGAGGAACGCCGCGTCGCGCTCAAGATCCTGCACTCGCATCATCACCATCAGACCGATCCAGCGCGCGAGCGTTTCCGTCGCGGGGCTTACCTGATGTGGCAGTTCAAGCACCCCCACATCGTCCGCGTGCGCGCCGAGCCACAGGACGCCGACGGTTACCTGTTCTTTCCCATGGACTATCTTTCGGGCGGCACCTTAGAAGCCAAAGTCAAGCGCGAGCGGCTGCCCATTGATACGCTCATCCGTTATTTTATGGAGATTACCGACGCCCTGCATTATGCGCATACAACCGTCGTGACGATTGACGGCCAAAGCACGCACTGTCAGGCGCATCGTGATATCTCGCCGTTGAATATTTTGTTCGATGATAAAGGCGCCACCTATCTTATTGATTTTGATATGGCTTCGCTCAACAGCCAGTTTTCCAGCGACGGCCAGGGCGGCCGCGGCCCACTTTCGTATGCCGCCCCCGAGTGTCTGAGCCAGACGCAGAAGCTGACCCCCGACTGTCGGGCCGACGTATTTAGCCTGGCCCTGGTGATGCTGTTCGCCTTGACCCAGCGCGAAGTCAGCTTGGACGACCGCTCGAACCAAATCCTGGAGCTGATCTCGCAGCTTCCCTACAACGCACGGGTCCGGGACGTCTTTACGCGCGCCCTAGAGCGGGATCGCGAGCGCCGCTTTCCGTCGGTAGAAGCCTTTCGCACGGCGTTGGTGCCGGCCTTCGCATCGGCGGCTGTGCTGTCGCCCGTGGCCCATCGAGCGCCGGTGACCTCGGCTGCGCTCGTGCCCCCGTCCGCCCCCCCCATGCCACCCTCTGCCAGCCTCGGGCCACCAGCAGCGAGCAGCCCCGCCCGGTTAGTGACTCGGGCCAAGGGGGGCGCCCCGCAGGCGTCCACAGAGCCCCGCGCCAGTCGCTGGCTGGTGCTGGTGCCCGCCGTCGCGCTCGCCGGCTCTATCGGCTACGGCCGCAGCGCACCGGGGGCCCTGCGGCCGGTCCTCGCCACGCTCGCTGGCATGCTGCTGCGAGAGCTTGCCAGCTCAGGCGCTGCGAGCAGTCCCTTCGGGACAGCGTCCCCGGAAGCTAACCCCACGCCGTCCGCAACTACGCTGCGAGCGGCAGGCCCTTTGGCCTCGCTGGCCCCTACGCTGTGCTCCGAACCTGCCGCAGGACCGACCGAGTTACCAGCAGACGAGTGCCCGTCGGTAACCGCGGAGTCCTGGCCGTCGTCGCCGTCGCCGTCGTCGCTAGCTTCGTCGCTGGCGTCGTCCTTCGGGTCGCCGTTGTCGTCGCTGTCGTCGCCGCTATCGCTGCCCCTGTCGTCGCTCTTGCCGTCGTTTCTGCCGTCGCTGCTGCCTTTGCCGTGGTCTTTGGCCTGGTCGCTGGCCCCGGTGCGGCGCCAGCAAGCCTGGCTGCTGACCGCCCTGTGGCGGCGGCCTGAGTCAAGCTCACCCTCGCCCAGGCGGCCCCCCTTGGTTGGGCAAGGCGGCCATGCGGCGGTTTCTCTCCTTGGGGCGGCCGGGTGGAAGCTCGTCGCCGCGCCAGGCGGTCCGACGCGGTCGCCAGAGTTCGTCGCCAGTCAAGCAACCCACAGCGAGGAACCCGCCCCACGGCCGATCAAGCTCACTCCTTTTGCGACGGCGCAGCAAAATGACGAACAAATCCGGGAAGCGACTGCAAAACTGCATCTATGTAAGTGTGTCTGTTTCCCGAAATCCAAGGCCACGGTCACCCCACCCAGCGCGCATGAGTATAAAGCAATGTTTGATATGAAAGTTGATAGCCAGGTTATTGATTATAATAATAAATTAACTAACAATCCAACATACCAAATCACTGATCGCTGTGTCGTAGACGAGATTCAGAAAACCCTGCCCACCATTCCCTTCCCGCACTCGACGGACACATTTGGCGTGAAAGAGTACTGCGTCTGGCCCCGGGGCGCGCTGCCGATCTGCAATCCCTAAGGACCGTCCCCCCGCGGCTCGTTCCTGTCTGCCTCGCACCTACCGCGATCGCCGATCCGGGCCGACGCTGAGCACGCAAGAAAAACGCATCCCAGCCCGCAATCTCGGCGCCGCGGCGGCGATAATCGATCTGGGCGCAAGATCGGAAGAGCGTCG
>CALFYE010000478.1 GCA_937952145.1 uncultured Myxococcales bacterium
GATCGGCTGGGGGACGTGGCGGGACAGATGGGCCAGCTGGGCGAGGCCAAGGCCTATTACGAGCGCTCCCTGAAAATCTTCGAGGCCCTCGCCGCCGCCGACAAGAACGATGCCCAGGCCCAGAGCGACCTGTCCATCAGCTTCGAACGGTTGGCCAGCACGTCGCGCAGCCTGGGACAGCTTGATTCTGCACTGTCCTATCAGCGACGGGCGCTCACGATCAGCCAACAGCTAGCTCAACTAGCACCGCTCAGCGTCGAAATGCAGCGCACCGTGCTTGTCCATCACCTACAGCTGGCTTTCCTTCATCAGCAGCGCAAGGACCGCGCCGCCGCGCAGCAGGAAGCCAAGGCCGCCGCCGATCTACTCGGTACGCTGCGCGCTCGCCTGCCGAAGCAGGATGCAGAGGGGCTCGATAAGGCAATCCGCTCGCTGCTGCGCTGAGTCGATCCGTCGTCCTCGACCTCCTGATGGGAGTCGTCTCACAGAGCGCGGGAGCAGCCTGGGCGAGCGCGGATTGGTTCATGCTCAGCTGGGGTGAGCGCCGATCGCCCCCCCCCAGCCTGCCGCCGAAGCGCGGCGGCTTGGCCAACGCGGACGAAAAACCGGGCAGCCGCGGACCACGCCGGCTCCCCCGCGACCGCTCCGCCCCCCCCGAAAGCCTGCGAGCCGATTGCCCAGCGATACCAGAGCCTTGCATCGCCCTGCCCTCGGCCGCTGGCCTGCCGATGTGCAGATATGCGCTCGATTCATCGACAAAAAACCGTGGACCCTGTGGTCCACAAGCGCCAAAGATTCGAGATTATTTTGATTTTAAAATTACAAATACCATTTGGACATATTGGGGCCGCCCATCGCTGCGCGACGAACGCCAACCCCGGCCAGTTTTGCCCCGGGCCGCAGGCACTTTTGTAACATGCTGTTAGAAGGTGTTTACATATTAAGCTGCGAAGGCCCTCAACGCGACCTTGCTGCACGGCTGGGGCCCCCGCGGACGCGGCCTCCTTTTTCCGCCGGGGCGTCGAAAAAAGGAGATCCGCTGCGGCCCCAGCCTTACGGGGCCCTCGACGGGCGAGATAATATGTAAACACCTTCTTAGGTGTTGAACGGTCGATTGCCCCCCCGGGCCGACCGAGCAGCGCGGGCCGCGCCCGGCCTGGCCCTCTTCCCTGGAAGTGCAGGCCGCCAAGGCGAAGCCGCATGCGGGTGTGAATATTCCAGCCCGCCCGTCGCGGGCAGCCCGCCAGCGGCAGCGCGCGCCAGGACGCCGAGGGGCCGTGATAAAATCTCCGTCTGCGATCCCTTCATTCGCAACACCGATGACGCTGGCTCGCCTATTCGAGATGCACGCCGCTCCCCTTTCGGCTGCCGCCTTCGCAGCGCATCGGGCGCTTCACAGCGAGCTCGTGCGCCTACATCAGGAAGGCCAAGCGGCTTGGCCACAGCTCGCGGTGACGCCGGATCAGCTCACCATGTTCCTCGCCCGGCAGCTTCCCCCTGAAGCCGCCGAGCCACAGGCGCTTGCGAGCCTGCGGGCCGGGGAGCTCTACCTGCTCTGTGCCTTTCACCTGCGACACGCCGAAGCGCAGGCCATCCTGCAGACGCACTACCTGGCCGAGGTGCGCCGCACCCTGCTTCAGCGTGGGGTCGAAGAGGCGCTGATCTTCGATATCCAGCAGGAGCTCTGCCGCCGTCTCATCGAGCAGCAAGATCCCAGCATTGCTCGCCGTGGCTACTCGGGCCGTGGTGATCTGCTGAGCTGGCTGCGTACGGTTGCCCTGCGTGAAGCCAGCCTGCGTCGCAAGCGGGGTCAGCGCGAGACGGTGCTGACGGTAGCAGACGACCGGGGGCCGCGAGATCCACACAAGAGTCCCGAAGCCGTGGCCCTGGCCGGGGACCTGCGGCAGACCTTCAAGAGCGCATTTCGGGAAGCGCTGGCCGCGCTCAGCAGCCGGGAGCGGAACCTCCTGCGCTATCACTATCTGCTGCGTCACAGCATCGACCAGATTGGCGAGATCTATCGGGTCCATCGCGCTACCGCGGCTCGCTGGCTGGCCCGCAGCGAAGAGCATCTGATCCGTGAAACGCGCGAGCGCTTTATCGTGCGCGCCGGGGTGGCGGAGCAGAGTCTGCCCGGAGTCATGGAGGAGCTTCGCAGCCAGCTCAGCATCAACCTGGGGAACCTGCTGCACGATGCCGTGGAGCATGACGCGTCCAAAGCCTAGGCGGCCGCCGCAGAGTCCGTCCGCGGAGCGCGAGCCAGCAATCGGGGCAGCCGGCCCGCCGCCCGCTTGCGCAGCCCCTCTGTCCGGCGATAGCGAGCGGCAAGAGTTATGGCTGAACCTCTCTTCCAGATAGGTCCCTATCGCATTGTGCGCAAGCTGGGTGAAGGCGGAATGGGCGAGGTCTTCGAAGCGGTTCACCTAACCATCGAACGACAGGTGGCGATCAAGATCCTGCGCTCGCCGTATGCCCGCGATCCGGGTATCCAGCAGCGCTTGGTGAACGAAGCCCGCGCCGTCAACCTGATCAAACATCCTGGCCTGGTGCAGGTCTCTGATCTTGGTCAGCTCAGCGATGGCAGCCCGTACATCGTGATGGAGTACCTCGCCGGCGAGACCCTGGCTCAGCGCTTCCATCGCTCGGCCGGCCGGATGCTGCTCGCCGATGCTCTGCATACCACTTGGCAGGTGGCCACTGCGCTTTCTGCC
The DNA here is from genome assembly GCA_937952145.1 of uncultured Myxococcales bacterium. Lineage (GTDB taxonomy): Bacteria > Myxococcota_A > Polyangia > Palsa-1104 > JAEUJZ01 > JAEUJZ01. The sequence goes on from CALFYE010000478.1 coordinate 2,712, forward strand.
GCGCACGAGGTCGGCATCATCCATCGCGATCTGAAGCCAGAGAACATCATGATTGTCCCGGATCCTGTCGTTCCCAGCGGCGAGCGGGCCAAGCTGCTCGACTTCGGAATAGCCCGCTTCGATCCGACGCTGCACAATCGCCCAGCAACGACGGGAGGCGGCATGATGGGAACGCCGACGTACATGTCCCCCGAGCAGTGCCGCGGCGGCGGGAAGATCGATGCCAAGAGTGATGTGTACTCCTTAGGAGTCATGCTGTTTCAACTGCTGAGTGGACGACCGCCCTTTGTCTCGCAAGCCCTGGGCGAGCTAATTATCATGCACACCTCTCACGAGCCGCCCGCCCTCCTCGATCTGGCGCCACAGCTTCCGCAGGCGCTGACCGGGCTGGTGCATGAGCTGCTCGCGAAGCTCCCAGAGCAGCGGCCCACCATGGGACAAGTCGTTGCCCGACTACAGGACATGGGAGCCCAGCAGTTGTCGCGTCGAGCCCCGGAATCCGTGACCCCAGCAACGCCGTCCCCTTCCGTCTTTGGATTGGATCGCGGCAGGCTCAGTGGTTCCCTCGCCGACCTACTGGGTCCCGAGCTCGAACCAGAGCGTGATGTGGAAAACTGGAGCCTCGAACCTCCCGAGACTCCGGAATCTCCGGTCCCCATACCCCCAATTCACGAGCGTTCCACGGTCCTTCAAACGGACGCACTGGCGAGCGCGGAGACCTTCGCGCTGGGCTCGCCCACCATCGCACGGTCCCCGGCACAGCCTGCTCCCGGGCCGGCAGCCGCAGCAGCCAGCCAGGACCCGCAGCCGGCAGCTCTTCCCAACGAACGTCGTCACTGGCGCACGCTCCTCGCAGCCCTGTGCTTGGTCGCTGGCCTCGGTGCGCTGTCTTGGCGGCAGAAGCCCTCGCCGCTCACCCGGGCCGCGCCGCCCCAGCCACCGACTCCCCTCCGGTCCAGCCCGACCGAGACCACGCCCGCTCATCCCGCAAGTCCACCGCCAAAAGTCAAGGCGCGGGTGTCCTGGTCTATCGACACCATCCCCAGCGGTGCCCGGATTGTACGGGCAGACACCCAAGCCGTCTTAGGAATGACTCCCTGGCGCAGTGAACAACCCCAGGGTGAGGGCTCCCTTGCGTTGCGGCTGCAGCACAAGGGGTATGCAGAAAAGGAGATTCGGCTTGCTTTTGCAGGCAGCAGCCAGCTCATCGAGACGCTGACTCCTCTTTCCCCGCGACCGCCGGCAAGCTCGGGAAGCGGAGGGCTGCCGCCCACGCGCCGGGTGCCTGCGGTGGTCGCCCCCCGCCCGAGCCAGTCAGCGCCAGCCGCTGAAAAGAAACCGGACTTTGAGGTTATTGAGTAGCGGGAGCGAATAGCCAGGTGCGTGAGGAAGTGACAAAGCAAAAAGGAGGGAGCTTCCAGCGGAGGCGCCGGGGACATGATCGCTCTGTCCGGCGTGCGCCTGCACTCCCTGCGAACCCAGGCGTCGCGGCGGCAAGTGCGCCACCACGTCGAGCCTGCTCACGACCCGCACCGCAGCGGCTGGCTTGCCTCTTGGTTCTGATCGCGGTTTTCGGACTGACGGGTGCAGTGCGCGCGGACAGTCGTGAGATAGAGCCCGAGACTTCGCCGCATGATGCGCTGCTCATCGCCTGTCACCACAGCCTGCCCTGCCGGACCCACCTGGAGACTGCGAACCAGCTTTTCAAACAGAATCGGCTCGACGCCGCCGTCGACGAGTATCAGGCAGCCTACGTCCTTCAGCCCTATCCGCTGATCCTCTACAACATCGCGCGCATCTACCACAAGCAGAGCCGGACTGCCGATGCCGTCGCCTACTATCAGCGCTATCTGGATACCGGCCACGGCGAGCGCGCTGATCGCGCCAGAGAGCTTCTGTCACAAGCCCAGCAGGAACAGAGGACGCAGCAGGAACCCAGGGCACAGCAAGAATTGGGAAGGTCGGGGGTCGGGAATCCGGCTACTGACCCACGCGCGGAGCCTCCCAAGACGCCCCCCAAGCCAGTGTCCCTCATACCGCTGTCGCTTCCGGGGTCGTCGATGCCACCGGTTGCTCGCGCGGTCCCAACTCCGATTCATAAGCGCTGGTGGTTTTGGACACTGCTCAGTGGGGCGTTCCTGGGGGCGGTCGCCGGACTGTCCCTGGGAATCTACGCGGCAGGGCCGCCCGTCACGGGGCTTCCGCAGGGGACACTTACATTTGGGAACTAAGAGGTTAGGAAATGGGAGTCTGCAGGCACTTGTGGGGGTTGGCTGTGTTTTTGTGGGGCTGTGCCGCGCAGCCCGGAGTGGTGGTCGATATTGGTGCTTGGCCGGACGGAGCAACCGCCCTGCAGGTCAGCGGAACACTGGACGGGATAGCCAGCGACGCCGGGTTGTCATTCCCCAGCGGCACGACGCGCTTTGTGGTGTATCTGCCGGCTGGTCGCTCAGGTCGGCTAGAGCTTGCTGTCGCGGCGATCGACGACCGCGAGTGTGTGCATGCACAGACGCAAGTCCAGGTGGACTTAGGAGGGGGCCTGCGCGCCGTCAGCGAGCTTGATGCCACGCTGGCGCAGCTCATCCCACCGCAGTGCCCGGCCCCCCGGCTAAGGGAGGTTTCGCCTGCCGTGGGACCGACGGTTGGAGACACCGTACTCAGCCTGAGCGGACAGCACTTCCTGTCCGGTGTCACGGTGACTATTGACGGCATTCCCGCCCCGAGCAGTCAGTGGCTGTCACCGACCCAGATCCGCGCCACGCTGCCCGCGCACCCCGGAGCCTTCGGCCTGGTTCCCATTGTGGTGCGCAACCCCGACGGACAGGAGGCCAGAGCCACTGACCTATTTTCGTACTATGCCAGCCAGCTCAACTTTTCGCGCATGGCGCCATTCCCAACCGACAAGCTGCCCGGGGCGGTGATTGCGGTGGACATGAACGGGGACAACGCGCTGGACCTTGTGACGGCCAATGGCCAAAGCAGTGTGAGCATACTCCTTGGCGACGGCCGGGGCAGCTTCGACCCTCCGAAGCAGCATACGACGATGGCCAACTCCGCTGCGCTCGCGGCTGGCGACTTTAATCACGATAAGAAGACCGATCTCGCCGTCGTCACCTACGGCAGCAACAGCGTGAACATCCTGCTGGGCGATGGCCAGGGGGGGATTCTGGCCTCGTCCGATCTGCCGGGGATTGGGAATCCCGGAAAGCTGGTCGCGAGCGATGTGAATCAGGATGGCAGTCTGGATCTGATCGTCACGAGCGGCTTTACCCATTCCGTGAACGTGCTGCTGGGCAATAGCAAGGGGGGCTTTGGGACGGCGGCCACCTTTCCTACGGGTCTCTCGCCAGTCGCGGTTGCCGTCGCCGACCTTAACCGCGACCAGTTCCCAGATATCGTGGTCGCCAACACCGGCAGCGGAGGAATCAGCGTCCTGCTTGGGGATGGTCGTGGCAGCTTCGGAACCGCCACCAACTACTCCACGGGAAACTTTCCCATTGGCATCGGCATTGGGGATCTCAACGGCGATAGCAAGCCAGATCTGGCGATTGCCCACCTGGGAGAAGAGAGCGTCAGCGTGCTCCTGGGCGATGAGAATGGCAGCTTTACCCTGAAGGACAAGTTCGGCACGGGCCGCGTTCCCTATGCGCTGCTCTTGAGCGACGTCGATGGCGATAGGAATCTCGACCTGGCCATCGCGGCCAACGGGGAAAACAGCGTGCACATCCTCTTAGGAGACGGCGCCGGAGGCTTCGGCACAGCCTCCATCCTCCCCACTGGCACCGACCCACGCGCCATCGCCTGCGCTGACCTAAACCACGACGGCCGACTCGACATCGCCACTGCGAATTATTCTGGAGACAACGTCAGCGTCCTCCTAAATCAGTCTCAGTAGACAATAGCTGAGCAGATAGACAGCGCTGCCGTTATCCCCCACGGCCGCAGCGCTGGCTCCGTTCTGCACGCTGTTCCCGCTGATCGTCGCATGGCTGGCCTGTAGCGTGCCGTTTAGCAGAAACACGCCGGCTCCCAAGCCCAGGCCGCCGCTGCCCCCCCCCACCGCCATCGCCGGCTGCACCACCCGTACCACCGCCCGTTGCGATGCCGGCTCCCCCCAGACCCCGTACGCCCCCCCCCGAGCCCGCGACGGCACCGACGGCATCGCCGCCGGCTTCGCCCCCCGTCGAGACGCCGCCCGCCCCGCCCACGAGGTTGGTACCGCCCCCGCCACCTTCGCCTCCCAGGGGCCCATCCCCGCCGCGGGTCCCCAGGGTCGGTGAGTTGTCCGTGCCGCTGCCCTGCATCCCGCCCCCGCTACCCCGCCCCGCGACGCCAGGTCCGCCGTCTCCGCCCATGCCGCCCCGCCCCCGGCCCCCGGACCGCCCTTACCACCGACGGCAAGGCCGTTGCGTAAGATCACATTCTGCAGGGTCAGTGCCCCCTCTCCGGCGAGGACCTGGGTCGTCGGCACGCCGTTGACATAGAACAGGCGAAACCGCGGCGTGCCGGCGGCGCTTGCGCGCTCGATGACCGACTTGCCCTGGCCGGCGATGGTCAGCGCCGTGGTAATCGGCGGCAGCCCGTTGGCGCTGTACCAGTAGTTAGCGGCGGCGGTCAGCGTGTAGGCACAGCTGCTAGCCAGGGTAATGGTGTGCGGACCGGCGCCGGCGGCGTTGGCCATCTGAATCGCCGTCTTCAGCTCGCTCACTGCACTGGTCGGCTTCGAGCAGTCCGTGAGCACCACACTGAGTCCCTGCCGCACACTGGCGCTGGGCCCGACCTCGCCCTCTTGGGGCTTGGCTGGGTCTCGCTCATAGCCGCAATACGTCCCGACGAGGCCGCCAAAGGCCAAGAAGGCCAGCATCCCTCCGAAGGAATTCGATCCAGGCGCTGGCACAGGATTGTGAACTGGGTGCATGTGTTTGGTCGTCATGAGGCCCTCCGCTGCTTTTTGGGCAAGAGCAACGGCGCCCGCGCAAGTCGCAAAGAAACGACCCATCCCTCGGAAGAATCCCTGCGATGGCCTCTCCAGGCCGGCTGTCAGGGCGTCCCCAGGCACTGTCCCCGCCGCCCGCCGGAGATTGTTTAATAGATACTAAATTTAAATTTAAAAATAAATATGCTGTGCCGAATTCGGATGTCTACATATGTGTCAACAATTGAGTGATGTATTCCCAACGTGCAGTCCTTATTTTATGTTTATTGATTTGGCATATGTGCGCGGATGATGCGGTTCATGTGGCTGAGATAGCGAAGCTCGTTACCGACGGCGTAGAGGAAGCCGAGGCCGAGGATGATCAAGAACGGCCACAGCACGCGCGGCGGGATGTAGAGGCGGCGGGCGGGCTTGCCGAGGCTGGGTTGGGCTCGCACGTTCCAGGCGCGCAGGCAGGCCGGGCAGCACCAGCCGTCGTCGGTCATGGCGGCTTGTTCTTCGCGCAGACGGTTTCTACCGCAGGAAATGCAGGTGGGACCGTCGTCAGCGGCGGGCAGGCTCAGGTCTTCGACCTCGATGCCGCTCTCGGAAAAGACGCTGGCCACGATGCTGGGTACCGGGCCATCGGTCTGCATGCGCACCACCCCCAGACGGCCCGGGTAGTGACTGCGAAAGCTGGCTGAGCCGGCCCAGCGCGCGGCGGCTGCCGTGCGACGCTCGGCTTCAGCGACTCGCTCGCTCCGGCCGGACTCCCAGTCGCCACGGACGTGCAGGATAAGGTGCACGCAGCCGGGTGCGACGCGCAGGTCGTCTAGCTCGGGACACTCGCGGGCGATGACTTCTTTTTCGGCGCGGGGCTGGTCGTCCATGGGGAGGCCTCCAGAGATTGACACCCTAGCCCGTAGCTAGGTTCCATCGACGCGCTGCAAGAGCCCGCGGCCAAGCTCTGACAGACCGGCCACGCCGAGTAGTTTGAGGGTGCGAATGATGTCAGCTCGCAGGATGGCGAGCGCCCGCGCCACACCTGGCCCACCAGCGGCCCCCAGCGCATAGGCATACGCGCGACCAATCAGGACCGCGCGGGCCCCCAGGCACAGCGCCTTTACGACATCGCTGCCGCGGCGCACGCCCCCATCCAGCCAGACCTCAACCTGAGCTCCGACTGCCGCCACGACTTCGGGCAGCGCGAGCAGGCTGGGCACGACGCCGTCCAGCTGACGAGCACCGTGGTTTGACACCACGACGGCTGCCGCTCCGGCATCGACAGCCCGGCGGGCATCGTCGGCGGTCAGCAGGCCCTTGACGACGATGGGACCACCCCAGGCCTGCCGAATCCAGCCGAAGTCGGCCCAGGTCACCGTAGTCTGCTCCAGCGCCACGCTGACGTCGGAGTAAGGCAGCGGCGACCCACCCGGCGGCACGACGTTGGGAAAGTCCATCAGGCCGCCATCGCGCAGAAAGTCGAAGACCCAGCCGGGGCGCCGCGCGAACTGAGTCATGTAAGGCAGCGACGCGAGACCACCAGACAAAAGCTGCTTGGTGCCGTTGCGCAGATCGCGCTCGCGCAGACCAGACACCGGCGTATCCACCGTCACCACCAGCGCGGCAAAGCCGGCGGCCCGGGCCCGCGCGATGGCTGCCAGCGCGGCATCGCGCCCACCCACCAGATAAAGCTGATAGAACGACGCTCCCTCCGTCGCGCCCCGCACATCTTCCAGGCGACAGCCGGACAGCGTCGACAGCGTGTGAATCGTGCCCGCCCGACCGGCTTCGCGCGCTGCGACCTCATCGCCGCGGGGATAGAACATGCGACAGCTGCCGACCGGCGCCAGGATGACCGGCATCGCAATCGGCAGACCCAGCACCTTGGTGTCTAGCGCAACCTCGGGCACGGCGACGGCGCAGCGCGGACGCAGACACAGCCGCTCGAAAGCGCTGCAGTTCTCGCGCAGCGTCACCTCGGCGTCGGCTCCGCCATCGATGTAGTCAAACACCGCCCGCGGCAAGCGACGCTGCGCCAGCCGGCGCAGGTCTTCGATGTTCACGACAGAGGACAGGGCAGAGGAGCTCACAGGCAGTCCTTAGTTGGGCAGTTGGGAGCGGGTTTGCAAGAGCGCAGCGGCGGCGGCCAGGGCAGCACCCCTAGCGCGCCACTCGCGGCGGGGTTCGCACTTGGATGTACTTCGAGAGCGCCACCTCGGCTAGCTCCAAAAGACGGCGATCCGCGAAGCGCGCCGCGTGGATCTGGACTCCGATGGGCAGGCCAGAATCGGCATAGCCAATGGGTGCGGTCAGGACGGGCGTTCCGTAAGCCGTGGTCGGCACAGTGTATGAGCCCAAGTACACGGAATACGGGACGGGTCGGCCATTTACGACGATATCGTCGCCACGCGGCTGCCGCCGGATGGCTTCTCCCATCGCCACCGGCAGGATCCACAGATCGTTTTCGCTGAAATAGGAATCGACGATTGAAAGCAGACTCTTGCGCTCGTTCACTGCGGCCCCGTACTCGGCCTCGCTCGCGTCCATGCCCACGCTGAACCACTTTTTGAACGGCCCCTCGCCCAGGTTGTAGCGAAGCATGTAGGAATCAAAGAGGGTGCGCAGGAGTCCCCGCCGCAGCGGTTTGGGAATACCGCCCCACATGAGGTGTCCCGCAATCGTTCCCCAGACCCGCCAGGCCTGTTCATTGGGAATCGCCGGCCCCGACCCAAGCTCGACCTGATGGCCATCTCGACGCAGGCCATCGGTCAGCGCATCCAGCGACGCCAAGGTCTCGGGGCTGGGCTCGGCACCGGGCAGCGAGCGCGTGATGGCGATGCGCAGGGGCCGCGACGGAGCATCTTGAGCCAGACGCGAGCTCGGCGCCGGCTGAGCGGTCAGAACGTCGAGCGAAAGCGCCAGATCGCCCAGCGTGCGCGCCATCGGTCCCAGGCTGATGAGGTGCGGGAAGTTGGCCGGAAAGCCCTCGGGTCCGAAGTCATGCAGCGGCAGCAGACCATCGGTCGTGCGCAGTCCCAAGATGCCGCAGCAGTGTGCCGGGTAGCGAATCGAGCCACCCAAGTCAGAGCCGAGTTCCAGCGGCGCGAACCCGGCTGCCACCGCTGCTGCCGCTCCTCCCGATGAGCCGCCCGGTGTCCGCTCTAGATCCCAGGGGTTCTTCCCTTCTTTGAAAAACGGATTGTGGCACTGCCAGTCGAGCGCCATCAGCGGCAGGTTGGTCCGGCCCATGAAGATGGCGCCAGCTTGGCGCAGGCGGGCAGCCAGCGTGCTGTCGCTGCCGGGGGTGCGAAAGTAGAACAGCGGCAGTCCACCAAAGGTCGAGCTCATGCCGCGTACCCGCAGGCTGTCCTTGATCGTCATCGGCACACCGTGCAGCGGCCCCAGCGGTGCCCCCGCTCGCTGCCGCCGATCCGCCTCGGCCGCCGCGGCCAGCGCCTGCTCATCAGCCAGCGAGACGATGGCCTGCAGATCGTCGTTATGACGATGAATCTGGGCCAGGTGCGCCTCCACTACCTGCACCGCGGTCGCCTGCTCCTGCCGAATCAGCGCCGCTAGCTCACTGGCCGAACGAAAGACGAGGGACTCAACGCGCATGCTGCAGTCTACCGTGGCCACTGCTGGGGCATGCGGCAAATCTACCCGTCGCTAGTCGCGCGGCGAGCTGACCTGCACGTTCACAAAGTCGGCGCCGTGCGCGATGTCCATGGTCTGCACCAGCTCAGCGTAGCGAACACTATCGACCGCGCGCAGGGTCAGGTCATGCTGCCGCGGGAGCTCACCGCGCAGCGAAAGCAGCGCCTTGCCCAGCCCCTGCGCATCGAGCTGTCCGCCCTGGCGGGGTAGCTCGACCTCTTCACCCGTCGAGCGAGTCAGGACATAGCCCCCCTCGTGCAAGAGCAGACTGATCCGCACTTCTGGGGGCGGCGGCGATGAGGAATCGGCCGGTCCGGTGTCTTTGCTTGCCACCGGCATGCGCCCCAGGTTGACCCATACCGCCGTAATTAGGAGGAAGGAGATGCAGCAGGACAAAAGATCAATAAAAGGAACCAGATTGATCGCTGCATCGACGGGACGACGACCACCCTTGCTTGACACACTCATTCCAGCGCCGGCCATGATCAGACTCCTTTTTTGCACGCCCAAGCGTCACCCGGAGTACGTCCTTGGGCCTGACCACGCGGGATCAGCCCATGGCGACGACACCGATGCAGGGCACAGGTTGCCCGCGAAGGTGCCGGTTCCTCGTCTTCGGAAGACCGGCCCTGCGGGTCTGCCTGCTGCATCAGCAATCGGTGTACCAAGCGACTCAGTCGTGCAGATTCAGGAGTCTGCGTCAAAGCGATGCGCTGGCTCAGGGGGCGCGCTGCGGAAAAGAGCGCCAGCACTGTCCCAAAGCGCCACAGTGGGGCCGCGCTCAGCCGGATCCGGGCTCGCGGCGGCGGATCAATACACGGTCAGGTCATAGCTGACGCTCTGCCCACCGACCATGACGCGGAGGGTGACCGCGCCGCTCTTGAGGGCTGTCACCAGGCCCTTTTGCCCATCGCCATTGCCCACGCTGGCGATGCTGTCGTCGGAAGACGACCAGTCGCCCTGCGAGGTGACATCCTGGCTGCTGCCATCCGAGAATGCGCCGCTCGCCATCAGCTGCAGCGTGTTGCCCGCGGCCAGAAGCGGGGTGGTATTGCCCAGGGCCACGCCCGTCAGCACGGCCGCCGTGACTTGGATCTGCACATCGGTGCCCTTATCGCCTAGCTGCACATGCAGGGTCACTTGGCCTTCCTGCAGTCCCGTAAGCTGCGCCCCGCCGCGATCATTCACCCCGATGGACGCGATGCTGTTGTCACTCACCGACCAGACCACGGACGTGCCCACGTCGCTCACCGAGCCATCGGAATAGGTGCCCTGCGCCGCGAGCGTGATCGAGAGTCCCTTGGCCACCGCATTGGCGCTGGGCAGGGGGGCCAGCACATCCAGCTCCGCCGCACCGACCGTAAGCTGGGCCGATACCGACTTCCCATCGAGGCTCACCTGGACATAGGCGACCCCGATTCCGACGGCACGCAGCGCGCCCTTGTCGGCCGTCTCGTCCGACACCGTCAGAACGGCCTGACTATCGCTGCTCCAGGTCACACGATTGCTCACATCGACCTGACTGCCATCGGAATAGGTGGCCATCGCCTTGGCGGTCGCCGAACGTCCCAAGGGAAGGCTGGTGGGCAGCGACAGCGATAGCTGATCCAGCGTGGGTGCCGACTGCGTGCTATCCGGCGCGGTGCTATCCCCACAGGCAGCGGGCACCACCGCACAAGAGAGCAGTCCGAGCGCGCGGGCCAAAAAGGAATTACGCAAGGAACCAAATAGGATGTTCGTGCGAGTCATGGGATGCCTCCGGACAGAGCGTGGGATACCGGCGCAGTCAGCACGCGGCATGGAGTTCGGTGGTTCTCCATCCAGTTCGGAATCGCTCCTGCAGGCTGCAGCCTGCAGCCGCCCAGCGATCGCAAACCTCGACGGAGAGCCCCAAGACAGAGCACGGATTCAGCCAGCGTCCCTCCCGGGGGAGTGTCGCGACAACCCGCGCTGCGTCTTCGTTCGGCTAGACGATGCCCCCTCCGCCAGGGTTCCAGCTTCCTTGAATTTTTTTCGCACAGCCAGATTCCCAGGGGTCCCTAGCGAAGACTCTGCAGCCCGGAACGCGCCCACCAAGGCAGTGACCCTGGCGCTCCGCCGCGGGCTTGCGTCCCCCCGCATATCGAGATACGAACGGGCTTCTTCACCATCGGAGGAGTTCCCATGTTTTGTTTCCCATCGTCCCGTACCTGGTTCGGCATCCTGGCGCTATCGAGCACCGTAGCGTGTGGCGCGCAGTCGTCTGAGATCTGCAATCAATACCTGGCCTGTGTCGGTGCGACGTCACCGGCGACGCTCAGCGAGTCGCTGAACGTGTATGGCCGCGATGGCACATGCTGGAAGACGCTGGCTGCCAATCTCTGCGAGCAGATCTGCCGCGACACCCTGACCAACCTGCGCAAGCTTCCCAACCTGCCCAGTGCCTGCCAGGATCCGACAGCATCGGGCCCGGGGGGCTCACAGCAGAATGGCGGCACCACGGAAGATCCGGCACAGCCGACGTTTGCCTGGCCGTTCGAGGCCAAGACGATGTACTACGGCGGCGCCTATACCGAGCTGCCCCTCGGCGAAATCGATCCCGGCTCCGGAATGTGGGGCTGTCAGCGTGACGACGCCGCAAGCAGCCCGCCGGCGTCGATCGCTCGCATGCTGGAGCCGAACGACGAGCCTACCCAGGCGATCTCGCTGGCCAACCCGCTGCCCATCGATCTTCCCCCGAGCACTGCCGGCTCGGCCTACGAGATCTGTCCCGATCGCAAGCAGCCGCAGCGACCGGACTATGACGTCTTTAAGTTCCGAGTCCAGGCGCCGATGCGGGTCGTTGCTGAGCTGCGCTATGCCGTCGAGAATGGTGACCTCGACCTCGCCCTGTTCCGCGTCGATACCAACCCGGACACCGGCAAGCCCAGCCCTGTCCTCATCACCCAGGATAGCTCCGCCGTCGACAACGCCTGCCTGCACCAGCAGCTGAGCGCGGGCACCTATTACCTCGTCGTACGCGGCGCGGCGCAGCCAGGACTCGGACGCCACCAGACGGCGATGAACCGTTACAACATCAAGGCCTACGTCACCACCAGCGGCGCGCCCAATCCGTGCGATAAGCGGGCCTAGACTTGGGATTGGCGCCGGGGAGATAATCCTTCCCGGATATGTCGACTCTACCTGTTGATCCCGCCACTGCAGCCCTGACTCAGTCTGCGATCGACGCGCTTGCGGTGGGAGTATGTGTATGGCTGCTTGAACAGCCGGGTGAGCCTGCGAGCCTGCGTCTCGTGGTGTGTAACGCAGCAGCGGCCCGCTTCCTGGGCGTGAGCCGCGAGCAGGTCCTGGGACGCCCCATCAACGAGGCGTTCCCCGGATCCCTGAATACCCCCCTGCCTGGCCTGTTCACCAAGCTGGCCGAGCAAGGTGGCGAGCAGCACCTCGGCGATGTGCCCTACAAAGACGAGGTCGTTCAGGCCGGACTGTTTTCCATCCATGCCCGCTCGTTGCCCGCGCGATCGGTGCTGGTGGAGTTCACCAATGTGACGGCCCAGCGCAAGCTGGAAGCTGAACATGCCCGGCTCCTACAGCAGGCCGAGCAGAGTCTGGCCGAAGCCACCGAGGCGCTGCGTCGCCAGGCCAGCGATGCCCAGTCCGAAGCCCGCGCCAGTGCCGAGCTAGCCCGCGAGCTTGATCGCAAGCTGGAGATCATCGCCGAACAGAACCGGCAGATTCGCGCGCTCTCGGCTCCGGTGCTGCAGGTCTGGCCGGGTGTGCTGGTCTTGCCGCTCGTCGGCATGTTCGATCAGCAGCGCAGCGGCACGATCGTCGAATGTCTGCTCACCGAGATCGTCAGCCGCCGCAGCCGGCACGTCATCATCGACGTGACCGCGCTGGATTCCGTCGAGTCCTATACCGCCGGAGAGCTTATCAAGATGGTCTCTGCCGTACGGCTCTTAGGCGCCGAAGCGGTCATCACCGGCGTCCGTCCCCAGATCGCGACACTGATGATCCAGCTGGGCCTAGAGCTAGGAGCCCTGCGCACGGCGCGCGACCTGCACGAAGGACTCCGCCTCTGCATCCAGGCCCCGCCCGGTCGCAGCTAAGCCGGGCCTGCGTCGTCAGCCTTCCGCCGAGGGGCCAAGCCCACTTGGGCACCGGCGGACGATGCTCTCGTCCCGGTCCGCTGCGCATCACGGACAAGCCCAGTACGACCGGCTCTTCATTTCCCTTCGTTCCCCCTGCCCTGGCTGCGCGGGGGCGGGCGAGCCGTCACCGTCCGTTCAGTGATATTCGCCATCACTTCGATGTTTGGCTTAGTCAATATTTGGAAGCAAACTGACTAGGTGCTGAGCGAATTAAGCTTGGTCATTATCAAGGGCATGGTTATATAGCTATTTAAGAATATTTATTCAAAAGAAATAGACTGAGCAAAATACGAGGCACCACCGGCGGAGATTCGATTCCAGGCTGGGTTTTCCTCGCGGAGATATTTATCGTCATTTGCCTGCCATCGCTCAGCCGGTCCGTCGATCAAGCGAGGAGCTGCGACCGCGACGCACCTACGGCTTGGTCCTCCCTTTTTGCCGCTTGCGATCCTGCCTCTCTTCTTGCCGCTCGTGCTCGGGAGTCTCTTCTTCGACTTCGATGACGTCGCCGGTCATGGCATCAATCAGGACCTCCATGATCTTTTTGTCCGCGGTCACGATGTCGAACGAGTAGACGAGCTTGCCTTTTTCCGTCTCTAGCTCGGCACTCTTAGAAGGTGTTTACATATTAAGCTGCGAACGCCCTCATCTCGCTGTGCTGCAC
>CALFYE010000479.1 GCA_937952145.1 uncultured Myxococcales bacterium
ATCGCCAAAAGGTTGGCATTATCGAAATACTCAAAAACTTGTTCTTCACTGACTGCCATGATTCTTACTCCTCTATTTATATCTACAATAAACTTGGCCGGGCTTAAGATTTCGACGGTCCAAGGCCCAGGCACGGGTTTCAAAGTGACCATCCGGCAGCTCGCTCACCGACTGATTCTTGTGACAGATCAGGTGAATCCCCAGCACTGAGTGAGCGTTCATGTCTCCTCCTCCAGCTCAAATTCTAATTGCCAGCGGCATCTGGGAACATCCTTTTTCGATACCGTAGGTATCGCCACCCCCGTCGAGAAATGGGCTTCAGATTTTCCGGGGCCGTCGAGGGGTTACGGAAAATGTGAGGTCATCGTCGAAACGGGGGTTCGGGACAGTCATGCGAAGCAACGCTGTAACCAGCCCTTCGCATCTCTGCCCGTGCCCGCGCTGGGGAGCCCTACTCTCATCCGCGATGGCGCTCAGTCGCCAGGCTCGACCTATGAGATGGAGTTCGAAACGGAGCCAGAGGCGAACGCGTTCGCGTGAGGCGCGCGATCGCCGTACAACACGCCAACCTGCGGGCAACCAGAGCCGTTCCTGAGCATGTAGCCAAGCTGTTTCTTGTTGACAATGAGACACTTGGGACAGTATGAGGCAGTTGAAACACATGCCAGGTGAAGCGTCCAAAACGTTCAGCGAGCGGTGTCGAACCCTCTTCGCGGATATCTTAGGCCACGGTCGCCGGTGGAAGACTGCGTGCGCGACCAGCCTCGGGATCGGCCGAGCTACGCTATATCGATATCTTGAGGACGGCGCGACCATCCCCACCGACGTCCTTACGCGGCTTGCCTCCATCGAGCGGTCCATACGGCCTATGGATGGCCCTGGGACTGCCGACATGGTGCGCCGCTACGCCAGAGCGCTAGTTGACGTGCAGCAGGTCGTCGATGACATGGGCTCGCTCAAAGCCGGTCTGCCGGCGACGGCACGGCGAATCTTCGATCTAGCCGCTGCGCTTAACTTCTCGTCCCAAACAACGTGCTGGCCGACCGATATCGCTGGCCTGGTCCAAGCTGCACGGAAGCCGCTATTCGAATGGGTCAGTGACCTTTCTTGGGATCCCGATGGTGACTTCACTGTCGCTCGTTTTGTCGAAGGTGGGTCCGTGTCGCCCGAATGCGTTCGGCTGGCAGCGCCAGGTGGAGACGTCGACACAGAGATGGCGGAGAACGCAGGCTACCTCAAGCTGCGGGCGATCTGTGAATCGCTGGGATCGCCCGCGGAGCGAGACGCTGCGTACGTGGCGTGGAGGCGCTTCGTGATCCTGCGGCCGGTGCTCTCCAACTGGACCGCCGACGTCTACGCGGACTCTGTCCTCGCTACTCTCGATTCAATCGATGCCCTCGTCGAGCTCTTCTATCAGCCCGTCCCCGAGGCGTTCGCCCGGTCTGGAAAGCTCCGTCTCTGCACCGTGAGCGGAACGATCCTCCGACTCAACGGAACGGGTTACGAAACCGAGTGCCGGGAGCCCACGGCGGTGCAGGCCGCACGGCGAGGGGAGTTCACAGAAATGCCATTCCGCCCAAACATGCTCCAGCTGCGCCGCAGCTTTCGGATGTTCTGGTGCCTGCCTGGACGGACCGAGCTTGAGCTCGAGCAACGCCTGGTTCATGCAGGGTGGACTTGTCGCATGTGGCCCGAGCTTGATCGTGTGGATCTTACCGCGACATCGCCCGACGGCCGACGGCGTATCGCCGTCGATGTGAAGGACTACCTGTCACCGGTGCGACTAGCGGCACGGTTCGCTGGGTTCAAAGAGTACGCTCGCGATCACCAGTGTTTTCTTGTCGTTCCAGACTACGTCCTCGACGCGTCGCCTCTGTACTCGCATCGGTTCGAGGCTCTCCGTGCCTCGAAGTCTCAATCTCCAGTTTCCGTTCGGACGCTATCTGGACTCATTGACGAGCTAGTGGGCCAATGAGGTCGGAGAAGGAATTCGTAGAGGCGTTTGCCCGCGCGCTCCGGGCGGTGGATCCTGGCGCTGAGGAGACCCTGGCTTCAGGGGACGTACGCAGGCTTGCCGGTGTTGAGCTCTGCCTGTCATTCCTCAATCGATTCCGCCCGGCAGAAGGGCTCTCGGCCGTCCCATTCTTGCTCCTGGGCTTTCCTTCTCTGCTAGGCAGCGGTCGTCGTCGTGATATCGAGGGGGCACTGGCTGCTGTCCGGCACTTGTGTGGTCGCTTCGCATCGGTGTCAGCATGGGTCGAGGCCTCTGCTTGGCACGCCCAGATCCCCTCGCAGTGGCGCTGCTACCAAGTGGATTCTGGGGGCATGGTGACTCGTCGATCCGTTGCCCCCACGCGGCTGCTCGATGTGCTTGGGCAGGCTATGGCTGCACCGGTCCCGTGGTCCCAGGTGAGTCTGCGCGTCGCCTCGCCGGGTGAAGCCCGCGTCTATGTCGACCATCGTAGGAAGACACTCGCGTATCAAGTACCTGTCGTGTCCAAGGACCGGCAGGCGATGCCGCAGCACGAACTGCAGCCACGCTCGATTAATCCGCCGCTGATCCTGCGCTGGCAGGATCTCATGGCTGCCGCCCGCCGAGTCGATTCCCGCGAGGCGACGGCTGAGTGGCCCGTGGACACGCTCCCACGGCTCCACCTTGCTAGCCGACTCGAGCGGGTCGCTATTGAGCGTGTTGAGGGAACGTTATGGGACGGTGAGAAACTGACTATCGATGG
Source organism: uncultured Myxococcales bacterium (assembly GCA_937952145.1). Lineage (GTDB taxonomy): Bacteria > Myxococcota_A > Polyangia > Palsa-1104 > JAEUJZ01 > JAEUJZ01. The sequence continues at coordinate 2,736 of CALFYE010000479.1, forward strand.
CGCGACGCATCTCGTTGGCATGCTCTCGTCGGGAAAGTCGACTCTCGTCTGGTCCATCGTATTTGCCACGGCGTTCGGCGGGGGCGGTCGGCGGATCGTGATGATTGTTCCGGACACCATACAAGGCGCCACGATCACCGCGCGCCTCCGTCGACACGGCGTTCCTTCAACGGTGCTCTCGAGCGTGCGCAATCGAGAGCACCACTTCGGTGCGATCCAGTGGAGGCATGGGCTGACCTCAGACACTCGATCACTGGACACTCTCGGCGATCTGACTGAGGGGTTCGGGCTCGCCTGTCCCCTCGACGGTCTGCAACGTGAGCTTGAAGTTGTCGCGGGGGAAGATGGGGCGGTCGTGTGGCCGAAGATGTCCGAAAAACCCTGCCATCGACTCTACCAGTCGACGCCAAAGGACGACTCGGACGAGAGCGCACGCACCGATGTTGTCGAGGGGGAAGGCCTATCGTGCCCGCTCTTCGCGGCGTGCCCAGCGCAGGAGCAGCAGCGGAATGCAGTCAGCGCGCAGGTGGTCGTTATGACGCCACAGGCGTTTGTGCACATGACGCCCGACCGGTGGACGACGCCCAGTCGCATCACGCTTCCCGAACTCCTACAGTACTCGGCTGACCTCGTCATCATGGATGAGGTCGACAGCATTCAGAAAGCATTCGACGACGCATTCGCGCCGAGAAGCCCCTTGATGGGCGACGACGACGATGTATATGCCCCCAATATCGGTATGCGCACGTCGGAGGCACTGCGCGCAAGGAGCGGCCATCAGTTCCGACGCGCAGATAACGCACGTTGGCAGAGCAACTTTCATACGCTCTTCCGGTTGATCGGGACTCTTTACGCGATCCTTCAGCGCGAGGGAGAGTCGATCGCGGGCTTCTACCGGCACGCTCCGTTCACCTCAGCGGGCATTCTTGGCGAGTTGTGGCGGCTTCGCGAGGGACGTCCACCCGGCGAGGACGCTGGCGAGCGCGACATGTACGAGGCTCGTTTCGTCGAAGTCCTCAAGGTCGCCTCGGCGATCGGCCGCTTCTCCCGCGCATCTGCGGTGTCACAGGAGCCCGGTGACGCCGAGGCCGACCCACTGGCCGATTTATCAGACGAGGGCCTCGTCACGGCTGGAACTCGTCTTCGCGAACTGGCCAGGCAGGTCTTGACCAGCGACTACTACGACGACCTCCTGCAAGAGGTTCAGCGCGACCTCGGTGGGACGCTTGCAGCGTTCGACGTGCGTGGGCGCGGTACGGGCCGACGTGATGAACTTCTGCTCGACGATCGTTCAAACGCGGCCGCGATCCTGTTGGCGATCGTCACTGAGCTCGTCCTCGCTCACTACAACTGGCTGGTTCGCGCCCAACCCGGCGTAGCGCAGGATTTCGAGATCGACGACGGCCAGCTGCTATCGCAGGCCAACAATCTCATGCGTCACTATCGGACCCTGTTGCCCAGCAACCCGGCCGGTGGTGTATTCGGGCTTTTTTACGACGAACCCCCGACCGAGAAGCGCGGCCAGCTCGGCGGGAAGCTGACACTAGTGAACCATCTGGGCGTTGGACGCCACCTCGTGGTCCATCTGCATGATCTACTAGCAGCAGAGGGGCAGGCCGGCCCGCACGTTCTCATGCTTTCTGGCACAAGCTGGGCCGGCGGCAGTCGCAAGGAATTCGACCCAAGCCTGCGCATGGAGCTCGACGTCGCCTCGCCGACTTACGATGTGCAGGTTCCCGTTCGCGGTGTACTCACGCAGCCCTCGGATGAACTCCAGGCAATCCGGGAGTCTCGGTTCGCACTCTGTTCGCTCCGAGATGCGCAGGGCAAGCAGTTCGAGATCTCTGGTCTGATGCCTACGCGACGGAGACAGCTCATTGCTGCCGTGGGAGAACGGCTTGCGACGCCTCAGGAAGGCGGCAATCTGCTCGAACGCCAGTGGGTAAGCATGGAGCGTCACTGGGGAACAAGCGCGCTGGAGGATCGGCGGCGAGCGCTGCTCGTTGTCAACTCCTACGCCGACGCCGCACTGGTCGCGGATGCGGTAGCCCAAGCACTCTACAGAAATGCCGGCGTACGAAGGGTTGTCTACGGGCTCGTACGCGATAGCGCGGATGACGAGCGGTCAATCGAGATCACGCCGAAACTGGCCAGGCCACTGCCGCGGTCTCTGGTCGAGCGATTCGGAGAGACAGACGAGACGTCCGTGCTCGTCGCCCCGCTGTCCGTCATCGCGCGCGGTCACAACATCCTCAACCGGCACCACCGCGCGGCCATTTCCACGATCTACTTCCTTCACCGGCCACATCCCCGTCCCGATGATCTTTCGCCAGCGGTGGCACGACTCAACCGCTTTGCCGTCGAGCAGTACGACCGAGTTCTGGAGCGCGCTGATGGAGCGGCCGTAGCCGGCCGTGTCCTGAGGGACGGTGCGTCTCGCCTCGTCCGACTGGCGCTTGCCATGCGCGATGGCTACCCGGCCCTGTCCCCAGTGTTCAAGGCGCAGTTCGCCTGGGATCTCCTCACGCCCTTGTGGCAGACGATCGGACGCGGAATCCGCGGCGGGTGTCCGGTCTACGTCGGCTTCATCGACGCGAAGTTCGCGCCTCGCAGTTTCGACGGCGGACGAGATGATGCTCATTCCAGCGTTCTGGTGCAGGCGATTCAGCAGCTCCAGATCGCGATGCGCGACGACCAGACCTCACAGGAGCGGCTCGTTGCCGAGCGGCTTTATCAACCTTTCCACGACGCGCTCGCGCGGACAGAAGGACTTCTTCATGGCTGAGATTCTCAACGAGGTAGAACTGGCAGTCTGGACCCCCGGCGCTGCGCTCGAGGTACCGGTGCTGTCATCATTCGTTCTGCCCGCGGATGCTCAGCGGGCACTCGAGGAGGCAACGAGAAGCAGCGTTGGCCGTCCAACGGAGCCGACGTTGCCCTCCCTGTTCGGGCTGTCTGAGATCCTCGCTTGGTTCGTTCCTGAAATGGCGTTCATGCGCATGGACTGGGACGACTCCATACGGATGAAGCGGCTGCGCCTCTACTTCCTCGGCGACAAAAAGGGCGATGGAGCTGTCCACGTGGGCATCCGAGCGGGCCTCTCTGCGTGGCTCGCCAATGCCCATGGCGATGTTTCGGTCACAGTTCGCCAAGCCATCGGTATGGCACCGGCTGACCCGGCACACTGGAGCCTCCACACCATCTCACGAGACCTGTCCTACCCTGGTATCTGCCCGGTTCCGACGGCTCCCCTCCTCTTTGAAGCCATCGTCGCCAAGGCAGTCGAAGTGGTTCGAGGCGACACGTTCTCGATCGGCCAGCATCACGGACGTTCCTTTGTTCCCCGGATCGTCCAGAAGCGCCAAGTCGGTGGACTTGAGCTGGTGGTGTTCCCTCCTGTGCAGTCGGACAACGATTCGTTTTGGACTGAGGTTGTCAGCCTTCGGGCCGCCACCTTCCCCGAGCGGCCGGAGATCCATCTTCTGGCGCGGACATCGATTCGGAACTGGGGGCCCGTAAAGTCCGTCGATCGTTGGGACGGCCCCGCTCGATCGCTGGACCTGTTCATGCCCGTGAACGGAAGCAATCGGTACGCGAATGTCTCTTTTGCCTTTCGCGCTCAACGACAAGGAAAGGGGAAAGAATCCCCCATCCAGGGCTTCTGGAGAGCCCAGAAGTCTCGCCGAGTGTTCGATCTGATTCACCGCCTGACAGGGAATGCATTACTCGGCGACCAAGAAGTGACCGAACCTCATGTCGATCCGTCGGGGCTCTGGGTACTGCCGCGTCGTGCGCCAGGCAGCGGGGACAAGTATCCGGCCGGAGGTAGCGGCGTCGGATGGCTTGATCGTGCGATGCTGGTTGACGTCCTCGACAGTCGGCTCGCTAGCGCCGGATTCGAGAAGGCTGCACCAATGACGCGTCACCGCGGCCAACAGCCCGTCAAGAGGCCCTTTGCACGGCGCAAGGAGCCATTCCCGGACGACCAAAAGGCTTGCCGGGAGGCAGTGGTGAAGGCCGTTGCGGCCATGGGCAATACCAACAACACGCTCGAGTTGTTGGTCCTACATACTCGCGATGAAACGCCGCGGCGCGTTTGCGATGCAATAGTGAAGATCCTCGGTGCACCAGCCCAGGAGAACGATGGAGTGCTGGCGTGGGACGACTGCCTGCGCCTAGTCATTGTGGGCGCTCCGGCCCAGGACTTCGCCCTGGCGCTCCCAGACGGGACGCTCTCGGATGAAGAACGGGAGCGTTTCACCCAACAGCAAATAGGGCGCGTGCTGGGTGAACGCCGCCAGCAGGAGCAGGAGCGGGTCGCCGACTTGATGACGGCTCATGTGCGTTCCGTACGGACACGACCGGGTGAGATCGGCTGCGCGATCCTGGAAATGCCGGCAACGCTGCGGAACAAGCCAAGCCTCGACCCCTATCCGGTGGCTCGAAACCGTCTCGCACGCGAGCGCGTGTTGCCGCAGGTCTTGCTGGTTGACGAGATCGAAGACAAGTACGAGTCCGCGGTGCGAGATCTGGTCCGGATGCTTGGTGTCTTCCCGACAAGTGACTTTTACCTCGCTCCAGCCGCCATCACAATCCTCCAGCGGAACGAAGAATGGCGCGGCGGACGGCGGCAGTCGCCGGTCGCCCTTGCCGTCGCGGGTCAAGTCCGAGACGGACTCCTCCAGTGCGCGCTGCCGGACGGTGAAATTGCTGAGCCCCAGTGGATGACATATCCCGACGCGATGTTGCGAATCATGAGCGGGGCCCACGATGGTCTCGACCGTGGCCGGTCACCTGAGAACCGCGTGCGCCATGAGCATTTCTTCGCCCGGGCTCTCGAGAGCATCGACAGTCAGGGGCCGACCGTCGTCCTCATCGATAGCAGTAAGGTTCGGATCCAGCTCGAGGCTTTCAGAAACGGGGGGTTGCATTTCGATCAAGTCAAGCTTGGTACGCGGACACTCACGCCCACCGATCTGCCCAACACCCGCATCGTGAGGCTCGGCCTCGATCCGTCTGAGCAACCGTTCCATTTCCACCGGAGCGAGACGAAGTGGCCATCGGGGGTTTTCTGTTGGGAGGGGCAGACGCGGACTGCCTACGGCATCAAGGCCAAGCCCCAGACAGTCCAAGGTAAAATGCTCAAGGCCACGCAGCTGTCGCGGCATGAGGAGGATCGTACGAACAAGGAACGTGCTTGGCCGCGCGTGCATGCGTCTCTCGATGAGATGTGCGTGATGTTCCAGCCCGATTCGGATGACGCGTGGCAGACGGCCACGCTCGTCGATCGGCTGCGCCAGGTTCACGCGCAGTACGACAGCTCGACCAGGGCCCCATTCCCACTTCACGAGCTCCAACTGCTAGCCAAGGGATTCACGTTCGATCGAGAGGAAGATCCGGATGAGGATGTCGACGAGGCTGCCGCCGACAACGAGTGAGGTAGAGCCAAGATGCGCCGGAACACTCGACGCTGTCGCGGACGTGGCATCGGCTCAGCGCACAGATGCACCAGGCGGTGTTTGATTGGGTGCTGGCGCGGCTGGGTGAGTCTGGGCTGGTCTGTGGCCGGACGCTCGGAGTGGATGCCTCGACCGCTTGAGCGACGTGACACCGGACAGAGCTACCAGGAATTCCTGAGCGACTTGGTCAAGTCCGAGGGCATCGCCAATCCGCCCCAAGAGGACTGCGCTCGGCGAGACCGCAAGAGCAAGAGCAAGAGCAAGAGCAAGAGCAAGAGCAAGAGCAAGAGCAAGAGGCGAGCTTGTCGAGAGACCCTTCGCCCACCGTCTGGACCGAGGCCGACTCAGACGGTTGCACGTACGAGGAACGGCCAACGTCCGTAAACAGGAACTCCTGCTGGCAACCGCACAGAACCTGGGGCTCCACTACGTGCAAAATACGGCGTTGGGACCCCGCGCCGCATGGCCGACCGAGGCCGGCAAGCCCAGCAGACCGCCACCGGCCTTCTTGGAACGCTGCTGGTCCTACTGAGCTCGCTTTGGGCCAAGCTGAGCGCGCCCTGCGACGCCCCGCAGACTGCTCAGCTCGTTTGCCATCTAGCCTGAACCAACCGAGCTGCCTGCGCGGCAAGTGAGTTTTTCAACGCGCAGCTAAGCCATGCGCCGACTTAGCGCAATCCGCCAAGGCTGATCGACACAATGCAAACAACGTAACATCGTTGTCGAGAGGGTTCGTCCTGACTACACTGCCGACCGCAGGCAGAATCAGTGACTTTCCTTCGGTCTTCAACCACCGTCGATGCTGCGCTCGTGCCAGACAGCGGAGTTGGCTTCTTGCTCCGCGAGACGCTCTATCGGCATTTCGGTTTTTCGAGCTTCCGCCCCGGACAGCTCCAAGCGCTCCAGACCGTGCTGGGTGGGCGTGACATGCTCGTCGTGATGCCTACCGGGGCAGGCAAGAGCTTGTGCTACCAGCTCCCGGCTCTGCTCAGCCCGCGTCCAACGCTGGTCATCTCGCCACTCATCGCGCTGATGAAGGATCAGGTGGACGCTCTGTCCCAACGTTCCATCGCCGCCACGTTTATCAATAGCAGCCTGGACCTAGCTGAGCAGGTGCGGCGACTGGAAGGCCTGGCTCGCGGGGCCTTCCGACTCATCTACGTGGCCCCCGAGCGTCTGCGCAGCGCCGCCTTTCGTGCCGCCGTCAAGCAGGTATCTATCTATCGATGCGCTGTTGACGAAGCCCACTGCATTAGTCAGTGGGGACACGACTTTCGTCCAGACTACCGCCTGCTCGGCGACTTCCTCGATGAACTAGGCCGCCCACCCGTGGTCGCCCTGACAGCCACAGCGACCAAGAAAGTACGGGGCGACATCATCGAACAACTCGGGTTGCGTGAACCCGACACACTGGTCACCGGCTACAACCGCCCCAACCTTCGCTTTACCGTTCAGCATACCCCGTCTGCTAAGGCCAAGCTCGCTGCCCTGCGTGCGATTCTTGGCGCGATGCCGTCGCAGACTCCCGGGATCGTGTACGTCGGCCGGCGGCGCGATGCGGATATGGTGGCTGCCTTCATCACCGCCGAGTGTGGCCGCCGTGCTATCCCCTATCACGCTGGTCTCGGCAGCGAAGAACGCAGCCAGCGCCAGAGCGACTTCATGTCCGGACGCGCCGCTATCGTCGTGGCCACCAACGCCTTCGGTATGGGGGTGGACAAGCCCAATGTGCGCTTTGTCATCCACTACAGCATCCCAGGGACGCTGGAGGCCTACTACCAGGAGGCGGGACGAGCCGGGCGCGACGGTAAAGAGGCGCGCTGCGTCGTGCTGTACAGCCCTAACGATGCGGGGCTTCAAGAGTACTTCATCAGTAACGACGCCCCGAGCGTTGAAGAGCTGTGGGACCTCTACGCGCAGCTCAAGCGCTGTGCCGGCAGCAGCACATTGGCCAGCGCCACCACCACGCAGCTCGCAACCGGCACCATCATCGGTACGAACAGCGAGGTCAAAGTTCGCGTGGGCTTGCGACTACTGGGACAGGTCGGATTGATAGAGGAGATGGCAGAGCGGCAAGGGCGCCGCAACTTCCGCCTTCTGGAGATTCGGAGCCCGGTGGACATACAGACCCCGATGGCCGAAATTTACGCGCGGCGCGACTACAAGCGCGCCCAGCTATCTGAAGTGCTTGCTTACTGTGAATCGCGCGATTGTCGCCGCCAGCAGATCCTCGACTACTTCGGTGATCCTGAACCGCCGATCGCAACACGCTGCTGCGACAACTGTGAACGCTCACTTCCGGCAAGTTACCGCGCCATCGGCGGCTCCTCGCCCTTGACTGAATCCATCCTTCAAGCTTTGGCCTCGCTTCCCGTGCATGTCTCCCGCGGCACGCTCATCGAGATTTTGTCCGGCAGCGGCGAGCTGAGCGTGCAGCGTTTCGCCGGGCTGACGGGTTTCGGCAACCTGGCCGGCGTAGGACAGCAACGGCTGTCGTCCGTGATCGACCAGTTGATCGCGCGGGACGTCCTCCGATAGGATCCGATATCCCGAACCATCTTGGTGTCCCGCCGCGAGAGCGTCCCCTCTCATGGGCGGCCAGCACCTCCAGTGCCAGTGTCCCCGGTGACCCTCGCTAGCAGTGGCATCACCGAGACTGTGGCGGAGACTCTGGCCTACTTCCGCGATGGCTTCAGCCCTGCGGACATCGCGGCCGAGCGCGAGCTGACCGAAAGCACAATCTACAATCACCTGGCATCCCTCATCGAGCGCGGCGCAATACAGGTGGGCGACGTGGTTTCTGACGACCGGAGGGATCAGATTGTGGCGGCCTGGCGCGCTGAGGGCAGTTCCAGCCATTTGGGCCCTATCAAACAGCGGCTTCCCGAGGAGATCGGCTACGGCGAGATTCGCTGCGTGCTGGCGGCGTCCCTGGTTGGCAGTGCCCGGAGAACAGGCCGACAACCCCAGCCCTAAACCGCATCTCCCGGGCGACCGAGACGTACCTATGCTGAGAGGAACATCGCCTTCGGGTTCTATTTTTGGCTCAGCCCCGATTGCGAACTTTACCTCATCAATGAATTCCAACTTCTAAAAGACGCCACGAGCGAACAGGTTTTCGCGCTGGCAAGATCGGCGGGGTAGCCGTGAGCGATCGTCGAGGCTAGTCCGCCCCCTAGGCACTTTTTCAGCGCTTGAATAGTGGTATTGCGTTCGCCTATGTTGCGCTCGTGCGCCGCGGAGCACGGCCTCAGAAAAATAAGGCGGATGGCAGCGAGGCGACGGATCACTCGCTCGGTCGGGAGCAAGCCGCGACTACGCTGGAGCTGTTCTCTCGGGTCGAGCTGACGCCACCGCTTCAACCGCCTACGATGGAGCGCTGGCCCAAGGAACTACGCCAGCGCATGCGCGTGGTCCTCCATACGTTGCCGCTCACTGATCTGCATCGAAATCAGGGCATGGCGCAGCCGGAGCTTCGGCACTATGACGCCCTGGCGCTGGCGATGAAGGTGCTCGATCTCATCGTTGAGAGTATGGGCATGGAGCAGGAGGTGGATCGCCGCGCTGTGGTACGAGCGCTCGGGCCGCTCTTGTCAGCGATGGACATGGCGCATGGGCTCATCCCCGAGGAGGGACGGCACTTGGCCATGGCGGAACGGCTGCTCGACAACCTGCGCAACGACGGCAATCATCGCCATCCATTTCAGATCGAGTACACAGACTTCGACGAGGCCGGCGTCGCTGTGCAACGGCTCGTCGAGTTCCGATTGATTGAGGACCGCCACCACCCGATCGAAGGCATCGTGCTGCGCCTGTCCAATGAGGCCATCAACCTTTTCCTCGGGGCGTTCGAGCTGGACATCGAAGATGCGCAGGCTGCCGCTGAGGCGGTCGTGCGTTCGCAGCTCGATCGGGGCAAATTCCACGAGGCGGTGCAGTCGGCACGCGGTGCGCTCCTGCAAACCCTGCGCATGCAGGAGAAGATCGACGGCATCCTCAAACAAACGCGGCGCGACGTGACGCGAGTGGACTGGCGGGAGGCGACGCCACGCTTGCTGGATGAGGCCGTCGAGCATGTTCTGCGCCGAGTTGGTGTCGAGCAGGGCATCCTGGAGACGGCCCAGGAGCGGCTCAAGGTGTTGCCTACGGATCATGACCAGGCCACGCCGCTCCGTCACATCATTGAAATCATCCAGCGTTGTCGCCTGCGGCATATGGAGTTGCAGGACCAACTCATGCGCGCTCGCTGCGTTTTCCTCGATGAGCAGGAGCGGCAGGCGTTCTCAGTGCTGTCCGCACGCGCACTTCCCGAACTGGGACGCGAGGTGCTTGAGCCACTGCTCGCCATGCCGGCCCGCACCGCTGAGCAGATCGTCATTGATGTATCGCCGGCATTCTCCGGGCCGGGTGCTCCGGCGCTGCTCTCGTTACGCGGACTCATCGGCTGGCAGCTCCAGCCGCGTCGTGAGATCGTGCGAGGCGAGATCCTGACAGATGCACCGGATCTGGTCACCTACGGGGAAGACGAGGCCCGGTTTTCCAAAGAAGAGCATGCCGAGGTAGATGCGATGCTCGATGGCCTGTCAGAGCCAGTGCTCCTATCGGAGCTACTGGCTCAGGCGGCGTCCCGCTCCGGAACGTCCGCCTTGCCAGCGCTGGTTGCGTTACGGGTGCTGCAAGACTTCGCGCCGGACGAAGAACTGTCTACGCCAGGCAAGGCGCTGCGCATCGACCCGATCGGTGCATGGTTTGACGTGGCGGGGTTCTGCGGCGACGAGCTTTCGCTCTGTCCTCCTGCCTCACCCTCGACGCCCACCGAAGGGAGCCGGCCATGATCTTGACCGTGCCGGATGTTGGATTGGCGGCGCAGCTTGTCGGCTGGGGACTGCGCGTGAATAAGCGACCTGCGCTAGAGCCCGGCTATCGTGATCTCGTCCGCCGCTATCTCGAAGAGCCGCTCTTTCGTGAAACGGTGCGCGAGCTGGCGCGCGGGCTGGGCCTGATCGTGCTCGACGTGAGCGAACACGGTGTTGCCCTTGGTCCGGCTGAGGGCTCGGTGTTTGCATTGCGTCCTTCGGATTTCCGCAAGGTGGAGCGGGCAGAGGAACGGCTACTCGATGGCCTGGTGCAGCTCGGAATCGCGGTGACGGTGTTCCCGCGAGCGCGCGATCTGGATGAGGAGGCGACGCTGGCTCGCCCGCCTATCTCGGTCCAGGACGTCGAAGACCTGCTGCGCGGCCTATGCATGCGTGCCCACGACGCCCAGAAAGATAAGCCCGATCCGACAGCTAGCGAGGAAGAGCAGGGCCTGATCGATGCATGGCGGATCTTCAAACGCCGCCAACCCACCGCCGATACCAAAGATGGTCGCCGCGCGCCGGGAACCACACTGCGCATCATCGAAGAGAACCTAGATCGGCTGTGCGAACTCGGGTGCTTCGTGCGCAACCAGCGAAGTGACACGGCAAACTACCAGGCGACTTGGCGCTATCAGGTCCTCTGCCGTGAGCTTGCCGCGAGCGCCGCCTTCGTCCGCGTGCGCCGCGCCCAGAAAAACGCTCAAGAAGGGGATGCCTGATGCCGCGACTCTTGCGCCTGCGCTTCCTGTCGGTTGGACACGCCGGAGCACGCTTCGACGATCTGCTGCTGGATCTGCGCGATCGAGACGGCGACGCCACTGACTCGACGCTGTGGCTGCGCAATGGCGGTGGCAAGACCTCGCTGCTCAGCTTGTTTTTTGCGCTCCTACGACCGGACAAGCGTGAGTTCCTCGGGCTCAAAGTGACAGGCAAGACCGAGGGACACCCGAACGAACTCAAGGACTTCATCATGGCCGAGGATCGGTCGGTCGTGGTGAGCGAATGGGTGCTCGATGGTGGTGCTTCGCTCTTTGCGGATGCTCAGCCGCAGCGCTACCTGACCGGCGTGTTCTACGAGCGCCGCTCCGGTGCGGACGACGACGTGCAGCGGTTGTTCTTCGCGGGCTATGTTGCAGGGGACGATCCTGCCATGCAGATCACCGGACTGCCGCTCTACGCATCGACGGAGCGTCGAGCCAGGCGGACGCTCAGCGCGTTCCGGCAGGAATGGCTGGCGCTGCGCGAGCGGCACCCGGCCTTGCAGGCGGTCTGTACGGACAACCAGCGCGAGTGGGGGCAGATCCTGGACGGGGTCGGCATTGACACGGAGCTGTTCGCTTATCAGCTCCGCATGAACCGGCGCGAGAGCGGCGCGGACGAACTGTTCCGTTTCAGCGAGCATGAACGCTTCATCGACTTCCTACTGGAGGTTGCACACACATCGGAGCTTGGCGATAGGCTGCGGCAGAATCTGAGCACGCTCCGGAAAGAGCTGATCGAACGTAAGGACCGGCTGAAGCCTGAGCAGGAACTGATCGCGGGACTAGCCGAGCGGCTGGGGCCACTGATCGAAATCGCACGCGAGCGCCAGCAGCAACGTGATGCCTCGGGTCAGGTCCGCGCTGAACTCAATGCACTCAGAGATTACGTTGCGGAGCGCCTCACCGCGCTTGAGACGGAGCGAGAGACGACTAATCGCGCGCAGGAATCGGCGCGTCGCCAAGCAGTGCAGGCGAAGCAGGATGCAGCGGCAGCCGAACGCAGGGCAGCGGAGTTACGCTTGCACGCGGCGAGCGCACGGCAGAAGCAGGCGAAGGAGGACCTTTCGCGCCTCGGTAAAGAACGCGAGGAGGCGCTGCGACAGCGCCATATCTGGGAGGCTGCCGTCCCTCTGCGTGCCGCCCTCAATGCAGAGCAAAGGGTGAGCGAGCACCGTCAAGCCCTGGATGCGCAGCAAACAGACCAGGCACCGCTCCTATCCCAGACCGAGCAGGCGGCGGATCGTTTTGCAGCCGCACTGGCCCACGAAATTTCCACATTGAATGGAGCAGCAGCACAACATGAAGTGGTCGCAGAAGAGGCAGATACGCTGGCCAGACATGCGAATAGCGAAGCCGCTGCTCTGCGAACAGAGCTGAAGCAGATCCGCACTTCCATCGAGCAACACCTGATTATGCTCCGCGAGATCGAAAACCGTCGCGAGCAGCTCACCGCAGACGGAGTGCTGCGTGCCGGAGAGACGTGTTCCTTCGCGATTACTCGTCTGACCGAGGCCAAGCATGCCGCGAACGCGGAAGCAGAAGAGGCCTACAGCGCAGAAAAACGGCACCGTGCAGAATCCGAACAGCTCACCGCGGACCTTCGCACCGTAGAGCGCCGCCAGCAAGAGTTCACCGCCAAAGCCAGCTCGCTGGCCCAGGCGCTGGAGGAATCGAGTGAAGCAGAGCGCGCGCTGTGCAAAAATCCGCTGCTCGCGCAGCTCTTCCAGGTTGAGACAAAGGCGGTTGAACTGGAGCCGCTACTCGATCGGGCACTAGCCCAGCTTCCAGAAGAAGGCGCGCGGGTCGAGAAAGACATCCTGCAACTGCGTACCGACCTGGCTGCCGATGAGCGTGCCTGCCATGCCCTGGAGCGGACTGGGCTCCTCCCTCCGAGTTCCGATGTCGAGATGTTGCTTGCATGCCTGCCCCGCGCGTGGTCCGGCTGGCAATATCTGGCGGCGAACGCGCGCAGCAACACAGTTCGGCGTGAGCGGGTTCACGCGGCACCGCATCTAGCTGCTGGAATTGTCGTTCGAGATGAGGACTGGACGCAAGCCACGGAAGCGCTCGCGCGCACGGCGGAGCTTCCGAGCAGCCCCGTGGCTATTGGCCGTGCGGGCGTGCTTCTGGAATCGACGGCGAGTGGGGACTATCAAGTCATTGGGCCGCGGAGTGATGCCTACTTCGATAAGACCGCCGGCAAAGCGGAACTCAAAGAGCGGCGGGAGCGACTCGGTACGAACCAGGATAAGCTCACCTCGCTTGGTCACATGCGCGAGGAGATCGACGACCTCCGGCACAGGCTCACCGATTTCCGAAAACGATGGCCTCTTGGCTGGAGAGTGGCCAAGGAACAAGAGAAACGCACTGCCGAAGCCGAAGCAAGGGACTTATCTTCGCAGGCTGTCACGCTTGCCGAACGAATCCGCGATCTGGGTCGTTTGGAGACGGATGCTCGCAGCAAGGGAGAGCAGGCCGCGCGGCGCACGCAGGAGCACGGCGCAGCGTGCTTTCGCGTGCAGTCTTTCGCGCAAGATCATGAGGCTCGAGAGAGGCCGCTTCGCAATGCCTTGGCATCCTCCGAGGCCGCAGCGCGAGATCTGCCGAATCGGATTGCGATTGCCGACGATGCTGCGAACACCAACAGCGAGCGCTCAAAGCAGTCGCGAGAGGAATCTCAGGGGCACAAGCTGCGCGCCCAACTGCTTACAGAGGAACGTCAGCGTATCCGCTACCTGCACGGCGAGGTCGCCGCGCACTCCGGGCAGATCGATGCCTTGCGCATCCACTATGAAGAATGTCGCGATCTGTACGAGCAGCGAGTCAGCCAAGACGGCCTCCAGCACTTGCTGCGGCGAGAAGAGAAGGAGGCGAACGAAGCGCGCCAGACACTTGCGCGAAAGCTCGAAGTCGCAAAGAAAGGCCGCGAAGGTGGGCGTCCGATCTTGACCGAAGCGGAGGTTCTCGCGGCGCTTCAAACCCTCACCGACCAGAACCGCTTAGAGGCGCGGCTGGAGGAAGCCAACAAGGCTTACGATTCGGCCCATGGGGCCAACGCGCGGCAAGCTCAAGAGGTCCAGAACGCAGACAAGCAGTGGAGCGACTCCGCGCAGCGAGCGCACGATCTGGGCGTGGAGGTCGAAGCAGTCGGGTCTGCACCTTGCACGGATCCAGTGGTCATCGATCACGAGGCCGGTGCCGCAGAAGCCGAAGCGAAGCAGCACGCCGAGGAATCTGCTGCGAAAGAGCGTGTCGCCAGCCAGGCGGGGCTCGAATCCCAGCGCCTCTGGCAGAAACAGGACGGGCTGCGCAAGGACGAACGCCACATCGTGTCGTTCCTAGACAGCTACAGCGACGTGCTGCTCGATGCCTATCCGGTGGGCGTATTGCACATCGACGTCGCGAGCCTGCGCTCGGACGCTGCGGTCGAGCTGCGAACCAGCGAAGTGGCCAAGCGGCTCGCCGAGCTGCGGACCACTCAGGAGAAGCTGGGCACGCGACGCGCCGAGGCATCACGCCGCGTTCGGAGCCATGCCAAAGATCGGCGGTTCGAACCGCTCGGCAGTCCCATCGCACAACGGTTTGCAGACGCCACCGATGCCGATCTGGAGACCAGCGCCGCGCCACTGCATGAGGAGCTACTGACCCGCCTCAAGGCGCTCTCTGAGCAGCTTGCGTCGCTCGACAAGCACCGTGAATTCCTCATCGACATCGCCCTGGAGGCAGCACGTGAGGGGCTCAAACTTCTCGATGCCGCTGCGGCGAGTTCGCGAGTTCCCGATCATGTTCCTGGCCTGGGTGGGGCTCAATTTCTGCGTATCATGCACAGCGCCCCGCTGGCCCCTGTCGATCGGCGGGCGCGCATCGGAGAGCTCATCGACAAGGTGCTCGAAAAGGAGCTGCCAAGCGGACTGGGTCTGGTCCAGCAGTCGGTACGGGAGCTGGCCAAGCCCATTCGGGCTCGCGTGTTACATCCGGACCCCCATCGGGAGCAACGCTCCGTCGAGATTCCGGATCTCGCCCGCTTCTCGGGCGGAGAGCGCTTGACCTGCGCAGTTCTCCTTTATTGCACGCTGGCGCAACTTCGCGCCAAGACTCGCGGTTCCGCACGGCTGCCGTCGAGTGTGCTGTTCCTGGACAATCCCATTGGTGCGTCATCGAGGGTCAAGTTTCTCGACATTCAACGCGACGTGGCGCAGGCGATGCGCATCCAGCTCGTGTATACGACAGGAGTCAATGACCTAGACGCGCTGGCGACGCTTCCCAATGTTATCCGCCTTCGCAATGACCGCATCGATCGCGCTCGTGGCCAGCGCCATGTCGAGCACGCACCAGATGGCGAGCGCCAGATCGGGGCGACGCGGATTCTCTTGCCGAGCCCACCTTCTGTCGCGCCAGCAGAGGGGCCATGAGCGATGCGCGGCCTGAACCGGACGGCGCGCAGCTGGCTGTCGATCCGCAGCGTCTGAGCAGCTTGACCGAACTTCTACGGGCACAGCCGAAGATGCGGCTCAGCGGCGACCTCCTCTGGCAGCTTTTTGCCAAGGCATTTCCGACTCGCCCACAAGGCCCCGAAGAACGAGCGCTATTTTCCGCTGTGCTCCGCGCGTTATCCGAGCGTGGGGTGATCCGGCTGCCGTCGGCTCGCAACCGTAGGCTGTGGGACGACAGCGCGCGTATTTCCCTGCCCTGCCAGGTAACGGTCGTCAAGTGTATCCGGCCAGCCACGGACAAGCACTGGCAACGCTTCCCCTGGCACCCACGACTGAGCTTTATCTCGGATCTGCCGCAGTTGCCCGATGAGCAGCTTGCGTTCCTCAAGCGCGTGCATGAGGGACTCGTCTCCGGCTCTTTTGCGCAGCTTGCACCGATGAAGTTCCGTTCCTTGGAGTTGACCGGGCACGAGAAGCGCTTGGCGGGGCTCGCCAAGTCTCAGCTATTTTCGCCGGGCCGGCTGGACTTGCATCTACTTGGTTGTTCCGATGAGCCGCTGCCCCTAGTCTGGGAAGAGGTTGGCCAGGGCTCAGCCCTTATCTTGTTTGAGAATGCCAGCGCGTTCTCAGTGGGTCGAGCCATCCTGACTCAAATCAAAGACCCACCCTACGGGCTCATTGGATATGGCGGAGGCGCGCGTATTGCACGATCGCTCCCCTACCTGCGTACGATTTCACGCCGAGTACGGACGATTGATTATGTCGGCGATCTCGATCGCGACGGACTCCGTATCGCGCTCGCGGCTCAACGCATCGCGCTAGAAACAGGGCTGCCTATACCAAGACCAGCTCCAGGGCTCCATCGGTTGATGTTGGACGCCGCTCGGCAGTTTGAACACCCAAGAGGTTGGCCGCACCGCAAAAAGCGTGCTCCGGACACAGGATCAGATGCTGAATTGCTGGCATTCCTTCCACCCGACGTACGTGACACTGTTGCACCTATCTTGGCGACGGACCGTCGTATTCCAGAAGAGGTCGTGGGACCCCAGGCTCTTGCAGCACTCTGGCACCGTCGGGTGCAGCTCTAGCCCCGTTACCCAATGGCGCTGGCGTCAAGTCGCCTGGATCAAGCCGAAACTAGGCACCACGCCGCATCGTCGCAAGTTCTCGTCAGCAGCTCACGCCACCGACGGGTTCGTGGAAAAGACTTGCGGCCAGTAGCGGCCCCTACCTACTGTGCCCTACATGCAGAAGGCGCGGTGGTTGCTGCTTGTCGTCGGTGTCCTCGGCTCTGCCTGTGCTTCGCGCGGCGGCGCGGACGGGATTGTGACCCCGCCGGATATGGCGATGGTGGCGATGCCGCCGCCCCAGGCAGATCCCTGCGATGGGATTCCCACGCGCGGGCGATGTCTCGACTCGAAGACGGTTCAGTCATGTCTGGTCGATGCGCGGGGGCGAGCCATCATTTCCAAAGTCACCTGCAACAGCAGCGAACTCTGTGTCACCGAAGGCGATGAGTCGTTCTGCAAGTTGATGGCTCCCTGCCGCGATGGGTTGAGCCGCTGTACACCGACAGGCTTCGAGCGCTGCATCGCGGGTCGCTGGGCATCTACTCCGTGCGGCGCAGGAGAGTCCTGCCAGCGCTTTCCGGGCGTCGGTGTGCAGTGCGTCCCGTTCGGCAGCAGCGTGCGCGTCGTTGGGCAGCTTCAGTACCAGTTTCGATTTCCACGCGCCGACCTCAGAGGTTTCGATACCACCTACGCTGTGGCCAATGCGCGCCAGGTCTTCGCCCTAGTCGTGGAGGGGAGCAGCGTCTTGGGCACAGGTTCTGCCGACGGCACGGGGCGATTTTCGGTGTCGTGCTATCGGACGCCAGGCCCGAGTGCGCAGCTCCTGTTTGTGCCCCTCCTGTACAACGACGCCGATTCCATCACGTTCGCAGTGGCGCAACCGAGTGGCAACAGGGATGACGACTATCGCCGATCGCCCGCGTTATGGAGCTACTCCATGAGCAGTCTGCCATCCCCACGCGCAGGCATCATCGACGTGGGCAGCCGCCTGATTCCCGGTGAACAAGCCGGCGCGATGCGGATCTTCGACTGGATGCTGTACGGCTTCGAGTTGGCTCCAGGGCTCTATGGTGTGGCGCCGCAGCAGTCCTTGGTGGCCATCTGGAGCCCCACTCACATCCCTGGTTGCGGGGCCTGCTTTCGCAGCCGTGCTGCCGGCGGAACTGATGTCGGCACTGGCCCCTACCACTTCGATACCACGATCGAACTGAATGGCACACAGGACAGTCCCTCGCACTGGGCAACGAGCGTGATCAACCACGAGTTCGGGCACTACCTGATGGACCAACTCTCCAAGTCGCCAAAAGAAGGCGGCCCGCACTACGTTGCAGAAGTCTCAAAGCCGGGCTTGGCGTGGAGCGAGGGCTTCGCCACGTTTAGCGGTCAATCCACCCTCTCGCGTGCGGGCAGCCTCGACCCACTCTACTTCGACGTGCAAGACGGCACGGCGTTCTGGGTCGATATCAGCCGCGCCGTCCACAGTGAAGGCTATCTGCGTCGTCCCGACCCCTATGGCCGCCTCGATCAGTTCCTAAACGAGAACATCGTCGCCGGCATGCTCTGGGATCTGTGGCGTACCTATGGGGATACGCCGGTGTATCGAGGGATGCGCACCACGCGCTTGCTCGGTCCCTTGAATCGCGGCTATTCGACCGTGGACTTGGTGGACTACGCCGACGGACTGGCATGCGACAGCCTGATATCCAGCTCAGGACTCACCAACACCCTTCGCCTAAACCACCTGTTCCCCTGGGATGGGCTGCCGCTCTGCCGATAGAACGATTGCTCAACGAGAAAATCTCCATGCGACTTCCCCTCCTGCTGCCTATCGCCATGCTCGTGCTGCTACCGTTCGCCGGTTGCAGCCAGCATCAGACAACCCTTGCCACAGCCCCCGCGACCCCTTCGCAGCGTCTGCACGACCCGCCACAGCGGCACATGCAGGCCCCATTTGTGCTGTCGTTGACCGGCCCACAGCAACCCGCAGGCAATGCGCTGGAACTTCTCGCTACGCTCCATTCGCAGCTCGGCCAGCCGGCCTCGATCGATCTGGATCTCACATTGCCAAGTGGCGCGGCACTCGTGGCGGGTCTGCGAAAACAAACCGTGCCGCTTTCGCCAGGCCAGCCCAGCGCTACGCGAGCGTTCCGCTTTGCATTGACGGGTCCGCTGCAGCAGCCAATCCGCGTGCGCGCCACACTTCAATCAGATGGGACGATGGGAGCCGTGGCCGATCGTGAGTATCCTGCCCCGCTCCCTCCTCCTCCGTCTGCTCCGAATGCGCCGCGGATGATTGGCGGTCTGCCGCTTGCGACGCCCATCGAGGTCGTTCCGGCGCACTGAGCAGCACCTGCAAATGCAAGTCGGTGCCGGTGCTTGCAAGATAGCCGGCTACTTCGCGGAAAGCTTCTTCATAGCGTGGGCGCTTCGGCGGCTGGGTGTCGCAGTCCGATCTGCATCTGGCCGGATGCTCTGCAACCGGCTCATTGCCAGATAAAACCGCTCATCCAGGATGTCCGTGAATCGCCTGCGGCTGTAAACGGCGTCTTCGACATCCTGGCTAGAGAACAGCAGGATCAGGCAGTCCGACATGCGCCTTTCGATGGAATCGGTCACTCCCTCTGTGTAGCCCGTCATGGAAACGAAGATTCCGAATCTCGACCACGGTCGGTCCATGACCTTGTCCCGGAGTCGGCTGATGTACTCGGGTGATGCCTTCCCGCTGTCTTCCCACTTCGCTTCGACGAGAAAATACTCCCTGCCCTGATGGATGATGAGATCGTTCTCCTGCGAGCGGGTCTTGACGTTCAGCTCGCACAGCCAGCCCTCCTCCTCCAAGATCGCTTTCAGCAGCCGTTCCAGCGCATGCCCGCGCGCCTGTGGCGTCAGTCCCGTGCCGCGCTTCAGCTCCTCGAATTCCATGATGCGTGCCTGCTGCATCGCAGTCTGCGCTTCACGGTCCGCATACTCTTTGAGTAGCGAGTAGCCTGACGAGGTGATTTGGTAGCAGGACTCCTCATCGAAGAGATTCGCAGTATTCGTAATGCACTGGGATTCGGCGAGGTAGTCGAAGTTGCGATCCGCACTGAGCATGTCCAATCCTCGGTCCTGAATCCTCTGCTCGTATGCTGCCCTGAACTTGGGGGTCATTTTCCAACCGGTGCCATGGGGCGCTGGGAATCTCTCCAACAGCTCGTGAACGATCTCCAGCAGCGCTTTTCTTGTCTGCTCGTGACGCCGCACTAGTTCCCGGTCCTCGCCATGGGTGCTCTCAGCCAGCAATTCCTCCGCCTCATCAATCCCGGTGTTGGTCAAGAAATACACATCGACCTGCTCCGCCTCCTCGCGCCCACGCACCCCGCGCTCTGCTGCCCACTCTTCTACCAAGAATCGGCAATGCCGGCTGACGACGCTGGGTTCCAGAGAGAGCCTGCGAGCAAGCTCGGACTCGGTCAAGGAAGTCGTTGGACCTGAGAGCCGCGCCTTGTACAGCGCGAACCGAATGTCGTTCTTGATCTGTTCGTTGAGCATCGATCGATGTCTCTGGTGAGTGAGGATCTAGCGGATGGCCGTGGACGGGCTGCCTTCGGCAGCGACCGAGAGACCGGCGAGTATCTGAGAAGCAAAGCGGAGGTTGACCATCGGCGCAGCATACCGAAAGGAAGCGACTGTGAAACGGTCCTGCCCAATCGCGTCTTGGTCTAGGCCGTTCTGTCCTGCCCTGTTACGCACTGCGCGTTCAGGGACTCTGGACGCAAGACCGAGACACCGCGCAGAAGTCAGAAGGCAGGGAGCCAGAGGCGGCAGGCAAGACGGCCAACTCGTCCGGATAGTCGCCTCCTGGCTATCCGATCGTATTAATGGTTGCTGCGCGAAACACGCTGTTCGATGGGGAGTTGGACATGATCCTTTTTGCCACTTGACCCTGCGCGGTCTGCAAGCTCGCGGGCACAACGTGACGTACTGTGCGACGCCAAGGTGTACTCCAGCGTTTTTTCGGCAGGAATAGGAACGACCGACGGCATCCTACACGGCAGCGCGGGCACTTCTTCGTGATCGTCGAGCCACGAACGCGACTGTGCCAATGATCGCGACCAAGAGAACGAGGAAGGCGGGCATCCACCGCAGGAGTTTGCGCAACGGATCGACTACAGCCTTGGCTCTCTTGATTCTGGATCTTACGGGGCGGACGATTTTGGATTGGACCGGGGCGGCGAATCGTTCTGGAAGTGACCGGACCCAGAGCAGTAGTTCCTTTGCTCCAGGTCGGCACGTTGGCTCCGGGTTCACCATTTCCAAGATTTTGGAGCGAATCTCATCGGGGAAGTTGGGTGTGTATTTGGCGATGTCCAGCGACTCCGCATCGCCTGGATGGACTCCGGTCAGCAGGTGAAACGCGGTGGCGCCTAGCGAGTAGATGTCGCACTTCGGAGTGGCCCCGTTCCGCAGCCGCGTCAACTCCGGCGCGACGTAGCCGGGGGTGCCCGCACCCTGCTGGGTGAAGTTCGACGTAAGTGCCGGATCATTGCCGAGCCCAAAGTCGCAGATGACGGCCTTGCCATCGTCGTCGATGAGAATGTTGTCTGGCTTGAGGTCGCGGTGGAACGCACCGCGCTCCTCAAGGAATGCCAGCACGGAGATCAGAGACTCAAGCAGCGTAATGAACTCTGCTGGTGAGAGCTGGCCGACGCGCTGTTTCAGAGTCTTGCCGTAGAGCGGCATCACGTAGTACGGCGGCGACGCATCCAGATCGGCATCCAGCACCTCGACGATGCCTGGGTGCCGATATTCGCGCAGCAGTGTCACCTCTCGTTTGAATCGCTGGAGGCAATCGGGCTGCTTGTAGTCGCGCAGCCGCTTGATCGCGACCCGTTGACCATCGGACAGCCGCTTGGCGCGGTGGACATCGCCGAAGCCGCCGCCCCCGACCTTGGACTTCATCAGTTTGTAGCGGCCCTTAGCCCCCGGCATCGTCTCCTCCGTATGCAAGCTGAAAGATCCGGTGAAGCTGACGGCCCGGATCGCGAGGCGTGTTTCCAACAATGTCCTTGGCCGAGCGACCCGCTCTCAATGCGGTGTCGAGCGCCCGGTAGACTTCCAGCACCGCTCCTGTGGGTGAACTGTGGCGGTTTTCCCAGCGATTCACCGTCGCAAACGAGACCCCAAGTAGGTGCGCCATGGCCTCCTGGGAGAAGCCCAGTGCCGTGCGAATTTCTACAAGGCGGCTTGGTGCGAACATGAGCCCATGCTGATGCACATGAGCCTGCCTGTAAAGCGATTATTATAACAAATGCTATACACAAAGAATTTTCACATCCTGGGCGCAGACAGCACAGTCGCCGCGCCGGCCGGCACGAGCCTGGGCTGGCTGCGGCGTTAAGATCAACCGTGGTGGTGCGGCGGAGTGGGGCACCGTCCCGCTTTTCGACACCCCGCTGCGCATTTGGGCCAGCAGTGACGCGCAGCCCGCACCGCACAACGTACAAGAGCGTCGATTAGACCACGGGGTCGGACCTGGCTGCGTCGCGGCTCAGTTGCGCCGAGCCCAGGCTACCAGCGCCTGAGTGTACAAGTACGGCCCGCAGACGAGGACTGCCAGGCCGCACGCTATCGCGCCGACTCCACGCACCGGTAGCGATAGAGCCATGTTCACCATCAGCGAGCCTGGGAGCAGGATCAGCACAGCCACCAGCAACATGCGGGACCAGCTTGCAGGCTCCACGGTGTCAGGGGTAGCGAGCGGCGCGGTGATGGGTTCCAGGTTCGGGTTCGGGGTTGGGTTCATGGTCTGCGTCTCTTTCTCGACTACGGGTTGTGAAGCTGCGCTCACCGTGAGCGCGGTGAGCCAGTCCAGATGTCGGCGGCGCGATAGCAGCGGGACCGCAGCAGCAAGCGACGCCGCCG
>CALFYE010000480.1 GCA_937952145.1 uncultured Myxococcales bacterium
GCGAACTTCGCGGCGCTGGATGCGAAGACGTTGGACAAGGAGCGGCGCGAGTTCTGCGCGAACACGCTCGACGCACTCTTGCGTAGCGAAGGCGGCGGCGACCCAGCGGCCAAGCAACAGGCACTGCAACGAGCGCGCGGCGAGCTTGAGTCCCTGGCCAACATGCTCTTGCGACGCGCCACCCAGCTAGAGCAGCGCGCGACAGAGCTTAGCCGGCAGAAGTAAGCGCGACATGCGCTGCCAGCGTGCGCGGTACTAGTTATTCAGCGCGCCGGCGGCGATCCAGCCGCGGATGGTGTTGATATCGCCCGCGCTCAGGTTGCCACCTGATGGCATGCGATTTCCGACAAGACAGGCCCCCATGCCCAGCCCCAGCTTCCACAGCAGATAGCTCTTATCAGGCATGTTCGGAGAGACGCGCAGGTCGCTCGTGCAGTGCGCGCTCGGCTGGCTGACCAGCGACATGTACGCCTTGGCCGCGCTGTTCAGATCGAGCCCATCCTGCGGGCTGCCGCCGGTGTGGCAGTTGGCGCCGCCGCACGATCCGTTGAAGATCGGCCAGACCTGTCCGGCAAAACCAATGCTGCCGGTCGTGGCGGCTTTTTCGACGGTGTTGGTCTCGCGATTGCCGCTCGGGTCCTGGGCCCGCGCGACCAGATAGTAGGCGGTCTGGGCGTCGAGCCCGGTCAGGGTGTAGCTGCTGGCTCCCGGTGGTGTCAGCGTCTCGGGCTTGTTGAAGTCGTAGCTGCCCATGGTCTTGCTCAGAAACAGGGCATAGCGTAACTGCGAGGGGCTGGCCACGTCGTCGGTGCCCTGCGTCCAGCTAAGCGTGATGGTGTTGGCCGAGGCGGTAGCCATGCTCGCCCCCGCAAAGGCCGGGGCCATGGTGTCGGGCTGCTGCAGGGTTGTCGCCGTGCGCTCGGTCAGGTTGGTGTCGACATTGCCGGCCTCGTCGCGAGCCCGCACGACAAAGAAATACTTGGTGGCGAGATCGAGCCCAGTGACCTGGAACGCGGTCGCGCCGGCGGCTGTCTGAAAGCTGGGGGTAGCGAAGTTCTGCCGCAACGACGCGGTGGCCACAAACACCTGATAAGTCAGCTGAGCCGCCGCACTGCGATCGTCGGAAGCGGCGCCCCACTGCAGGTCCACCGTGGTCGTGCCAGTGGCCGTCGCACTGGCCAGCCCCGAGAAGCGAGGCGCCGTCTTGTCTCCGGCCGCGAGGTCCGCCGCGCCCATGTCCGACGCGTTGTCACCGCCCGATGTGCAGCCGCTGTTTGCGCCGCAGACGGCCAAGAGCACACCGATGCCCCACAGGCCACGCGACCATGGCGAGCCGGTCGCCGGCCGCACGGTCCCCTCAAGCAAGCTTCGCTGACTCATGCATCCCCCCCCGGCTCACTTTACCGCGAAGTACCTCGCGCGATGGAAACAGATTGAGCGGCGGCCCCGACGGCAGACCCGACGGCAGAACGAACGAGACGGAGGCTGCGATTAGTCGGCGACCAAGCCCCGAAAATTCCGCAGATACTTCACGAAGGTCTCGCTGACGGAAAGCTCGCGCAGGGCGCTCTCTGTCATCGGTGGACGACGGGGAACAAACGCTTCGTCACGCGCGAGCAGTGGCCAGTCGGGGTTGCAGACCGCGGCTCGCCCCAAGGCCACCAGGTCATTGCCACGCTCACGCAGCGCCAAGGCGTCGGCGACGGTCCACACCGACCCCGCGGCGATCAGACGAACATCGCTGGCGCAGGCCCGACGCAGTAGCGGAATCGCGTGTTCCTCAGGACGCTTCTGCGTGTTGCGCGCCCCTTGCCACAGCGAGGCGTGCAGAAACTCAACGCCGTCGTCACACAGCCAGCCCGCGATGGTCAGCGTCTCGTCGAGGTCCAGCCCCTTGGCGTGGCCAAAGTCCTCGGGAGACAGGCGCACGCCGACCACAAACTCCGCCGGTACGGCGGCCCGGACGGCGCGCGTGATCTCGCGCAGGAAGCGAGCCCGCCCCGCCAAGTCGCCCCCCCAGCCGTCGGCCCGCTGGTTCTGAGTTCGACTTAGAAACTGGCACGGAAGGTAGCCATGCGCTCCGTGAATCTCGACTCCGGCAAAGCCCGCCCGGTGAGCCCGCAGGGCCGCGGTGCGGAACGCATCGATCGTCGCTGCGATCTCCTCTTCCGTCGCGGCGCGCGGATTCTCGGGATCGCTTGCAAGTTCGCTAGCGCTAAATGCGCGGCGGCCGGTCAGCGTCTGCGGTGCCCGCGCTCCGCCATGAAATAGCTGCACCACCGACAGGGTACCGGTAGCGTTGAGCGCGGCGGCCAGCCGGCGCAGTCCCGGCAGGTGGGTGTCGGAAAAAATCCCGAGCTCGCCGGGAAAGCCCTGCCCTTCGACGGTGACATGGGCGGCGCAGGTCGAGGTGAGACCGAACCCGCCGCGGGCCCGACGTACAAGCCAGGTCAGCTCATCGTCGGACAGCGTGCCGTCAGCGTGGCTCTGCAGGTTGGTCATCGGCGCCAGCGCAAGCCGGTTCGGACAGGTGACGCCGTTGCGGAAGGTGACAGGCGTAAAGAGGTCTTGGCGATCCATGGGGGTCCTGTGGTTAGACGACGGACGCGAACCGGTTGATTCGCCCCGCCGGTGCCAGCCCGACAGCGGTCGAGGCTCTGCCCAGAGGGGCGGCCACGCTAGCACAACGTGCAGGCCGCCGGGCAGCCGTCGCCCTACTTGACCTTCGGAGCGTCCAGAAAGCCGTCGCGCAGCCAGTTCACCGCCAGTACCGTCAGCTCAGCGCTGGTGTGGACGGCCAGCTTGTCCTTGATGTGCTCGCGATGCGCCTCGATGGTCTTGGCGGATAGATGCAGCACAGCGGCGATCTTGGCTGACTTAAGGCCCTGCCCGATGTAACGCAGGATCTCAAGCTCGCGGTTCGATAACCGGGACAGTCGCGACTGTTCCTGCCCGTCGGAGGCTCCGCCCGAAAGCGAACGCAGCAACATCTCGCTCACCCGCTCGGAGACGTAGGTTTTCCCATCGAGCACGCGGCGAAGAGCGGTCAGAAGGACGGGCATGCGCTCGTTCTTCATGACATAGCCGTTGGCCCCGTTCTTAAGGGCTCGCTCGGCAAAGACCATCTCGTCGTGCATCGACAGGATCAGGATGGCGGCGTGCGGGTGAGCCGCGCGGAGCTCGGGCACCAGGGTAAAAGCGCTGTCGCGGCCCAGCGTGAGGTCCAGCACGATGGCATCGGGCTTCAGCGAGGCACAGATTTCCGCTGCTTCCTTCCCGTCGCTGGCTTGTCCAACGATGACGAGATCCGGCTCCTGGTTCATGAGTTCGCTCAGGCTCTCACGCACCAGGACGTGGTCATCCACAAGGACAATGCGGCGACGCGATGACGCTACGTTGCTCTGCGGCTCTTCGGGCGGCTTCGTCCGTACCACCATGACTGACTCCGTTCAGTTTGTTCGGGTCCGTGCCGAGCGCCCAACCGCGCCGTGGGCTCGTGCTCATCAGCAACTACCGGAAATCACGGTCCCTAACCATGTTCAACCGCCACTTAGGAAAACACAAGGAGAAGCTAACTCGGAGATAATACTACTTCCGTTTAGGGAAATTTCTTAGCCGATATCAGAATATTCTCCGTGCGTCCTATGAATTAATCGGTAACATTTTTTCAGTATTTGACTCGCTCAGTAAATTCCCAATTTCTCAATTCTTGGATAAACTGAAGCTATACATAAGTCTCGCTACTGGGAGGCACTCTGTGACAGACCTGTATTTTGAGGAGTTTCGTCGTCTGTCGATGCTATTGCTCGTAGTCGAGCGGGTCGCCGCTCTACCGCAGGTGCGGGCGATTGTGTGTCATAACCCGTCAGGGGATCCGGTCGGCCGAATTACGCTCACGGGTGGACAAGTCGCGAGCGGTGTGCAGGTAGAGACCGGGGTCTATGAGGATGATGTGTTCTCCCGCGATGCTTCGCCGGTGGCGCCGCTCTTGCGCAAGCGCTTGCACGGTGGAGCGCTCAGTGTCTCGGAAGAGCTCCGCATCCAGAAGATCCCGCTTATCGCTCGGCGAGCCCTCTGCGGGGTAACGGCGCGCGCGCTCCGTCACATTGCCCAGCAGTGCGACCTGGCCAAGATCCGCATCGTGGAAGAGGACACGCCCCCCAACCGGGGCGACGAGCGGCTCTGCTTTACCGTCGTCGAACTGCTGCTGGCGGCCGGACATGTCGAGACCGTTCGCTACGCCGATGCAGCGGCCCGACTCTACGAGACCCCCCCTGGCAATCCGCACGAGCGCTGGCTCCTAGAGTGGCAGCCTGATGTGCGGAGCGGTCCCTGGCCCATCATGACAACACGCCTGAGCGAACGGCAGACCAGTGCGGTGGCGCGCTTCGGCCTGCTGGCGCAGACGCTGGCCCGGCCGCTCTCGCGCGAACGCCGCGCCGGACAAATGCTCCAGCCGGCAGCCGCGCTAAGCACGAGTGACCTACATGCCTACTACACAGTCATCACTGGGCAGTATGTGACCCTGCTTGTCTATCCGATTTCCGAGTTAGATAAGCTTGTCAGGAACTTAGAAGATTTTATATTTTCCACATCTCGCATTATCCCACAGATCACACAAGGTCATACGGCGACAATCTCCCAACGGCCTATCCTACCAAATCGACATAAGCGGATTTCTCTGCCGCCTTTCGGCCCGATGCCCAGCCCTGCTCCGCTGCTAGCAATGACTCACATACAAGGCCAAGAGGAGCCCGCGGCTGCATCCAGCCGGCCCGTCGCGCCCCCCGTAGCCACGGCGCCCGCCGCAGTCGGCTCAAACCCCAGCATGGCAGAAACGACACCGGCGCCCCCCGAGATCGCGGCGGCGTTACCAGTTCCAACCATCGCGATGGCCTCAGCTGCTGTCGCCAAGCCGCATGCGCCCCAGCCGTTGCCGCCGCTCATCGATACGATTCCGACACCGAGCATCCAGACGGACGCCAGTGAGTGGCTCAACGCAGCGGGAGCCACTGCGTCGCCAAGCACGGTAGCGGTAGGCTCCGCGCTGCCCGCGACGCCCGCCGCCCCTCCGAGCTTGTCGCTGGTCGAAAGCCCAGACCCGCCGCAGGCGACCTCGCCGGCCTCTCCCGCGGCGCAGAAGGCGAGCGCGGCGGCGCCTCACGCACCGCTGCTGGAATTTTGCGAGCTGACCGTTGCCGTCAGGGGACAGACGGTGATTGCGCCTCTTTCGCTGCAGGTCGCTTCGCGCGGCATGCACCTTTGGGTCGTAGATGGCGGCGTTCAACATCGACTGCTGCTGAATTTGTTGACCGATGGCCCGATGAACGGCGTGACGGTCACAGGTCAGGCTCGCTTTGATGGCCACGACTTGTTTGAAGCTGGCGCTAGCCGACCACACCTGCCACCGCGCGATGCGCGCGCCATGATGATGCCTGCCCGCGAGTATCTGCTCGATGGGCTTGCCCCTAGCAAGTCGCCCCGCTCGGGCAGCCGCCTACCGTCGCTCCTCCAGCGCATCGAGCATGCTGGATTTGCCGATCTGGTGCCGCACCTCGGCCAGCGCCTGTGCGAACTTGAGGCATTTCACCGTCGGGTCTGCAATGTGCTGCGGGCGGCTCATGTCGGACCGCGCCTGCTGCTTCAGGACGATCCGCTGCACGGGCTGCCTCCGCAGCAGGCCGAGCGTCTCCTCAGGCTCCTAAGCAGCGAAGCAGAGCAACACGCGGTCCTCATCCTAGTCAGCAAGCCCGAGCCCTATGTTGAGCTCAGCCGCGGTGAGCCAATGCAGATCACCTGGTTTGAGCTGTCGAGCCAGCCGGTCGTCATCCCCAGTCAGACCGGTGCCTTCGAGCCCGTGTCACCGCTCGCCGAGCTGCCCCTGCGCCGCACCCAGGCAAGTGGCTGACCCGTGCGAGGTCCTCATCGCCACCGCTTGGCCGGATCCGGAAGCCTCGCGAGCGCCAAACGTCGCTGACAAGGCGAGATAGGGGACGAATGGGGGGGTCGCGAGCTTAGGGGATAACGGCCTACAGGCCCAGGCGGGCCGCGATGGCCTTGGCCGGCATCGCTCCGCTGAGCCGCTGCGCCTCGCTGCCGCCGCGAAACAGGATCATGGTCGGAATGCTGCGGATGTCGAAGCGCGCCGCGATCCGGGGCAGCGCCTCGGTATCCACCTTGGCGACGACTACGCGCTGACCGTGCTCGCGCGCGACCTTCTCCAGCTCAGGCGCCACCATGCGGCAGGGACCGCACCAATCGGCCCAGAAATCGACCAGCACCGGCGCTGGCGAGTCTCGCAGGAGCTCGCTGAAGTCCTCCTCGCTGTGCAGCGACAAAGGGTGGGTGAGCGGCAGTAGGGCGCTCTTGCAGCTACCGCAGCGCGCCTCGCGACCCAGGCGGCTGGCCGGCAGACGATTGCTCTTCCCGCAGCTAGCGCATGCGACGATCATCGGGCACCTCTCAGGCAGAACCTGAGGATGCCCTCGGCTCACGTCAATACGCGGTGAGCGGCAAGCGGTGGGTGCGCCGCCTAGGGCTTGATCGCTCGGGTGGCGATAAACGGTGGCGCAAAGTCGCTCAGGACCCGCCAATCTGCCCACGAGTCTTCAAAGAGGTCACTCAGCAGGAGCCCGGCCGCAAGCTGTCCGCCGATGAGGTCTTCCAGCGAGTGACTGAACTCCACGGCTTCGCCCTTGTCGGCGAACTTGGCCACCATATCGGGATGATCGATGTCGCGATAGGGCAGCCGACGATTGACGACCAGCCGCCCTTCGTCAAAAGCGTTGCTATCGAACAGAAAGAACCAGGGGTTCACGAAGCCGGTAAGTAACGCGCCGCCAGATTTGAGCACGCGTGCGGCCTCCTTCCAGACCGGCCTGACCTCGTCGACAAAACCGACACTGCAGGGGTTGAATACCAGGTCGAACTGCTCGCTCGACAAGGCGCCGAGGTCCTTCATATTGCCCTGCACGGTGCGGAGCGAGAGCCCCTCGCGCTCTGCGACGAAGCGATCCTGGGCGAGCTGGCCATCGCTGGCGTCAAAGACGGTCACGTCGGCTCCCGCTGCCGACAGGATCGGACCCTGCTGACCTCCGCCGCTGGCTAGCGCCAAGATGCGCAGACCGCCCAGGTTGCCGTCGTTCCGCCCAAACCACTTGGCGGGAACCGGCTTTTGCGGGGTTAGCACAACCTGCCAGTCACCCCGTCGAGCCCGCGCGATGAGCTCGGGTCCGACGGGCTGGGTCCAGCGGTTTTCTCCCTTCGCCACCTCGCGGTTCCAAGCACTGCGATTGTGAGTGTACGAGTCGAGGACGGGGCGCTTTTCCATCTGCGGGCTCACAATGCACGGCACCGCGACAGGCAGCGGGCGCGCTGGCGATGCAGAGCTAAAAGGTGGAGGGAGAGAAAGTGGGAACGTCGCTAGCGGACAGACACGGAGGAAGGCTAACGAGAGGAGGACTTAGGTGCGGTCGCGGCCAAAGCTGCGCTGGAAGAGCTCAGCAATAGCGGTCGCCCCATCGGGGGTCAAGTGACGCGTGCCCGTGCCGGTGAAGCGCGTGCGACCGATGACCGGACGCGAAGGATTCCAGGCCCTCGCCTTGGCATCCCAGGAGAACCACGTCTTCTGGTTTTGGTCGAAGACGTGCAGCGCCTTCTGCTGATGGCGCGCTAGCTCCGCGGCCCAGCCGGTACCTCCCTTCACGGTGCCGTCGGGCTGGATCACGCCGATGATGAACACTTCCTGCGCCGAGTTGACCTGATGCCAGATGCTCTGCAGCACCTTACGCAGCGTTGCGTTCTGGTGATACGTGCGGTGCATCGTCGCCGAGACATAGGCCAGGCTGACGTCACCTTCGCGCAGCTCCTCATCGCTGAGCATGCGCAGACCGCGCGTGCGCACGACCTTGTGGCCCTCGAAAGAGATGTTCTCTTCTCGCAGCCCGTACTGCTCAGCGCAGACGCCAAACTCCGCTTCCGCCCCCTCGGCCGCCCCGGACAGCAGAGTGTACGCGTTGGGGGGCAGATCCTTGGCCGCCATCATCGGCAGCCGATCGTCGACTAGGCGCATGGTGTCGGGATACAGCACCAGGTGCGTGTCAGCCGACAACGCACCAACGTGGGCCGCATCCTTGAGCAAGCGCACCGACAAGTGGCCGTCTACCGGCTGCAGGAACAGCACCAGGTGCAGGAAGCGGGCGAAGCGATCACAGGGCTGCGGGACTCCCTGGGGGACGTCGCCACCCGTCTGATGCCGGTGCGTAAGCGCTGTCATCCACAGCTCAAGATCATGAGCCTTGGCGATGGCGAGCAGCGCTTCGATCTCTTTGTCGTTAGTACGGGTCCAGTCAAAGGCGTCGACCACCAGGACGTCTGGCCGGAAGTTCGCGTGCTGGGCCAAGAGTTCGATCGCGCTCTTGAGCTTTTCGACGCTGAACGCAGACTGGCCAGCGCCATGGCCATGCATCGTGTAGGCCTGGATGATGCGGTTTTTGTGCACCAACTCGGTTGTGGTGGACAGATCCGAAAGCTGCGAGGCCTGGGCGAGATCACGGAACACCGCCTCGTACCAGCTGTGGACGTGATCCACCGGAGCATCGAGCGAAACGTGCAGCACCTTGCGCTCGCGCAGCAGGCTGTCGAGTGCGATGTGGACCAGGAAGGCGGTCTTGCCAACACCCGCCCGGGCCATCACCACGCCTAGGTTGCCTCGTCCCAGGCCGTGCACCGTCGCGCTATCTCCCCCGCCATCCGCTTTCCCTGAGCGAGCGCGCTCAAGGATCCGTAGTGGGCTCTGCTTGTACATCTCGTTGCGATCCATGTGCGCCCTCCTGGTTATTTCTTTTTCTCAGCGGCCTCTTTGGCACGCGCCTTGGCGATGAGCTCCTCCCCGATATTGGCCGGGACCGGCGTATATCGCGAGAATTCCATCGTGAATTCCGCCTTGCCCTGAGTCGCCGAGCGCAGCGTCGTCGCATAGCCAAACATCTCAGCGAGCGGCACTTCGGCCTCGATCGTGTTCTGGCCGTCTGCGTCGGTGGTGCCAATGATCATGCCACGCCGAGACATCAGCGTGCCGAGCATCGCTCCGCTGAACTCGCTCGGCCCTTCGAGCGCGACCTTCATGATCGGCTCAAGGATCTGCGGGCGAGCCTTGGGATAGACCTCACGCCAGGCACCGCGCGCGGCTTCTTGGAACGCGATATCGGACGAGTCCACGGCGTGCGAGGAGCCATCGGTCAGCGCGACGCGCACGTTCACCACCGGGAAGCCGATGAGCCGCCCCTTGGGCAGCATCGAGCGGAAACCCTTCTCAACGCTGGGGATAAACTCGCGCGGGACATTGCCACCGACGACCTGATCGTCGAACTCGAAGTCGCCTTCAGCATACGGCTCGATGTAGCCAACGACCTTGCCGTACTGGCCCGAACCACCGGTCTGCTTCTTGTGCGTGTAGTTGTAATCGGCGCGCTGTGTGATGGTCTCGCGGTACGCAACCTGCGGCGGGCTGGTAGTGACCACCGCGTTGTACTCGCGCTTCATGCGCTCGATGTAGACCTCAAGGTGCAGCTCACCCATGCCGGCGATGAGGGTCTCGCCGCTTTCGGGATCGACCTCACAGCGCAGGGTCGGATCTTCCTTGGTGAAGCGCTGCAACGCCTTGCTCATGTTCATCTGGGCCTTCTGGTCAGAAGGCTTGATGGCGAGCTTGATGACCGGCTCGGGCACGAACATCGAGGTCATAGCGACGTTGGGGCCAGCGGTGAAGGTATCGCCAGAGTTGCAGTCGATACCGAACATCGCGACGATGTCGCCGGCGCAGGTGTCGGTGATGTCTTCTTTGTCGTCGGAGTGCATGCGCACCAGACGCGCCACCTTGACCCGCTTGCCGGTGCGAGTGTTGGTGATGAAGTCATCCTTGCGCAGCGTCCCCTGATAGACGCGCATATAGGTCAGCTGGCCGTAGCGCCCGTCCTCCAGCTTGAAGGCCAAGGCGACGGCAGGCAGGCTGGGATCGGACGGCAGCACCACCTTGGGCTCGCCGTCTTTGTCGAGGTCGATGGCTTCGTTGGTGACATCGCTCGGACACGGCAGGTAGTAGGTCACAGCGTCGAGCAAGAGCTGCACACCCTTGTTCTTGTAGGCCGAGCCCATCATCACCGGCGTGAGCTTCATCTCCAGCGTACCGCGGCGAATCGCCGAACGGACAAGCTGCGGCGTCACCCGATCTTCGAGGATGGCTTCGGTCAGCTCGTCGCTGAACATCGACACCGCGTCGAGCATCTCCTCGCGGTACTGCTGCGCCTGCGCGCTCATGTCAGCCGGAATCGGCCCGCGATGAATCTCCTCGCCGTTCGCGCCCGAGAAGGTCACGGCTTCCATCGTCACCAGGTCGATGACGCCAGCGAACTTGTCCTCAGCTCCAATCGGCAGCTGCAAAAGGACCGGGTTGTGACCCAGCTTTTCACGCAGCTGATTCTTCACGCGCAGGGGGTTGGCCCCCGTACGATCGCACTTGTTGATGAAGGCGATACGCGGGACCTTGTATCGTCGCATCTGGCGGTCAACTGTCAGCGACTGGCTCTGCACACCCGCAACGGCGCACAGCACCAGGATGGCGCCGTCGAGCACGCGCAGCGAGCGCTCGACTTCAATTGTGAAGTCGACGTGGCCGGGAGTGTCGATGATGTTGACGTGGTAGTTGGCCCAACCGCAGTACGTGGCAGCGCTCTGGATCGTGATGCCGCGCTCACGCTCCAGCTCCATCGAGTCCATCTTGGCGCCGACGCCATCCTTCCCTTTGACTTCATGGATGGCGTGGATGCGCTTGGTATAGAACAGGATGCGCTCAGTGAGCGTGGTCTTGCCGCTGTCGATGTGGGCGGAGATGCCGATGTTTCGTATGCGAGAGAGGTCGGTGATCACTGCTTGTGCTCCGTCCGATTTTTTTAGAGTCGCAAGCAACTAACAAATTTCGTCGGACAAAGCAAGCGAAAATCACGTGGCGCCGCCTCGGTCAAGCCCACTTGGCAGCGGCGGCCGAGGCAGATCTGCGGCTCTCATGGAGCGACGCACTCCCTCCCACCGCGGCATCGTATCCGCAACTTGAGAGGGGGCGGCGACAGGCCTCCTACAGGGTGCGCGCAGTCAGCCAATCCGAGGGGGCTCAGGGTTGATCTGCGTCAAGCTGGGCCTGATTCCTTGCTGGCCATCCCTCGGGCATTCCTGCGACACTGAAGCTAGGCATTGTGCGACATGCAGACTCCCTCTGGTCCCAGTGATGGCCCTCAGTCCGTGATCAGCGACCGCTTTGCCATCGAGCGCGAAGCGGGGCGCGGCGGCATGGGCGTGGTCTACAAGGCGCTCGATCTACGCACCGGACAGGCGGTGGCGTTGAAGATCTTGCGACGCAATGCGCACGCTGGACGTGAGCGCGAGCGCTTCGAGCGGGAAGCCCAGGTTCTCTCGACTCTGCGTCATACGGCCATCGTCTCGTACGTCGCGCACGGACAGACGCCGGAAGGCAGCCACTACTTGGCTATGGAGTGGGTCGATGGCTACCCGCTTACCGAGCGCCTGCGCAGCGGACCGCTGGGGGTTGGCGAGGCGCTGACCCTGCTGCGCCTAATCGCTTCGGGCCTCTCGGAAGCCCACCGACTCGGGATCATCCATCGCGATCTCAAGCCGAGCAATATCCTCCTGCGCGGAGGCAAGCTCAGCGGCGCGACGATCCTCGACTTTGGGATCGCGCGCGGCGGCATCCTGCCGGTGGTCACGCAGACCGGGGTCATCGTTGGCACGCCTGAATACATGTCGCCAGAGCAGGCACGCGGCCGACGCGATCTCACACCGGCCAGCGACGTGTTCTCGCTGGGTTGCCTGATGTTTGAGTGCCTGACTGGCCACCCGCCCTTCGTCTCGGAACAGCTCGCGGGCGTGCTCGCCAAGATCCTGTTCGATCAGGC
>CALFYE010000481.1 GCA_937952145.1 uncultured Myxococcales bacterium
AGGAACACTCCCATCGGGTGCGCGTCGTAGCGGAAGCCCTGGATGAAGCTCTTGACGTTCTCGTGCACGAAGGTGTGCGTCGTGATCGTGTCAATCCAGCTCTTGAGCTGGGCTTCGTTCGGCAGCTCACCATGAAGCAGCAGGTACGCGCACTCGAGGTAGCTCGACTTCTCGGCCAGCTGCTCGATGGGGTAGCCACGGTAGCGCAGGATGCCCTTGTCACCGTCGATCAGCGTGATGGCCGAGCGACAGGACGCGGTATTTAGGAAAGCCGGGTCGTAGCCCATCAGGCCGAAGTCTTCTTCGCCAGTCTTGATCTGGCGCAGGTCGGCCGTGCGGATGGTGCCGTCGGCAATCGGCAGCTCGTAGGTCTTTCCAGTGCGGTTGTCGGTAATCGTCAGTGTGTTCTTCGACATGATCCCCTCATTAGGGCTGAATCGTGGGCTCGAACCCGGGGGCTGAGGCAAACCGGCCCCTAGGAAGAGTGGCTGTCAGGATGTGGGCAGTCTATCGGATGCCGAGCCCCCAGTCACTGTCGATCTGACTGACACGCGACTCGGATTTGGCGGCGGGTATGTCGGCTTGCCGGCGGGCCTTCGCTTGGGGGGGCCAGGCGGGCGTCGGGCTTGTTCCCACCGGTTCTGCAAGCCCGCAGCGAGTCCGCAAAAACTCGTGCTAAAGTGATGGAGCCCTTTCAGGTTTTCCGTGTCAGATCGACCGCTTATCAACGAACGTCAGCGCTGCTTCGAGTGTGGGATCAGCTATCCCCCCGATGCGCCAGAGTGCGAGATCGACCGGGCCCGGCTCTGGCCCGAGACGATTCATCAGGTCTGGCGCATCGAAGGCGTCATCGCGGGGCGCCCGGGCGGTGCAACTTGCGCCGCGTATCACCTGCACACCGGCGAGCGCGTCGCGATCGACGTCGTCCGCCCACCCCAATTCGGGGAGGGGGCCCACAGCACCGCGGCCGCTACCGAGATCGCCGGGTTGCCGCTTGCGACCGGCCGAGACGAAGATGGAGCCGTCCGTCTGCTGCAGGCGGAGGCCCAGGCTTTGCATTCGCTGGACCAGCCCAACCTGTTGCGCCTGTTTGAGACCGGGGTTGATGAGCACGGCTTGGCCTACCTGGTCACCGAGCTCGGTACAGCGCGTCCACTTGGCGATTTGATCGAGGAGTGGCAGCGCACTGGCCACATGCCGCTTTCGGGCCGCGCGGCGAGCCAGATCGGGCGACAGCTCCTCTCGGCGCTGGTGGCGGCGCATCGCGTTGGCCTGGCGCACCAGGGGCTTGGCACCCACCACGTGTTCTTGCTTCATGAGGAAGAGATCCTGGCTGGTCGAACGCGAGCGGGGGCCGTGCGCCTGCGCGGTCTGCGGGCGCTTTCGCTGGGTCAGACCATTCGCGCCAGCACGCGCGCCGACCTGCGAGCGGTGGCCGGGCTGCTCTACGAGCTCTTGGTTGGCGAGCCCCCAAGTGCCGGCTCGACCACTCTGCGCGAGCGCACCATTCCCAGCGGCATCGAGCCCGCGCTATGGGAGTTTGTCGTCCGGGGATTGGCGGAGGGGGCGCGCGACGGTTACTCCAGCGCGGATGAGATGTTGCGAGCGTTGGCGGTGGCGGTGCCACCGATCGCGACCGAGGTCAGCTCGACGGCGATGGCTTCGCTGAGTCGCACGGATCCCGGTGCGGCGCGCAGCTCTACCGACGAGATGCCGGTGGCTCCCCCGGCGAGCGAGCCTGCAGCCGAGGCTGCAGCAGCGCTCAGCCGGCTTCCCTTACCGTCGCGGATGAGTGGACCGCTGGCTTCGCTGCCCGCCCCACCCGAGCCGTTCACGGAAGACGGACTGCCCCCGCGATCGAGCATCTCGGGCGAGCTGCAAGCAGTATCGTTTCGCGACCTCTTTGAGTCCGAGTCCGGCCCGCGGCGTGTCGAGACGCTGGCCCAGTCGCGGCGCCGCGTCTCGGCCGCCAGCCTCAAGATTCCGGCGCTGCCGCCCCCGAACGACTTTCTGGTCGCTCCCGCCGCGCACAGCAGCCATCCTGCGCTCTTAGCGCCCAGCACCAGCGGTGAGCACGCTCTGTTAGAGCCCACGGCGGACCTGTCGGCCTTGCCGATTGCCGACTACGCCTCGCAGAGCTCTGGCCGGCTGGTCGTGTCGGCCCCTCACGCTGCGATCAGCAAATCCGAGAGCGCCGTCGTCCCTGTGGTCTCTGTCGCCGTGGTCATCCCTGTCGCCCCCGTCGCCCCCGACAACCCTGCGGTCCCTGAGCCGATTGACCCCTTGGCGGCCACTGGCCAAGTCAGCAGTGCGGTCGCGCCGAGCCGATCGAACAGCAGACCTCCGGCCGCGCCAGCGCGGGTCAAGTCAGGGGACTCTCCTCGCCCCGTGACCACGATTCCGCCGGGAAGCAGCGCCCCTGCCGACAGCCCAGCGACGGAGCCAGCGAGCGTGGTCGTTACCGGGAGTG
Source organism: uncultured Myxococcales bacterium (assembly GCA_937952145.1). GTDB lineage: Bacteria > Myxococcota_A > Polyangia > Palsa-1104 > JAEUJZ01 > JAEUJZ01. The sequence continues at coordinate 2,471 of CALFYE010000481.1, forward strand.
CCCTGGGGCGTAGCTTGAGTGGCTCGACTCGGCCTCCCGAGCGAGCCGACGCCCCTGCCACGTCAGCGGAGATTGAGGCTCAGCACTCTCGCCAGTTTGCATGGGCCATCGGCATTGCCGCTGTGGTTGCGCTGATTGCCTTGTGGTTGCTGCTCCACTAGCACTGGGGCTAGCCGCTCCGCTTGAACGTGCGGGTTCGCACCAAAGGAGACGAGCCGCAGGCTAGGCCATGGCGCCAGGCAGCTCGCCGCTCCGGGCCTGGCTTGGCGACGTCACCTCGCCGCGGCGGTAGCCGGCAAGCAGGCGGCTAGGTCGCCCGGCGGGCCAATGGCGCAAGCGGTGAATGGCCCAGCCGTCCTAACGCCTGCGAGAGAATTGAAACGCTCCTCCGTCGGTGATGAAATAGCGGCGGGGAACTGGCGACGCCAGCGCGGCGTACTGACTACGACGCGCGACTGCTGCGGACCACGGAGCGAGCACGGGCGAAAACCTGTCGCTCCGTCACTGCGCAAGCCCTGGGGCGCGACGCCGCCTACCGACTAACTTGGGAGCCAAACATGTCATTTTCGATTGAGCGTTTCGTCAACCTTTCGAAAGCCGTTGAGACCAGCGATCTGGACTGGGATTACGTCGCCCGGGTCGGGATCAGCGACGACGAAGCCCGGGTATTGCGCTACATGGCGGATACCGAAAGCCACACCATCATCTACCTGCGCGACCTTCTGGCGGGGCATACCGCGCGCGATCCCGAGATCTCGGCGTTCATGTCCTGCTGGGTCTACGAAGAGTTCAACCACGGCCGTGCCATCGATCGGTTTCTCGCGGCCTGTGGCCGTCCTCCGTCGGATGGCCAGTACACCCGGGTGACCGAGTCGGCAAGCTGGACCGAGAGCCTAGAAGCCTTCTTCACGCTAAGCCTGCCCCTTCTGACGCCGCACTTTGCCGCGGCGCACATGGCCTGGGGGGCGATCGACGAGATGATGGCCGCGATGGCGTACATGCAGCTTGCTCAGTACACGCGCAACAAAGAGCTCGCCAAGCTGCTCCTGCGTATGGCAAAGGACGAGCGGCGTCATCAGGCCTTCTACTACCACCAGGCCGAGCGCCGCATGCGGCACCCGCTGGGCCAGATATTGGCCCGTCTGGGGCTGGACAACCTGTGGTCGCCGGTCGGCATCGGCGTCGGTGGCGACGAAGACGATCTGGCGTTCATCGCCTGGATGCTGCTCGACAGCCAGCGCGGGCGCGACGAGCTACGCCACAACGATCGCATGATGGGCCGCCTGCCGGGCATGTCCGGCTGCAGCTTGACCTTCCGTCGGGTCGATTCGCTGATGCGCAGCTTTCAGAGCCGCTTCCCCGGCGAAGTCGATCGCCTGCGGGCCCAGCGTCGGGAGCTAGGCATCAACCTGGATGCCGATCCGGCCCTCAGCCTCGGCATGGATGCGCAGCTGAGCCAGACTTTATAGCCGGCCGGTGAACCGTCCCCAGCCTTGCGTGAAGTACAAGCCCACGGCTCCCACCAGAAATACCAGCGAGATGACTATCAGCAGATAGTCGATAAATTGCATTCTTACGTCATGCAGATAGGTTCGATCACGGCTGCCTGAGAACGCCTTAGCCTGCAGCACAACTTCTAGCTGCTGCGACTTAGTCATCGCGCCTAAGATAAGCGGCACAGCCAGCCGGGCGTAGACACGGATGCGGCCGGGCAGGGACATGTGCTCGACCGCCAGCCCCCGCATGCGCTGCGCGTCGATGATCGAGCGGACATCAACCAGCAGCATGGGGAAAAAACGCAGCGTCGCCGAGAGGATAAACGCCAGCTTGTAGGGCACCCGGGCTCGCACCAGGCCGGCGATCAGCCCATCGACGCTGGTGGTGAAGATGAGCAGCGGCGCCAGCAGGGTCAGCACGACGGTCTTGAGGCTGGCGTTTAGCCCAAAGAGCGTGCCTTCGACCGTCATGCGGCTGCCCCCGATCAGCGGGAGGGCCGCTGGCAACCGAAAGAGCGTGGTCAGCGACTCTTGGCCGGTCAGCCTACGCACGTATTCCGTGTTGAAAAAACCATGCGTAATTAGCAATATAAGATAAAAAGGAATCATGATGCGGAATAGAGAATACAAATAAGAACC
>CALFYE010000482.1 GCA_937952145.1 uncultured Myxococcales bacterium
TCCGATGTGCAAGACGCTCTCGGCGAGGGGGAACCGCAGAGCCAGCGCGACATCGAGTGCCGCACCGCTGATCTCATCGTCACGTTCGAGGATGATCAGAGCCATCCAGATCCCATCTTCCAGAAGGCCATCGACCAGCTTGCTAAGCGACCGCGCAGCCGGGTCCTTCGCCTCGTCTCTCAGGAACGATTCGATGCCCCAGCGACGCAGCCCTCGACGGACGTCCTGTGCCTCGCGCCATGGTGCTGTCTGGAAGCGACGGAGATCGACGCGGCCTGGTATTGGGTCGCGAAGCGAATCGAGACCGCAGCGACCCATCGCCCAGTGCGGATGGACAGCCGGCGCAGCCGGGCGGTTTCGATGGCCGCCGGGATGGGTTTGGCGATCCTGTTGGCGATCGTCGCTTTATGGCCAAGCGCTCGGCTGCCTAACTACGATCTCGTGATTCCCAACCAGAGCGACTTTCTCGCGCCGCCAACCGCAGGCGGTAGCCTCTCGGAGAACGCGAGCCTGGCCAGGCCGGCCCAAGCAAGTGCCGCCCCGGTTGGCCCGGTGACGATTTGCCCCGGCGATCTCATCGATATCAAGCTAGTCCCCGAGTTCGCCCATCGCGAGCCGGTGAAGGCCACCGTCAGCCGCCATCACGCCGACGGCTGGCAAGTGCTTGACCTCGACTTCTATCACTCGACGCACTCCGGCACGCTTCTGCTCCGCGGCAGTGACATGTTCGAAGTCTCTGAAGGTGAAGGACTAAACCTTCGAATTGAGATCACTACGCAGCGCTGGTTTGGGCTCTCGGTCGAAAGACAGCAGTTCATACTGTCCATCGCCCGAAGACCTAGCTGCCCGTCCTCAGCTCGCTGAGCTTCTACGCCGCAAGCTGCGGCGGACTGGCTGCTCAGCACCGTCAGCGCAGCAGCTTTTCCAGCAGCTGTCGAAGCTTGTCGCAGACGGTACGCCAAGCCTCATCCCGGCTTCGCCACTGGCTAACCGGGAGAGAGCCGGCCGGGAGCACCACCAACTCACCCAGCGGCGATTGCGACAGCAATGCATGGCGCCACGAAATCGGCACGACCAGACAGTCCGGATCTCTTCGAGAACGCCACATGGCGTGATGGATCCAGCGGTCGGCGTTCGGGTCGGCCAGCAGATCCGCGCTGACAAGAAAAAGCAGCACCTGCGCCGTGTTGAGCTGCTCTTCGAGCTGGGGACCTTTGGGCCTTCCGCTTTCGAACAGGCTCATATCCCAGTAGCTGACCTGGGGCTGACGAAGTAGCGGCGAAAGATGGCGCCGCAGCTCATCCGCTGCGTCCGCATCCTGCTCGGCACAGAAGCAAGCCATACGTATTTTCGCACTGGGTTTCTTGAGAGAATCTCGCTTTTCACTGTTATCTATGAAGGGATATGTAGGCCGGCGCTCAATATGTGGTTTGACGGTGTCTCCAAGGAAGCTTGGCGCAATGCGCGCATATTCCTTCGGATAGTAGTCGCTCAGCGCCTTCAGCACCTCTTCGAGGCGATGCTCTTTGAGCAACAGCGTGTGTTTCTCTTCTCGATCCATGCCACTGGAAAAACGGTTATATACATCCGTAAAGCTATCAAGACAGAATGCGTCGAAGGTAGCTGCTGAGCGCAATAGTTCATAAAGCAACTTGCTTACCTGCCCACTCCGAAGAGCCTCTGGTTCCCGATGAAGCCTCGGCTCAGAATGCTCGTCCCAGGACGGTTGCTGATTTTGTAGGGGCCGCCGGTCCAGCTTTGGCTTGTCTTGCAGCAGCCTCCCATCGCTCATCGAATGGCGACGGTATAGCTTGTAGCTTTCATCGTCACCACTGAGCGTTGCCATCGCCGCGGCGAAGGCACTTTCGATGGACTCGCCCAAGCTGAGCATTTGATAGAATACCTCGAAAAACTTACTACCTATCTTGTCCATCAATTTAGAGGGAGAGGCAATAACAAACTCGACAATCTCGGTGAGAGAATTGGCGAGTTCTCCCATATAGCAAGAATTCAATATGACACAGCGAAGCTTAATTGTCGATGAACAAGCGGCCAGGACTTTCTTAAACCGTGCGATCTCTATCGGGTCGGTCTGGCCTTGAGCGTTTTCGAACGCAAGCAGACCTTGTTCAGAACCATGTGCCACAACGTGCAGGATATTGGGCCGATGTTTAACCAGCAGACCCGGCAGTTCAATAAACTCTGTGCTGAGATTGTCAATCAGATCTATCGCGTTGCCATACCGGGCAGTTCCACTCAGCATCCGCATCATTTGTTCTTTCACGGATAGGGGAGCCAGTTCTTTGGGGCGTGACCCGACCAGCAACACTTTGATCTTATCGGACATACAGGGACTCTACCTGCAATGCCAACGATTGCAGAACCGCTTTTTTGCGCCGCCGTGAAGCCGCGATCGCCTCCGCCGCTGCGCGCCTCTCCCCGCCGGCTGAGGCGAAGGCGACCAACAACAGGGGCTGCCCAACGGAGGGAGAGAAAAACAGGTGGACGGGCGGCAGCGCAGCCAGGCCCCACCCTCTGGTGGGTTACTCAGGGTTCTAGCGTGTTGCTGCAACCAAGACGGGCCTTGTCGGCAGGGCTGCGGTCTCCGCCGATGAAGGGAGGCCCAGCCTCCCCCGCCCGAACACCTGATGTTTCAAAGCCTGTCAGAACTGGCGCTTCGCTCGCGTACTCCGATGCATGACTAGGTCTATTAGCAAATGCCAACTGGCCCTCTTGATTCTGCTTCTTCCCGTCGCCTATCTGTGGACCCAGGTGCTCTTCCCGAGCGCATCGCACATGATTGGCCGTCTTTTTTCCGGGGGGGCACTGCCTTCGTACTACCTGCGCCTTTCCCCAGGCCAGCCGACCACGCCGCCGCCCAGCCAGCCTAAAGACGCGCTGGGAGATGACACCGCGGTGCGTCTCGATCGAGACGCCACTTTACAGATCCTGATCCAGCCCGATGATCGCGTCGCCGGTGAGACCAACGCCGCCGCCTTCCTGGTGCAAAAGGGGCGCGCTACGGCTTGGCCGATTGGTCTTACGCGAGCCGCCAGCGGGGCCTTCAGCGTGCGCGCGCCGGTGCGCACGCTTCCTGGACTTTCCGTCGGACAATGGGATGTCGTGTTTGTAGTGGGCAGGTCTAGCCGGTTGCTGGATTCACCGCTCCATGCCCTAGCCGGTCAGGAGGAGCTGCGGCTGCTTTTTGGGCACTTGGATATCATCGAGAGTAAATCGCCGTAGTGTGTTACGGTCTGCCACTCGGAGAAGCCGGACTATAACTCGATAGCTGGAGTCCACACGCCATGAAAGACAAAAACGGTTTCGAACTTGATCCAAATCTGCTGCCACAGGAAAACGTTGCCGTCAAAGTCAGTGAAGGTAGCGCGGGCCAGGTACCAACACAGAACCATGTCGACGATCGGTTTCAGGACAAGGTCGAATCCGGCTATGTGAATTTTTCACCGCCCAAAGTCAGTGAAGGCAGCACGGGCCAGACACCAACACAGAGCCATGTCGACGATCGGTTCCAGGACAAGGTCGAATCCGGCTATGCGAATTTTTCATATCCCCCGCCTAAGCCGCAATCCTCTAGCTAAGGAGGACAGATGAGTAGGCCTAAGCATGTACGGCTGCGCGGGGCGCAGTTCGTGCTTGTACTGATTGCGCTGCTGGGCTCCGCTTGTGAGGCACCGTCCTTAAAGGTCACCCTGGCCGGCTGCTTCTATCTACGGGCCGACGGCTCCTGCGAGGTCAGCCGAGATATCAAGGGACAGTTCGACGAGCTGCGACTGCTTGTCGAGTCCAGCCCGCAGGCAGAGATTTCGGTCTTTCAGGGATGGCGAGGTCTGTCGACAAAGATCGACCATCAGGACCGCGGGCGCCTAGTCCGCGTTCGCCCGCTCGCTGGCGTCTCGTCCCTTACGATCGTCGCGCGGAGGGGAATCACGTGGCAGCGACAGGTTCTACAGGTTCGCGAGTGGACCGCCGCCGAGTGGGTACAAAAAGCCTTTGATACTTGGGCGTTCCGCGGGCATCCCGAGGTCGCCGAGCGTGAGCTGCGCGAGCGCCTGCGCGAGCCACAGTCGTTGTCAGACGAGGCTTGGGCTCTCGGTATCCTCGCGCGGATAGCCCTGGAAGGGAATCGGATCAGCGAGGCGGAGAGCCTGCTTGGGGATGCGCTCAAGGCCGATCAAAAGGCCGGACTCATCTCGAATGTGATTCGCGATAGCTTCCGCCTCAAGGAGATCCTCGCCACTCATCATCAGCGCTTTGAGAAGGCCGAGCTGCTGCTGGATTCCGTCGAGGCACAGGTGAAGCAGGACCCCGGGAGCCGTTCATGGCTGGAGTACAACCGCGGACTTGTGGAGCTAGAGCAGGACAGGCTCGTCCATGCATTGAAGCACGCAGAAGTCGGGGCGCAGTGGGCGCAGCGATTTGGCGATCACGAAGCACTGCGCGAGCTTCAGGCAATGCAGGGCGAGGTGCTGCAGCGCTTGAACCGTACCCATGAGGCCAACGCACTGTTCCGTGGGCTTGCTGACAACGAACCTTCCCCCTGCCGCCGGGCGGAGCTGTACCTCCGACAGGGACGGGTGCAGCGGCATGTCCTGGAGGGGCCACAGACCGGCAAAGCAGACGTGGCGCCCGAAGTGCCGCTGCAGACCGCCCTTCGGATCTATCGGACTCCAGGCGAGTCCGGGTGCAGCCATCAACGTCCCACGCGACGCGTTCTATTAGAGCTGGCGCAAGTGGCCGTCCTCCGCAGGCACCCCAAAGAGGCGCAGGAATGGCTGCAACAACTGGAGCACGGCTTGCGCAGCGCAGATGTCGAGTCCAACCGGGATCTGCAGCCACAAATTTTCAACATAAAGGGTCAGATTGCGTTTCAGGAAGCTCAAACACCAGATAGTCCCGCTGAGGTGAGACAAAATGCTCTCAAGCGAGCGCAAAGTGCATTTGAGGAAATGAAGAAGCAGTCCATACCGCCCACCAGCATGCAATCGGCGAGCGATACTCAGGCTCTGCTTTTTCATGAATCCTACTGGCAGGCACTGGTGGGCATCGCCGAAACGCAGCGCGCGATGAAGAAGTACCCGGATGCTCTAAAGACCTGCCTAGAGGCCGACACCTATTTGGCGAACCATGGTCTATCATTGCCCTTAGGTGCTAGTCGTGGCGGCTTCCTCGGACGTCATGAGCGGGGCAGCAGCCTTTGCCTGACTTTGTTTCTGGAATGCAACCAGCTAGACGCCGCCTTTGATTGGCTGCGCGAGGTTCGTGTCCGGGCTTCGTTGCCATTGCTTGGCGTGCTGCAGAGAACCACCGATCAGAGCACACCAAGGTCATATGTAGATATTCGAAAACTGCTTGATAAAAACGTCCAAGAGGAAGAAGTCGCCGCCAAGGACCGTATCGGCACACTCCGCCAAGAACGGGTTCATTTGTATGAGCAGCTTCTGGAAACGATTGAAACCCTGGCCCCCCTCGCACAGCCGCCGGAAAAACGATCCTTCAGACCACTTGCCCAGGGGGAGCTTGCTCTGATCTGTCATCCCGGCCTAAGCGGTGACTGGATTTGTATCGCTGCGACTAACGCCCAAAAAATATCATTTCGGGTCGACAAGCTAGGAAAGGGCGTAGACCGCGAGCGCCTAGCCAAGGAGCTGCTAGGCCCTATCGATCCTCTGTTGCGTAACAGTCACGTTCTTCGTGTACTTGCTTATGGCAATGAGATGCGCACGGAAACAGATATTCATCTATTACCTCGAATCGTAAATGGAAAATCTGTTCCATTGTGGGACTCCGGCATTGATGTCGTCTATGCACTAGATCTTCCACTGGAACAAAAAAATCCCAATTCAGGCGAACGAAGGATTGCGCTATTAGTCGCCGACCCACAGCAAAGTTTTCCCGAATTGCGTAAAGTCGCAGGTGAACTGGAGACGGCGTTCCGCGTCAAGAATTGGCGAACGATTGTTCAGATTGGCGGGGAGCAGACGTATGGCCGCTGGCCGAATCAGCAGGAATCGCCGACGCCGGTTGCGCTGCAAGAAAATCTGCGAACGATGCTTGAGACCGCGGATCTGTTTTTGTACATGGGGCACGCTGCCGTCGAACGGCCCGCCGGATGGACGACCACGGCCCGTGGCCCGCCCCGGTGGACAACGTAGACTCGGCGCTGCCGGGGCCGCCTGAGCGGTCTGTCACGGATGGCTCCGACGCGAAGGTCATCGGGGAAAGGACGTGCGATCGCCATTGCCTTCGTCGGTTGCGGG
>CALFYE010000483.1 GCA_937952145.1 uncultured Myxococcales bacterium
GCAGCAAGGTCGCGTTGAGGGCCTTCGCAGATTAATATGTAAACACCTTCTAAGAGCGCCGCTCCCTCCGTTCTCCCTCCGCCCTCTCTGTCTCCCTCCTTCTTTTTCTCATCCGCCTCCGTCGCTCACCTCCTCCACCGTCTGGGGACTGGTCATCGGCTGTACCCTGGGACGATGATGCAAACTCCCGAACCTTCCGATCAGGCGGGTCCCCTCCGCCGTCCCCGGCGCTGGCTGCTGTTGTGGTTCGCGCTGGCGGTAGCCAACTGCGGGCTGTGGTTTGCGGGGCTCACGACCAGCCGCCACGGCCTTAGCGGCTTGGCCATCCTGTGGTGGGGACTGTCGATCGTTCAGTTCGTGGTCAGCATCGTGCTGATCATCGCGACCATCCGCAGCCCACAGCGCACCTGGGGCCGCATCGCGCTGGCTCTCGTCGGAGTGGTCGCCAGCCTCGGGACGGTGGTGGCTTGGCTGGCGGGCATGCTGGCCTTTGGTATCGGCGCGGGGGGAGGAGCCTGGGGACGACCGCTGCGCCTGCGTGGACAGCAGCGACACCCCGAGCTCCGGCTGGGCGCAAGCTGGACGCGCGGGGCCAAGCCCAGCACGCAGGGGCTGGATGCCGCGACGTGCGCCGCATTGGAAGCGCTGTGGCTGCATGACGCGCAGAAGGAGCACGCCTCGGTGCCGGCCTTCGCGCGCATCGCTTGGCTGCTGTCGGCGGTGGGTGCCCCGCCAGAGCTCATGCGCGGAGCCCAGCAAGCAGCGCTGGAAGAGATCGATCACGCTGAGCGCTGCTTCGCCCTGGCTGCTGGCTACGGGGGTCGCGAGCACACCGTCGAGCCGATGCCCGAGCTCCTGGATGGCGAGCCGTTTGCGCTGCGCGATCCGCTCACCACCTTGGTCTACGAGAGCGTGACCGATGGCGTGCAGCTAGAAGACTTCAACGCCGATGTCGCCGCTCGCTGCGCCGCCGTCTGTGAGGAGCCAGTGACACGCGCCGTCCTGCAGCAGATTGCCATCGAAGAGCGCTCGCACGCCGCGTACTCGCTGTCTCTTTTGCGCTGGATCGCCACCGCCTATCCCGAACAAGCACAGGCCGCCATTCGCCGGGCGCTGTCCGACTTGGATCGCTATGCCCGCCCGACGGCAGTGAGCCATGACAAGCAGGCATTGGTGGCGTGTGCCGATGCCGGGGTCCTGCGTAAGCACGGCCGCCTCCCCGACGCGGACTGGGCCGATGCGTGGAACCAGCGCCTTGCCGCGACCCGCGCCGAGCTAGCGCCGCTGCTGCAACCGCAGCGCAAAGCGGCGTAGCCTCATCCAGCTGGGCGTGCCCCGCATATCGCGCCCAGCTAGTCGGCGGGAGTGCCCTGGTTGAGCACCGCGATGTACGGCATGTCGCGGAAGCGCTGCGCCCAGTCCAGGCCATAGCCAACCACGAACAGGTCGTCGATGGTGAAGCCCAGATACTCGATCGACACCTTCTGCTGCGTGCGCGCCGGCTTGTGCAAAAGCGAGCACAGCTGAATCGACGCCGGGCGCCGCGTCGCCAGGTTGTCGAGCAGGTAGCGCATCGTCAGGCCGGTATCGACGATGTCTTCGACGATCAGCAGATGACGTCCTTCGACCGGCCGCGTCAGATCGGCCGTGATCTGCACCACGCCAGAGGTGGTCGTCGCATCGCCGTAGCTCTGCACCGCCAGGAACTCGGTATTGACAGTGCCGACGCGCAGACCCAGCCGCTTCTGCGCCAAGAATATCTGTCGCGCCAAGTCGGCGAAGAACACGAAGCTGCCTTTGAGCACACCGAGCAGCGTGATGTCCTTGCCCTCATAGTCTCGCGCGATCTGTTCCCCAAGCTCTGCGATGCGCGCCGCGATCTGTTCCGCGGAAAACAGCGTGCTCAAAACCGGGGTCTTCGAAGATGCAGTCTCTGCCATGGGCCCTCTTTGCCGATCTCAAACGAACGAGTTGTTGATCACTTCACCCAGGCCGCCGCCACCCGGGACGATGTAGTCGTGATCGGTCAGGCCCCGCTCACGCTCAGGATGCGTACCCGGAACCGTCGCCAGCACGGCGGGATCCGACAGCCCGCGGTCTAGCCGCAGGGCGTACACGATGACCTCAGGATGGTGCTTAGTGACGTGTCGCAAGTACTCCGGAGTCACGATGAGATGCACGGCGAGCACCTTCTTCGGCTGGCCCTGCACCTCTTTGGCGTAGTGGTTGAGCACGCGGCTGACCGTCGAGCCAGTCGCCCCCATGGGGTCGGGGATGAGCAGCATCGCCTGATCCACCGGGCCACCGATCTTCGAAGCGTAAAGCCCGGCGCCGGTCACGTGTCCCTGCGTATCGATCGTCCGCCCAAGCGCTAGGTGATCCTGGCGCACGCCCGCCGGATCGAGGACCTGATTCAGAAAGTCGAAGATCACCTGCGATGGCAGAAGGCCTGCACGCGCCAGCGCCACCACCACCGCGGGCGTCTTTTCGCAGGTGAGCTCGCCCTGCCACAGGCCCTGCGGCACGACGTCGATCATGCGCGTCGCCACCACCGCCTGCGTGCGCGGGAACTCCGCCGCGATCACCGCATGCGCCAGCACGCGATAAAGCTCGACGAGCAAGCGATTGACCTCAGGCTGGATCACGCCCTTTTGACAGAGCTTGCCCAGCATCGCCAGCGCCAACGGATCGCGCAGAATATGCACCTGCTTGCCGTAGCGATGCTCGATCTCGCTGGGTGAATACGCGACTCTGACGTGCTGGCTGTCGATGCTGGCCACGGGACTTATCGGGTTCGCGTTCGGCAACGGTGAGGCGTTCGTCGTCGTCATGAAAGCTCCCTTTAGACTGGACCCGGCGGTGAGCAGGGGGGCGAAACGCAGCGCGTCGTAGCGCTCCCCGGCGGCTGGGCGGGGCAACCCATACCGCGGGCACTTTCCCAACTTCAAGCCTTGCTATCCGCGACAGACCGCGCGATCCTGCCGCCCTATGCGCGTCGGAATCCCCAGCCCGACCGTGCTGGTAGTCGGCGCGGGTGTCTTTGGCCTCTCTGCGGCTCGGGCCTTAAATCGTCGGGGCGCCCGAGTGACCGTCTTTGATCCCGGGCCGGTGCCTCATCCGCTGGCCGCATCGACGGACATCAGCAAAGCCATCCGCTTCGACTACGGCAACGATGTCGACTACATGGCCTGGATGGAGCAGGCGATGGCGGGCTGGCGCGACTACAACCAAAAGCTCGCGGCACAGAGCAGTGAGCCACCGCTGTTCCACGAGACCGGCCTGCTCTATCTGTCGCGAGATGCGCTCAATCCGGGCGGCTTCGAGTACGAGAGCTACCACCTCATGCGGACACGCGGCCATCGCCCGGAGCTCTTGTCTGCCGCCGATATCCGCCGCCGCTTTCCTGCCTGGAATGCCGACGCCTTCCCGGCTGGCTACTACAATCCCGAGGGCGGTCACGCCGAGTCAGGTCGCGTCGTCAGCACGCTCTTGCGGTGGGCCGCAGCCGAGGGCGTGACGCTGCGCATGGGCCCGGGCAGCCGACTCAAGCGCTTGCTCGATTCGGGCCCACGCGTATGTGGTGTCGTGACGATGGACAACGGCATCTATCCCGCCGACTTCGTTGTGTTAGCGGTGGGCGCCTGGACTCGCTTTCTGCTTCCCGAGCTCGCGCTCTGCCTGCAGGCCGTCGGGCAGCCGGTGTTTCATCTTGTGCCCGAAGATCCGACACTGTTCACCGATGATCGATTTCCCTGCTTCGGTGCCGACATCGCCAACACCGGCTACTACGGCTTCCCGCTGCATCGCGATGGCGTCGTCAAGATTGCCCGTCACAGCAGCGGCCGCGCCCTGCACCCCGAATCGCCCGAGCGCTTTGTCACTGAATACGAAACCGCCGCGCTGCAGGAATTTCTGGCCACCTACTTCCCCAGTCTGGCCAGCGCCCGCATCGTTGGTAGCCGTGTCTGTCTGTACAGCGATACCGCCGACCAGCACCTATGGATCGCCCCCTTCACCGGCCGGCCTGGCCTCGTGGTGGCGAGCGGCGATTCGGGACACGCGTTCAAGTTTGCGCCGGTGTTGGGTGACTTCATCGCCGATGTCGTGCTGGAAGACGAAAGCGCCGCGGCCGATCCGCAGACCGCTGCACTGCACGCTCGCCTGCGCCACCGCTTCCGCCATCGGCCCGAGCTAACCGACCTCTCCGGCCAGAGTGGGGAAGAGGCCGCCCGCCACTCCGAAGCTCGCTCCTCCCACTCATAAACCGCCTCCCCTTTGCTGCCCTCCCCTGCGCTCTCCACAAGCTCGACGATGCGCGCGCTGCCGCAGCTCTTGACACGACGAGCGAGTCGCGATACTCATGGGACGATTTACGGTTTCCTAGAAGACTTCCACCGCTAGCCCGCCTTTGTCCGCCACCTCCCCAGCCAATCACGGCACCACCCCCGCAAGGCCGAAGACGTCGTCTCTGCTTTCGCGCTCAATGCGTTTTACAACGCTGCGCGCGACGGTCGAATGTCCCGGTCTGGGTGGCTGGCCATGGCTCTCCATGGAGCCAGCGACGCCGCGAAGAGGATCTCGCATCCTGTCAGCGCGCGCCCTGACCCCGCGGAGATCGCTTGAGGAACGACGCGCCCATCGCGGTCTGGCAAGCGAACGAACGCCTCGCCGACTTGGCGTTCACTTACCGGGTCCGGCCCCCATCGCAGCGCTCCGCAGAGAGCGTCGATCGCCGCGACTCCCAGAGGATTTCGATGATCGAGAAACAACCGGCCAGCCTGGGCCTCGAAGCGTCCCAGACCCCTGGCCAGACAGAGTCGAGCTCTGTCGCCGCTCCGTCTCCCGTCGTCTCTAGCGCAGTCGTCCCGAGCCCCGTGATTCTGCCCCCGATGGCCGGTGAGCCGAGCCCAGCTCCCATCGCGGCCCCCGTCGCGCCGTTCATGTCGCCTCCGGTGAGCGCCGCGGTTCATGCGGTGCCGGCTGCGGTGACGCCCGCCGAAGACAAAGCCAGCGAAAAGGCCGGCGATACGCTACCGAGCGAAGCCGACTACGGCCCGGTCCCCGACAGCTTCGCCGCGATGGAGCTACGGCCCGAGGTGCTGCGAGCCGTCACCGAGATGGGCTACCAGTCGCCGACGCAGGTTCAGCGACGCGCCTTCCGACCGATGCTGTCGGGTCGCGACCTGATCGTTCAGGCTCGCACTGGCTCGGGCAAGACCGCGGCCTTCGGCCTGCCCTTCGCGCAAGGTCTGGTCGATACCGCCATCCCCTGCAAGGACGGCCGCATCCAGGCCCTGGTGCTGGTCCCCACGCGTGAGCTTGCGCTGCAGGTCGCAAACGAAGTGGGCCGCTTGGTCGCCTATCGCAACGTCACCCTGACCGCGGTCTACGGCGGCGCGCCGATGGGTAAGCAGGTCGATGCGCTTAAGGCTGGTAGCCACATCGTCGCCGGTACCCCGGGCCGCGTGCTCGACCACATCCGCCGCGGCACGCTCAACCTCGACAGCGTGCGCTCGCTGGTTCTCGATGAAGCCGACGAGATGCTGTCGATGGGCTTCCTGGAGGACATGATCGAGATCATCAAGCGCTGCCCGCCGACGCGGCAGACGCTGCTCTTCTCGGCCACGATGCCCGACGACATCGTGCGCATCTCGAACCGCTATCTCAAGTCGCCGCTCACGCTGGCGCTCTCCGAAGGCTCGGTCAGCGCCACCGAGATCGTCCACGCCTACTACATGATCCCCGGCGTGGGTCGCATGCGCGACCTCTTGCGCGTGCTGCAGGTTGAACGCCCCGAGAGCGCGGTCATCTTCTGCAACACCCGCGAAGAGACCAGCGCCGTCGCCGAGTTCCTGTGCAAAAACGGCCAGGACGCCGAGCCGCTGTCGAGCGATCTGACCCAAGCCGAGCGCGAGCGCGTGATGGCGCGTTCGAAGAAGAAGGCGCTCAAGTACCTGGTGGCCACCGACGTCGCCGCCCGCGGCATCGATATCAGCGATCTGTCGCACGTCATCAACTACAGCTTCCCCGAGTCGGCCGAGGTCTATATCCACCGCACCGGCCGCACCGGTCGCGCTGGCAAGAGCGGCGTCGCGATCTCGCTGATCAGTCCGCACGAGCTGGGCAACTTCTACTACACCAAGCTGGCGTACAAGATTCGCCCCACCGAGCGCACTCTGCCGTCGGAGGCCGAGCTTCAGACGCTGCGCGAAGGTCAGATCATCGATCGCCTGCAGGGCGAGTTCGGCGAGAAGCGACCCGGCAGCGAAGCGCGATCACTGGTCAAGCGCATCCTGGCCAGCGAAGAGGGCGAGCGCCTGATCTCGCTCATCGTGGAGCAGTACCTGCAGAAGCAGGCCCAGCGCAGCGCCCCCGCCAGCGAAGGCGAAAACAGCGCACCGCCTGCTGAAGCACCGCGCCGCGAGCGCCCGCCGCAAGAGGCCCGGCCGAGCCCGCGCTCCGAGGGAGCTGGCGACGACAGCGATCGACGACGCAGCCTGGATCGTGACAGCCGCGAGCGCCGTGACCCCCGCGATCGGGGCGAGCGCGCGCCGCGTCCGGACGGAAGACCGCGTCGTGACTTCAATGAGCCACGCGATGCTCGCGAACCGCGTGAGGCCCGCGAGCCGCGTGAAGCCCTTGCGCCGCGCGATGCTCGCGAACCGCGGGAAGCCCTTGCATCCCGTGATGCTCGTGAGCCGCGCGATGCTCGTGAGCCGCGTGAAGCCCTTGCGCCGCGCGAAGCTCGTGAGCC
>CALFYE010000484.1 GCA_937952145.1 uncultured Myxococcales bacterium
CCGATCTCCGCATGCACGACGACAACTACATGACCATGGTGCTGCTCAAGCACGATGGCAACGGCAAGTTCCGATATGCCGGGGCGCATGAGTCGATCCTCATCCACCGACGGGCGGGGCATCAGGTGGAGACCTTGGCGACCGATGGTACTTGGCTGGGCTTGCAGGACGACATCGGGCCCTTCGTGGAAGAGCACGAGTTTGAGCTGCGCCCCGGTGATTCGTTGGTGCTGTACACCGACGGTGTGACGGAAGCCAAGAATCCGCAGGGCGTGCAGTACAACCTCGATCGTCTGCGCGACATGCTGCTGCGCCAGGGCAACATGTCGATGCCGTCCGCACAGAAGATGCGTGATGGGATCATCGACGATGTCATGGCTTGGTCGCGAACCCGGCAAGATGACGTCACAGTGATGGTGCTGCGACGTCTTGAGAACTAGTCTCGACGACCTCGATCCTCCCCGACAGGCTCCTCATGTCTGAGCAACGCCTCTCGATGCTCGTTGCTGGTGGCGGCATCCTGTGCCTGCTCCTGCAGCTTATTGTTTCTCTTACCGATAACCCGGCGAAGCGGGCGCAGCTGGCCGCGCATGAAGTCGCTTTTAAGTCGGTCAAGCTGCGAGCAGAGAAGCGTGCGACGCGCCTTAGCTCGCGACTTGGGCAGGCGCTCTCCGACGGAAATCGCAACCTCATTCAGAGCGAGCTTGATCTGACGATGCAGGCCGATCCGGAGATCGTCGAGGTCGGGGTCGTCGATCACGATGCCGAGCTGACCGTGATCGCGAGCTCTGACACGACTCGTGCGACCAAGCCGCTCAGCGGTCCCGCAGCGCAGGTGGTACGCGAGTCGCTAGCTGCCGGCCGCATCCCCAGGTCCGTCGATGCCCGCGCCGACCAGCGAGTCTTGGTTGCGCAGCCCCTGGTGCACCAGAAGTCGTTCCTGGCGACGCTCTACCTAGTGCTCAATACCGCGAGTGTCGAAGACGATCTGGGTCAGGTGGTGCTGGCGCTGCAGCCGCCCCGCGTGCCGGTGTGGCTGACGATTGGGCTGGGGCTGTTGGGGCTGGGCGTGGCGTTCGGGATGATCCTGAGCGCGGAACGCAAGCTCGCCGTCGAGACGATCAAGCTGCAAGAGGTCGTCGAGCAGATGGCGATGGGGCACTTTGAGTCGCGGCTCGATCCGGCAGATGTTCCGCATCACGCGGGCGTGGCCGATCGGCTCAATGCCATGGCGGAGCAGGTGCAGCTGCTGCAGCAAGCACAGGCCGAAGACTCCGAGCACGCCAATCGCATGGCGCAAGAGCTGCAGGATGCTCAGGTCGTGCAGCAAACGCTCATGCCTGAGGTTCGGCGCATCGCGCGCGGACCGCTGCAGATGTGTGGCGTATACCGCAGCGCTAGCAAGCTCTCAGGCGACTGGTGGAACCACTTTCAGATCGACGAGCATCGCACGCTGCTGGTCTTGGCGGACGTGGTGGGACACGGCATCGGCTCAGCAGTCGTCGGCGCTATGGCCTATGGGTGCGCATCGCAGCTTTATCAGGAAGAGCAGGGCAACCTGCGCCCTGAGATGATCTTGACCCGCCTCAACGAGACTATCTGTGCGACGACACGCGGCAAGTTCACGATGAGCTGCTTCGCCGTCATCATCGACACCAAGAACAGCACTCTGACCTTTGCGAGCGGTGCTCAAGCGTTCCCGCTTTTGTATCGGGCCAATGACAGCAACAAGCCGTTTGTGCCCCTGGTAGCCACTGGATCTCCGCTAGGGTCGAGTCGTGAATCAAAGTTCGAGGCGAACACGCAGGCCTTTGGCCCTGGCGACATGCTGATCTGCTACACCGACGGCCTGACTGAAGCGGCCAACGGCACGGGTGATCAGTTTGGCGATCGGCGCGTACGTCAGACCGTGCAGCGCAACGCCGGCCGCAACGTTGAGGAAATCTGTGAAGCCCTGCTCGCCGAGGTCGGGCGCTTTGTTGGATCCGCCACGCTCGAAGACGACCAGACTCTGGTGGTTGCTCGAAACCTAAGCGGAAGCAGTCACAGCGCATGACGGGCTGCCCAAGCGTTCGAGCGTTGGGCAGGAGCCTGCAGGTAGGACAATGCAGGCGCGGGTCGGGCAAGCCTTTGTGCGTCGCAGTCTCGTGTTGCTCTCGGGACGGCGAGCGTGCAATCTAGAATGTGCGCTTTAGAGAGTTCGCAAGCGCGTGAACCCCGGACAAGATCACGATGAATCGGCTGTCACTAGAACCTCTCCATGTTGGTGCGCTAATCGCCGAGGTACTCGACACGGACAACTCAGTGTCGATTGTCCTGCGAGGGGACTCCGATGCGCGGGACGCAGCAGCGGCACTGGATGACTTTCTGGTTCGGCGGGTTCATCCGGCGATCTTGAAGGCCGCGCTCAAGCTGGTGCAGCTCGATGTGACGGGCCTGGAATTCCTGAACTCGGCCGGGATCAAGGCCTTGGTGAATTGGCTGCTCGCGATCAAGGGGCAGCAGCAACCGTCCCGATACTTCGTCGTGGTGCAGTACGACGAAGGCATCACGTGGCAGGCCAAGGGACTCAAACCTCTGACTTTTGTCGCCCAGTCATTTCTGCGGCTAGAGCCCCTACGGTAGCAACATGCTGGCGAGAAATCCACCCTGGATCCATATCGAGCTGGTGCCAGTTTGGGTGCACATCAAGAACCTGCGCCAGTTTGTGCGCGAGTTCTGTGTCGGCATGTCGATTGTCCCCGAGACCGCCGATCAGATCGCGATGACGACTTCTGAACTGCTGGAGAACGCAACGAAGTACGCCTCGACGCTGTGGGCTCGCTATGACCTGCGCTTGCTCGGCTCGGTGGCTGAGATCAGCGTGACTAACAGCGCGACCAGCAAGCAGCGCGAGACCCTCATCGCGTTCGTAAGTGATGTCAGCCAGGGTGATGCCCTCGATGCTTACATCCGCTGCCTTGAGCGGCAGTCCACCGAGGGGCAATCGCAGGCGGGTCTGGCGCGCATTCGCTACGAAGCGGCCGCCGAGATCTCGGTGTCGCAGCACGACGACGAAATCTGCTTGCTGGCCAAGATTCCGATGTAGTCTCGCGAGAGCGAGGTTCATCGGTGCTGGATCGGCTGCACGAGTTCACGGCGCTGCTACGGCGCAATGGCGTGCGCACCTCGATTGCTGAGGTGCTTGACGCGGTTCGGGCACTGGAAGCTTGTGGCCTGTCTGAGCGGGAGACTGTCCGCGGTGCGCTGTCCGCGACGCTTATCAAGCGGCAAGAAGATCAGCCTGCCTTCGATGAGCTGTTTGACCTGTTCTTCTATCAGCCGGGTCAGCTTCTGAGACAGTCCGAGGCGCCACTGGTTGAGGCCCTGCGCCGACAGGGACTCAGCGAGGATGAGCTTGAGCGGTTGCTCGCACTAATCGCCGATCAGGCAACGCGCCTGGACCCCACGGCGCGCATGGCCCTGGGCCTGCGACGCAACGACCTGGAGATGCTGCTGCGGCTCTCTGGGATACAGGTCGATTTTGCTCGTCTCGCCAACCCGCTGCAGATTGGCTACTTCACGCAGCGCGTCCTTGAGCAGCTGCGCTTTAGCGATGCCCAAGCGCAGGTCACGCAGCTTGGGTCCGCGATCTCGGCGGGCTTTGGCGGCGGACGAGCCGGGCAGGTGATGGAGCTCATCGAGGCCAACCTGAACCAGATTCGGACGACTGCGCGGGCCTACGTTCGCAACGAGTTCGACAAGCGCAACCTGCGTTACACCGAAGAGATGCGCCGCGAACTGCTGCTGGAAAAGCCGTTCGCGCAGATGTCGCAGCAGGAGCTTGCGCGCCTGCAGGCCGAGGTTGCGCGCTTGGCCGAGAAGCTTCGCACCCAAGCCTCCCTGCGTCCCAAACAGCGTCGGCGCGGTCGTCTGGATATCCGACGGACCCTGCGAAGTGCTCTGGCTAGTGGCGGCATCCCCTTCGTGCTGCGCCTGCGTCACCGTCGGGTGGAGAAGCCCCGACTGTGCATCCTCTGCGACATCTCGGATTCGGTGCGGCAGGTGTCGCGCTTCATGCTGCAGTTCGTCTACACGCTGCAGGAGATGTTTTCGAAGGTTCGCAGCTTCGTCTTTGTCTCCGATCTCGGCGAGGCTACCGATCTGTTCGCGCGCCACGATCTAGACAGCGCGGTCCAGCGGGCACTGAGCGGCAGCGTGATCAACGTCTACGCCAACAGCAACTACGGGCGGGCACTTCGCCAGTTCGTCGACCGTTCGCTGGAAGCGGTCACCTCGCGGACCACCGTGATCATCATCGGCGACGGCCGATCGAACTATTTCCCGCCGGAGACCTGGACGCTTGAACGAATCCGCGGCCGGGCCCGCCATGTGCTGTGGCTCAACCCCGAGACCCCGGCTTCGTGGATGTTCGGCGACAGCGCCATGCGCGAGTACCAGCCGCACACGAGCCGGGTCGAGGTTGTCTACAACCTGGCAACTCTCAGTCGGGTTGTAGACCAACTGGTCCTCTGAGCTGGCTGCCGCATCTGATTGCGCTGGGACTCGCGAGCGTTAGTTGACTCTTGCTAACTCGCCTGGCTACGGTGCCCCGCGACTTCACTCGCGAGGATGTGATGCGGACCTCAGCCCTACTTTTCACCCTTTTGTTGCCGTCGCTGGCCAGCTTGGCCTGCAACAGTTCGTCGACTCCCGAGCCCGGCCCATCGGGCGAAAAAGGCGCCCCAGGCGAACCTGGCACCAAAGGCGATCCCGGGATGATCGGCATGATGGGCATGAAAGGAGATCCGGGCCCCAAGGGCGATCCCGGCGCCAAGGGTGAGCCGGGTGCCAAAGGCGACCCTGGTGCCAAGGGCGATCCGGGGGCCAAGGGCGACGCTGGCCCCAAGGGGGACCCAGGTCTGGCGGGTCCCAAGGGAGACATTGGCGCGCAGGGGCCCAAGGGGGATGCCGGTGCGCCAGGCCCCAAGGGCGATCCGGGGCTGGCAGGAGCGAAGGGCGACCCAGGCCTGCCGGGGCCCAAAGGGGATCCGGGACCGCAGGGGCCGATGGGGCCGCCGGGCTCGGGCGCGTACATCGAGGATGTCGGCTCGTTCGCTGGGTACACCACGACGAGCTACGGCGGTGCCATCGCGGGAGGACGAGCCGGCGCGCATGCGCTCTGCGCCGCAGCCTTCGCGGGCGCGCATCTGTGCCACGCGAGCGAGTACATTCAGTCGAATTCCGGCACCACCGTACCGAGCAGCGGCGCTTGGCTCGATGCCAGCCTCGCAGACAGCGGCAGCGATGGCTACAATAACGGGATGGCGAGCAGTGGTCGCTATGTCGGCTACAGCGGTACGTGCGACTCGTGGACAACCACGGCCAGCGGCTACAACGGCACGTATGTCACCACGGGAGGTGGCATCAGCAATGGGGCCTGTTCGACATCGCGGCCGCTAGCTTGCTGCAATAACCCCAGCAAGACGCGCTTTGCCGGCTTCACCAGCAGCACCACGGCGGGCTCGGCAGGCGGTCGCCCGGCGATGCATGCGCGCTGTGCGGTGGCGTTTAGCGGGTCGCACCTCTGCTTCGCGACGGAGTACATCCGCGCGAACTCCGGCGATAGCGTGCCGTCGACTGGTGCTTGGCTCGATCCCAGCGTGGCTGGCGGCGGCAGCAGCAGCAGCTGGAACACCGGCATGCCCAGCAGCGGGCGCTACGTCGGCTACAGCGGCACCTGCGACTCGTGGACGACGAGCGCCAGTGGCTACAACGGCACCTACGTCACGCCGAGCGGCGGTGTCAGCAACGGCGCCTGCATGGGATCGCGAAACGTGGCTTGCTGTTACTAGGCCGACGGCCCTGCGTTCCCTCGGTCGTCCGAAGCGTCGTGCCGGGGGCAGCCCCGGCAAGGCATCGCGCCACAACGGCTAGGCAGGGCCCAGAAACAGAAAAGGCCGCATCCATCAGGGATGCAGCCTTTTGCGATCAACCAACTGGGGAGTGCGAAGGGGGGGACTCGAACCCCCATGAGATTGCTCCCGCTAGCACCTCAAGCTAGTGCGTCTACCAGTTCCGCCACCCTCGCGTTCGATGTTTCGTGCTTTCGTTCCTGACGTGCGTGCCACTCTTGCTACAGTTCTGACGCGCGCGCCAGTTCGGGTAGTTAGGCTCAGGATGACCTCACCTGTCAAGACTTCTTTCCCAGCCACTGTAGATCCGTCCGAAAACCCAGGCGGGGCAGGGGCGCATTCTGCGGATCGACCGATACGCGACAGCCTGCTGGGCTTTGTCGCGGTGACAGCCGCCGTCTCGCTGCTGTACCGATTGCGCGGTGTGCCGCTCATCGAGCGAAACCTGGCCGTGATCGCTGCCGTGCTCTTTCTGTACCTGCCGGCCTTCGTGCTGTGGCGCAGGGGGCGTGATCTCGAGCAGTACGGCCTGCGAGCGGCACCGCTGGCACGCGGCCTGGTTGCCTATGCCCTGGGGGTCCTGCTGATCCTGCCGCTGTTCGGGCTTGGGTACTGGCTCTACGTGACGCGCTACTGCTTGCCACTTGCCGAGGGAGCGCGGCGCTGGCTGGGTGCGTCGCTACTTGGGCACTGTCCGCCTCGGCTACCCGCCGCCGTGCGCCTACCCCCCGAGCTGCTCATGGCGTCGCTCTCGCAGCTTTTGGTTGTCGCCCTCCCGGAGGAATTCTTTTTTCGCGGCTTTATTCAGGGGCGACTGCAAGAGGCCCTGTCGCCCCTGCGTGCGCTGTTGCTGACGGCACTGCTGTTCGCGCTGGGTCACTATCTAGTCACCTTCGATCCGGCCGCGCTGGCTGTGTTCTTTCCCGGTTTGCTGTTCGGCCTCTTGCGTCAGGGGACGGGGTCCGTGCTTGCGGGGACTCTGTTTCACGCTACCTGCAACCTGTTTATGGAGACGCTCCGACGCAGCCTGGGCTGAAGTGCGGCGAACAAAGTGCTTCCCGTGCTGCGGCTGCTGGATATACTCCGCGCATGCCGCGTCGCCTACGTCCTCCCACACTGACCGACTCCGTCTACGCTGCAAGCACTAGGAAGCGGGCCTGGCACTTGGCTGGCTTCGCCGGGGTCTCCCTGCTGCTGCTGTCCGCCGGTTGTTCGCCGAGCAGCGAGGAGCAAGCAGACGAGGCGCTAGCACAACAGCGGGCGCAGCGGGACCGTACGATTGAGCGCTGCGCGATGGGCGTGGTGCCGCTCAACGTGATTGAAGGCGATATGGTGGTGCTGCCCGCGTGCCGTCGTGTTGCCGACGACAGCGTTGGTCGGCTGGGCTTCAATGGCCGGCACGTCCTATTCGCCAACTTCGACGGCGTCGATGTCCGCCCGGGCGACACCTCGCTGGAAAACGAAGGACTTCGCGAGCTAGACAAACAGGACCCCATCGAAGTTGCGCGCTACGCGGCCGAGGATGACGAGAGCAAGCGGCTGAGCAACATTCTCAAGATCCAGAGGCTGGTAGCTGGCTGGTACGCGGACTTCAACCTGGACGTCGTGATCAGCCGTCCGCTAAGTGGTGACTACCAGATGACGGTAGTCGGCGATCGCGAGAGCATCATCGGCGAGCCAGGCGGCGTCGTCGGCATATCGCCCGTCGATTGCAAGAACGCCAACGACAGCAATCTGAACTACGCCTTCTCAGCGTCGCTGGGCAATAACCCGGATCAGACGGCGGTGACCATCGCGCACGAAAACGGGCACGCCTACGGCCTGCACCACACCGACAACAACAAGGACATCATGTTTCCGTCGGTGACCCCAGCGGAAGGCTTCCGTAAGGGCAAAGCGTCGCGGGGGCCCTGTGGTCTACGGGCGGGTATCGACGATCAGGACAGCTATCAGGTCTTGGCTGAAAACCTCGGCCTGCGGCCGGCCAGCGTCGAAAAACCAAGCAAGCGCGAGCCACCCAGTGTCGAAATCTTGGCTCCCAAAGAGGGCGAGGCGGTCGGCCATGAGGTGACGATTGCGGTCCGGGCGGCAAGCTCGGCGGCGCAGGGCATTGACCACGTCACGCTGGGCGTCAGCCTAGAGGGGCCCAAAGGCTTCCGGGGTGCTCACCCGGTGGCTGAGCTGCGGCCGCCGTTCTCAGCGACGCAGATCCGTCTGTCGCACGCCGGAAACTATCAGCTGACCGCGACGGCCTACGACGTGTTTGGCAACGTGGCGGTCACGCAAGTCGGCTTCAAGGCGGCGTCGATCACCTGCAGCGTGCCCAACGACTGCTCGCCCGGTCAGCGCTGCGAGATGAACGTCTGCGTGACGCCGCCGCTGCCTAGCCCGGCACCGGCCGGGATGATGGACGACGGGCTGCGTGCCTACGGTGCGACCTGCGATAAGACCAGCGACTGCAAAGGTGGCATCTGCGCCGTCACTCCGGTGGGTCAGATCTGCACGCACTACTGCAATAGCGATCGCCTCTGCGCCGGTGGGCTTGAGTGTGTCGATGCCATCTGCCAGCCGCAGATGTTCCCGCGCAGTGCAGCGAAGCCGGGACAGCTAGGCGGCAAGTGCAATCGCAAGGAAGACTGCTTCACCGGCGAATGCAGTCCGTTCGTCGATGTCCAGACGCCGCGCTACTGCACCAAGGTTTGCGAGCCGACGACCGCTTGGTCGTGTCCTTCGACGATGGCCTGCACCGAGACCGATGCGCCCGGCGGCGGCGGCGTGCGGAAAAACATGTGCATCGCCAAGCCCGTCGGAGCCATGGCCGCAGCCGGGGGATGTTCCGTCGGCAGTGAGACAGGGCGCCGCAGTGGCGGAGCGCCGCTATCACTAGGCGCGATGTTGCTGGCGCTGGCTGGTCTCTGGCTGTCGCGGCGGCGGCGGGCCTGGGGCGTTCGCTAGGCTGACTGATAGCCAGCCGTTGACCGACGGCTCGTAAGCGGTGATTCTCGAACTCATGATGAACCGACGCCAAACAGCAGCGCTGGCACTGGCCTTTTCTCTGGGCCTGCCGGCAGTGGGGCTGGCCGATATCGCCGCGCCTCGGCCGCAGCCGCAGCCGCGACCGATGCCGAAACCGCACCCTATGCCTCATCCACCTGCGACGGGAAATCGGGACGCTGTGGCCTTGGCTCGCCGCGATCCCGAGATCGCGAAAATGATCGTCCAGGCTCGTGGTGGGCAGACCGATCAGACGGGGCCGGCCTCGGCCAACGAGACGACGGTGCAGCTTCCCTTGGCGGGGCAGTGTGGGTTTGCTGGCTGTAGCTCGACGACTTTGGTGGCTTTCACGTTCCGGTCAAGCGGCGCCAACACCATGACTCAGACGGTGCTGGCTTTGGTTACCTGCCCGCCGATTCCTAGCGCCACCTGTTCGGTCAGTCCCGCTGAGGTGCGCGCGGTGGGTTCGTCATCGAACCAGCGCTAATTCCTGCATGGCGCCGCCCAGAGCAATGGAGCAAGTGACAACTGAGGGAGTCGGGCAGCGGTCAGGAACCCTGCAGCCCGTCTATCTGGGCGAGCCTTTCCCTGCGGCGTTCTCAGCATCGGTATTTTTGGCCGGAGCTTCCGCGCAGTTTCGGCACGATCTCTTGGCTCAGCTGGGTACGTCACCGGTCGAGGGCGTGATCTTTGTCCCCGAGCCGCGGGACGGACGGGGGGGGGATGCTCTCGCCGAAGGCAGCCGCCATGAAGGGTGGCCGACCGAGGCGCTGGCCGTAAGCGATCTGCTGGTGCTCCATCTGGCCCAAGGCTCGGCTCCCAATCCACGCCTGTTGTCGCTCTGGGCGGAGTGGTCGCGCACCGGTCGCTTGATCGTCTGCGACCCCCATGGCGAGGGTCTGGGGCGGCACGGGGGCCAGCGACTGCTCTTTGCCGAGACGGCGGCGGACACCGCGGCCCTGATCCTTAAGTTTCTTCGCCCCGGCGCTCTGCGGAGGGCCGGCGAGCGCACGGTGCCGCTGTCGCTGTGGCGCAGTCCCAGTTTTCAGTCGTGGTATCGGGCGCTCTCGCGAGCCGGCCATTTTCTGGAAGACGTGGAGGTCGAGTGGACGCATCGCTCACGAGGGATCGGCAGACCGCCGTTTCTGTGGGCCGTTCGTCCGCGTGTGCGGGTCCGGGGGGAACGTCGCCAGCTCAGCGGCGAGGTGGTGATCGGTCGAGCTGACGTCAGCGTCACCGTGCTGTTCCATCGCGCGCCGGGAGCGCCGCCGCTCGATACGCAGATCGTGCTGGTGCGCGAGTTTCGCGCCGCGGTGCGCAACCGAAGCGGCTTCGCCTGGATGCTGCCGGGAGGCTCTGCCGCACAAGCTGGCGAGCGGCGCAGTGATCCGCGGCACACCGCCGTGCAAGAGGTCTTCGAAGAAACGGGCCTGCGCCTTGCTTCCGAGCAGGTGCAGGCGGTGCCGGCCGGGGATCGACAGCTTGTGGCTTCGCTGGCGAGCTATCACGCACAGGTCTTTCGCGCCGAACTCTCCGACGAACAGCTGGCGAGCCTGCGGGCCACTGCGGCGACGGGGAAAGCGCTCGGTGCGACCCCCAGCGAGCGCTGCTTCGTGAGCGTACGCCGACTCGGCGAGCTGCTCTCGGACCCCGACTTTGATTGGAGCCACTTGGGCATGCTGATGTCCGCGCTGTCCGACTTGCTCGGTAGCGGGACGGAGCTGGCTGCGCCCACACCACCTTCGGATCGTCGGAGATAGGGATTCCGCATGAGCCAAGCTGACAAAGTCATCATCACCTGTGCCCTTACGGGCGTCCTGACCGATCCGGCACAGCACAAGGTGCCGGTGACCGCGACCGAGATGGCCGACGCTGCCGAGTCGGCCTGGAACGCCGGCGCCACCGTCGTCCACTGTCACTACCGCATGCAGCAGCCCGGCATGGGCCGCTTCCCGACGTGGGAAGCCGATGTCATCGCGCAGATCGATCAGGCGATCCGGGCGCGCGTACCGCAGCTGATCGTCAACATGTCGACCGGCGTGGTCGGGGCCGATATCAGTGGTCCGGAGGCCTGCCTGCGCCGCGCGCGGCCCGAGATGGCGGCGCTCAACGCTGGCTCGCTCAACTACCTCAAGGCGCGCAGCGATGGCCGCTGGGCCTGGCCGCCCATGCTCTTTGATAATCCGGTCGAAAAGATCGAAAAGTTCGTCGCCGTGATGAACGAGCTCGGCATCATCCCCGAGTGCGAGTGCTTCGACACCGGCATCGTGCGCTCGATTGCGCTGTTTCAGCAGGTGGGGCTCTTGCGCGCGCCGGCCCATGTCTCTTTGGTTATGGGCGTAGCCAGCGGGATGCCGGCCAAGGCCGAGTGGCTGCCGCTGCTCGTCGCAGAGCTGCCGAAGGACGCGCACTTCCAGACCATCCTGATCGGCCGCGAGGAGATCTGGCCGGTCCATCGTCGCTCCTGTGAGCTCGGCGGCCACCTGCGCACCGGCGTCGAGGACACGTTCTACCTGCCCGACGGATCGAAGACCGACTCTAACGGTCGGCTGATCGAGGAATTGGTGCGCGTCGCTCGCGACTGCGGCCGAGAGCCGGCGACCGCAGCAGAAGCGCGGGCGATGATCGGCGTCACTTCGCTGCCGCACGGCGTGGCCTAAGGTCGGGGGCCATATGTGGCTTGTCGTTGGGGCGCTCTCGGGCTTGGTCTCGGTCGCGGCGGGGGCGTTCGGGGCCCATGCCCTTAAGCAGCGTCTGCCGCCGGACCTGCTGGCGATTTTTGAGACCGGTGCGCGGTACCAGATGTATCACGCGCTGGCCCTGGTTCTCGTCGGTGTGCTTGCTTCGCGAAGTGAGCTACCGGGCCGCTTGGCGGCGCCGCTGCAGCTCGCAGGCGGAGGCTTTCTCGTCGGCACCCTGCTGTTTTCGGGATCGCTTTACGTCCTGGCATTGAGCGGACAGCGCTGGCTGGGCGCGATCACGCCGCTCGGCGGCTTGGCATTCTTGGCCGGGTGGCTGGCGCTCGCCTGGGCCGGCTGGCTGCAGCGCTAGCCGCATCTCCCAATCGACGCGACGGTCTACGCTGTCGCCGCTCTCCCACATCGCGCTCAGTTCCTGCGTACGGCATCCATCTCCCGCAGCGCTGCAAGGTTCTTCCGCCTCCCGCCCCAAAGTAGAGCACAACCGGGCAGAAGCCCGACCGCGGCTGGGTCTTTGTCCTCGGCGGTCTTCCTGGTGCGGGAATCGAACGATTTCGTCGGTACGTCTGCTAAAATAGCTTAGGTTTTCTATGTCTAATCAGCGTCCGGGTCCGGTGGGGGACCCGCAGGTTGACGGAACGACCGCGCCGGTCTCGACGGGGGATAGCGGAACTGCGGGCTCCGCGTCGGCAGTCACCAAGGATCTGCGCCCGGACTCGACGACGCCACCGGCTGGGGCCTCGCTGGGAACCTCCGGCCCAGTGAGCCCGACTGCCCCTACGCTGGGGCAAACGGCGAGCAGTCCGACGGGGGCACGTCGTCCGCGCATCTCGCAAGAGCTGACCAGCGGCGCGATCATCGCCGAGCGATATCAGGTGGTCGAGCGCCTGTCGGCCGGCGGTATGGGCGTGGTGTACAAGGCGCGGCATATCGCACTCGACGACTTGGTCGCGCTGAAGCTTCTGCTCAAGCCGCAGAAGGAAGAGGACCAGAAGCGCTTCCTGCAAGAGGCGCGTGTCGCGACGCGAATCAAGCACCCCAACACCGTCTATGTCTCGGACTTTGGGGTGCTGCCCGACGGGCGCTCGTATCTGGCGATGGAGTTTCTGCGCGGCAAGACGCTGGCGCAGGCCATCCACGAAGCGGCGAGTACCGCCGCCTCGACAAGCGCCACGACTAAGCCTGCCCCGCCCGCGGTCTTGGCGGCGGCTGTGCAGGCCTCGGCGAACCCGTCGAGTAGCTCGGCGATCCCCGCGCCGGTGGGCGATAGCGGCATGGATCCGCTGCGGGTCTGTCGCATCGGCCTGCAGATCGCGCGCGGCCTGCATGCCGTACACGAAAAGGGCATCGTCCATCGCGATCTCAAGCCAGAGAACGTCTTTCTCGTCGAGCAGGACGGGCAGAAAGACTTTGTGAAGATCGTCGATTTTGGCATCGCCAAGGCGACGCGGGTGGGCAGCGGCGAGCGGGCGGCGGTCTCGGCGCAGAGCCAGCCTTCGATGAACCGCGACGAGATCCTCAAGGCGGTTGAGCAGGCCGGTGACTCGCTGGCCGTGCCGGTGAGTGTGACGCTGCCCGGGTCGGTGATGGGCACGCCCGCGTACATGTCGCCCGAGGCGATCGATGGACGCCAGATCGATGCTCGCGCTGACCAGTACTCGCTGGGCTGTGTGCTGTTCGAGATGCTGTGCGGTCACACGCCGTTTCGGGCCCGCAGCGCCGCCGGCATGCTGATGAAGCACCTAAGCGAGGCGCCGCCCGCCATCGGGCCACGCTCGATCCCAGTGCCCGAGGGGCTGTCGACGCTGATCACTCGCCTTCTGGGCAAGACGCCCGAAGAGCGACTGCCCACCATGCGCGAGGTCGAACAGGCGCTGGAGCGCGAGATCGACCTGATGCTGGTCGCGCGCGGTGAAAAGACGGTGCTGCCCTCGGCGCTGGCCGGGGCCCTAAGTGGTCGCGGGTTGGGCACGGCGCTGATGATCGGCGGCCGACGGATCCCGCTTCTGGCCGTCCTGCCGCTGGCCTTGGTGCTGCTTGCGCTGGGGGGTTCGGCGACGTGGTACCTCATCAAGCAGGGGGCGCGGCCGGTGCTCAAGCCCGGCGAGCTGAAGGCGCTGCGCGAAAAGGCGCTGGCCACGCTGCGCAGTGATCTTGCCAGCGGCGGGGATACCGGCCTGCGGCTGGGGGCGACGGCGGCTCTGGGGGCCAGCCAGGAGCCGAGCCTGCGGCCCGCGCTGGAAGCGGTGCTGCAGGACGCGGCGGCTCCCGCTGAGCTACAGGCCCAAGCCGCAAGCTCGCTGGGGCTTTTGGGCGAGCGCTCGGCCACCCCAACCTTGCGCCGTGCGATGACCGACAGTCATGACGGACTTGTGCAGATCGCTGCCGCCTCAGCGCTGCGTCTGCTCGGCGAAGCCAGCGGCGAGGAGACGCTGGTGAAGCTGCTGGATAGCAAGGCGGCGGAAGCGCAGTTTCGCGCGGCCCTGGCGCTGTGCAACAGCGGTCCCGCGACCGCGCAGACGCGGGCGCGCGAGCTGCTGCAGCAGTACGGCAAGCGCGACGGCGTGCCTGAGGACATCAAGCTCGACATCTGGAGCTGCCTGGCCCGCGGCGGGGACGAAGGGGCGAAGCAGGCGCTGCAGGCCGTCCTGGGGCGCGTCGGTCCGGCAACGCCCCGCTTGCTGGCTGCCGCGCGGCTGACGCAGCTCGGCGATCCTGCAGCGAAGACGCTGCTGAGCGATGTCGTGCGTAAGAAAGAACCGGAGCAGCTCTTGGCGGCGCGCCTGCTGGCCGGTCCGGATCAGCCGGAGTACCGCCCGCTGTTTCGCGAGGTCGTCGCGACCGCCGCCGCCGCCGTGCCGGCCCGCGTGCTGGGTAGCGAAGGCCTGGGGGAAAGCGCCGAGACCTTCGATGCACGCATCCTGGGAACTCTGCTGGGCGGGGATATCGATCCGGCGCTGCGTCAGGCGGCGGCTGCCGCGATCCTCCAGATCGCGCTGCACGATCCGTCGGCTTGGTCGGCGCGCAGCTTGGCCTGGGCGCGCGGTGCGCTGGCCGATCGTGACTGGCTGGTTCGACAGTCGGCGGTCGAGGTCCTGGCCGACAGCGTCAGCCAGGATGCAGTGGGGCTGCTGGCCTCGATGCTGAGGGATGCCGATCCGCGAGTGCGTCGCAGTGCGGCCAAGGCCTTGGGACGCCGCAAGGAGCTGGCAGCCCTGCTGGCGCTGCGGACCGCTCTTGAAGACAGCGATGCCGGGGTGCGGATCGAGGCGCTGCGCTCGATGTCGCGCCTGATTACGACGCTGAGCAAGCTGGGAGTGAAGGACCTCGGCGGCCACGTGCTGAGCGCTCTACAGCGCTTGCTTGAGCGCGGCGACAAAGCGTCGGCAAGTGAGCGCCTGCTGGCCCTGGGCATCCTGGCTCGCCTCGGTGATCGGCAGGGCAGCGAACAGCTTCTAGCGTTCAAGGACACCACCGATCCCGAGGTTCGGCGGCTGTTTATTGAACAGCTGGAAGGACGCCCCGATCTGCTGGTGGCGGCGCTCAATGATGCCTCGCCCCTGGTGCGCCTCGCGGCGGCGCGCAAGCTGGCTGAGCTTGGCGATCAGCGGGCGGTCCCGACGCTGCAAGCGCTGCTGCAGCAGGGCGGGGTGGCGGCGGTCGAGGCCTATGGGCTGCTGGCTCGTCTGGGGGCCAAGCTGCCGCCGGCTGAGGATCTCGTGAAGTGGTTTGGCAAAGTCAGCGACCAGGATCGCTTGGCGGCGGTGGCGGCGCTCGCGCGCTTACCCGTCGATCGTGCCATCGAGCTGCTGCTGATCGCGGCGCGTGATCCGCGCGCCGATGTGCGTCGCCAGGTGGCCGAGACGGCGTCCGAGCTGCCGATGGTAAATGGCAAGTGGGCAGGGCTGCCGGTGCTGCGTCTGCTCTTGGGCGATAGCGATGCCAGTGTGCGGGCTCGCGCGCAGGCGCTTTTGGATGCGCTGAGCGCGTCGCCAGGGGCGGGTGCCGGGGATGCCGTACCCCAAAGTCCTGCCGAAAGCGCCGACGCTGGCTTGGCTGTTGACGCGGCGGCTGGCGGGGCACCAGCGACGCCGCCTGAGGAGCCTGAGCCAAGCCCAGCCGGTACCACGGGCGGAACCGGAGCGGTCGAGACGACGGCGGATGAGGCCTCAGCGGGGCTGGAAGGCGAGGGCCTGCTGACGCTCAAGGGGCCGGACTGGGTGCAGCTACAGCTGGATCAGAAGCGCTGGCAGTACCTGTCGACCAAGCCGGTGAAGCTGCCCGCCGGTCCACATCAGCTCTTGAGCATGGCCGGTAAGCAAGAGGTGGTTATCGTCGAGAAGAAGACGACCAAGCTGGATGTGCCGCCTTCGCCGATCGAAGAGGCCGCACACTCGGGCATCGAGGCCTACCAGCGCAAGGACTACGGCAAGGCGCAGAAGCTGCTTGAGCGAGCGCTGTCCCGCTGCGAGCGGGCACGCGGCCTGGCGCAGCCCTGCGCCAACCTGACGACGGAGGTCTGGTTTTATCTCGGCCAGATCTTCGAGGAGCAGGATCGTCCCGACGAGGCAGCGACGCTGTATCAGCAGATTGCCGACGCCCATGTCCATGGTCGGCTGACCGACAAGCAGGTCGCACAGGCTGCCTCGGCGCTGTCGCAGCTAGCCAAGCGGCTGGGTCTGGTCATCGTGCAGACCGCCGAGAAGTCTCGCTGCAAGGAGAAGAAGATCTACCTGCCCGCCGGCCAGCACCGGGTCAAAGTGGGCAGTGAGCGCAAGGATGTGAAGGTTCGCGAGCGCGAGACGGTTACCGTCGGCTCCTGCACTTAGGTAGGCGAGGGGAGAGCATGCGAACTGTAGTGGCGCGCTGGCTCTCTCTGCTGATTTCGCTGTGCGGCCTGCTATTCAGTGGCGGGGCGCTACAGGCTGCGAGCAAGGGGCCGCGTCCGGCAGTAGTTGCTGCCGGGCCAGCCAGCCAGCTCCTCGACGAGGCGCGGGCGGCTCTGGCGGCGCGCGATGTCACCACCGCCAGCCAGCGGGCGCAGGCCAGCTATCGCAGCCAGCCTAACCCTGATGCGCTGTTTGTCCTCGGACAGGTGGCGCTTGCCGAGGGCCGGTTGCTGGCTGCGCAGGACTTTATGGCCCGTTACCTCACCGATCCCGATCTGGAGGTCGGCCCAGACGACCCGGCCGCCCGTGAAGCTCAGCGTGTCCTCGACGGTGAAAGGCCGCCAGCAGCCAGCCTCAACATCCTGGGGGATCGCGGGGCCTTGGTGCTGGTCGATGGCCGTCTTTTGGGCGCGCTGCCTCTGCCGCGACCCCTCTTGCTAAGTCCCAGCGAACATCGCATCGAGATTGAGCTCGGCGGCCGACGCCTCACCGACCAGGTTCGGCTCTCCGTCGGGCGGCTGGCGGAGCTGCGCATTGATGTCAACTCGCGCGCACTCCTGCTTTCGATCCTGCCGGGGGTGGTGGTGCTCGACAG
The DNA here is from genome assembly GCA_937952145.1 of uncultured Myxococcales bacterium. Taxonomy (GTDB): domain Bacteria; phylum Myxococcota_A; class Polyangia; order Palsa-1104; family JAEUJZ01; genus JAEUJZ01. Next base: position 17,072 of record CALFYE010000484.1, read on the forward strand.
CTATGCCGGGCTGGAACCGGCCGAGCAGCGACGGATTCTGCTCGCGGTCGAAGCCGCGCTGCTGGGGCTGCGGCTGTCACCGCTGTCGCGCGATGTGGTCTTCACTGTCGTCGGTGAGCCGGCGCCGGGCGAGTGCGGTGAGCCGTCGCACTGTGCCCGCGAGCTAGCGCAGCGCTGCGAGGCCGACTACGTGCTGATGGTGCAAGTGCGGCGCGAGCCGGCCGGACCGCGCGTCGTGCTGGATCTGTTCGACGCCGCTATGGCCGAGCCGGCTGGACATAGCGAGCAGAGCTGCAGCGACTGCAACCTTGATGCCCTGCTCAAGCAGGTCAAGGTCACCGTGCCGAGCTTCTACAAGGCCGCCACCGCCCGTCCGCGAGCGCAGATCGAGGTCCACAGCGAGCCGAGTGCCAGTGAGCTTCGGCTCGATCAGCAGAGCCTGGGTCGTACGCCGTTTCGTGGTGTGGTCTTTGCTGGGCGTCGTGAGCTGCGCCTCCGTCAGTCGGACTACGAAGAGCTGAGTCAGGGCCTCCTGTTGAACGAGGGCGAGAATCCGCCGCTGCGCTATTCGCTCTCGCTCTTGCCCGAGCCGCCGCCAGCACCGCTGGCTCAGGTGGCGCCGCTACTGCCGCAGCCTGGGGGACGCCGGCCGCGGCCGGCCTGGCGGTTGGCGCTTGGTCTGGCTGGGCTGGGGGTGGGGGCGCTTTTGTTGGGCTTTGGGGCCTCCGCGGCCTACTTCGACCGTCGCTGCGTCACGGGCGATGCCGCCAACTGTCAGCAGTTCCTCGACACCCGTGCTCCGGCGATTGGGCTCTTGGTCTCGGGCGGCGTGCTGACCGTCGCTGGATTGGCGCTAAGCCTGGCACCGGGAGCGCGTCGCTCACCCGGGGGGCAACCATCTTCCCGCACAGCGACCGTGCCGCCGTAAAGCAAACAAAATGGCTGAGTTATATTAAAATTTAGGGGGAAATTATGAATAAAAAAATTGCCGCATTGACTGGCCTGCTGATTGGCTGCCAGTCGGTCTGGACGAATGACTCGTATGTACGAGACAATCCCGGCTATTGCGCAAATCCTCCGGCCGTCGCCTCACAGCCCGTTCCTGCCTACGACCGCGAGTTGACGGGCTGCACTAAAGAAGAGCTGATTAGTGCCATCAAAGACGCGAAATCGCGGAGCGGCGGTACAGCCTATCGATTAGCGCTAAAAATGGGCTGTGTTTATGAATTGGATGCGGTGGATAATTACTGGTATGGCCCCAATGGCCTGCCCGAGATCGACTTTGCCCTCGACATCGAGGGGCGCGGCGCGACGATTCGTCGTCGCAATGCTGGCACCTGCAGCGAGGCGGGGACGCCGCCGTTTCGTCTCTTTTACGTCGCGGGCGCGCTGAGTCCAGGCCTGGCGAGTGGCTCGCTGACCCTGCGCAACCTGACGCTGGCTGGCGGATTTTCATACGGCACAGCGGGCGGGGCAGCCCTGGTCACCGACCCCGCCAAAGGCGATGGCTACTACGGCGGTGGTGGTGGCAGCGCCGGCCTGGGTGGGGCCCTGTTTGTGCATGGCAGCGTCGTGCTCTCGGCGGTCTCGATCGTCGATAGCTGTGCTCAGGGCGGCATGGGCGGGTTGGGGACTGCCGAGCGCAGCTACCCCGGCGGCGGCGGCGGCGGTCTGGGCGGCGCTGGGGGGGCTCCGCTGGCAGGAGATCCGGGCAATGCCAATGCGAACAAGTACGGCGGGGGGGGCGGCGGCTTCCGTAGCTCGGGCGAGAGCGCCAGCCAAGGCGGTGTCTTTCTAGTCGGCAACCCGGGAGGAGATACGCCGGCGGGGTCCTATGGGCCAGGGGTCTCGGCGGTCCCCCTCAAAGCTCAGGCCGAGCCAGGCGGCAAAGGCACCGCGTCAGCGTCGGTGGCGGCCGCTATCGGCGGACAGGGCGGAGGCAGCCGCGGGCTCGGCGGGCAGGGCGGTGGCGTCAACCTCTTTGCCGGGCGATACCTCGGCAGTGGTGGCAGCGGGGGACAGCTGTCGTGTAGCAGCGGCACCTGCGGGGCGGGCGGCGGAGCGGGCTTCGGCGGCGACGGTGGACAGTTCGTTAACTGCAGCTTTCTTACCGGCACACCAGCGAAGGCGGCGGCAGGTGGTGGCGGGTTTGGCGGTGGTG
>CALFYE010000485.1 GCA_937952145.1 uncultured Myxococcales bacterium
TCTCCGACGGAGACTGGAATGCCGCCAAATTCGGCAGTTTTCGGGTTCTCGTCGACGTCTTAACGGGCTCAACAGACAGATGACTTAGTACTGCTAGGCAAGCGAGACGATCTGTCAACTCTGACGAATTGCGCATTCCGGCGAAATGAACGAATCGCACTGGCAACAGCGTCTGGACGGCTTTCCTTGCCTGCTTGTTCAACCTAGGCCCAGCATGGGGGACGCGCCCGCTCCATCATCCACCACTAAACTCTCGCGACCTCCCCCCACCGCCCTTCACCTGCGCGTCGTGGACGTTCAGCCCTTGTATTCGGTGTTGGGGGTTTTGGAACCCATCGACATAACGACGGATTGGGACTGCGGCTTGATATGCAGGCTGCCGGGAACAGCGATCGGCTTGTATTCGGCGTCGAACAGGGCAATCCGCTACTGGCCAAGCCAGGGGATCTCGACGGCGAGCAGCGATGCACGACGTCGATGTCATCGGTGCGGTACACGACATCGTTGAGGATTGCGGCGACCCCACCGGCGACGATGAACTCGACCTGCGTCGCTGCGAGCTTGGCCAGAAGCTCGGTCCAGTTCTCTCCCAGGCGAGGCAGGTGACTCATGCGAAACTCATGCGACGTCGCGCAGTGCGTCGCGCAGTGCGTCTTCGTCGCCGGAAAGGCTCTCCGCCGGCCGCAGGTTGTCGAGCGGCGCGCGCTCCATCGCATCCCAGATCAGCGTGCGGTCGACATCCGCCACCGGTGCAATGACGTCCGGTGCAATGACGTCCGGCCGATGCTCCATCAGCCACTCCAGCGCTGATGCGACCTCGGGAATCGCCAACGGGTCGACGTGACGAAAGATCGCATCCTCGCCCGCACAGTCCGCATCCGGCACCACGACAGCCCGAACGCCGCTATTGCAGCAAGACAGCGCCGTCCGGCGCGCCTTCGTCTTTGCCGTGCAATGCGGCCCTGTGGGCAAGCGCCGTGCCGACGGCGCTGCGCAGCGCTTGCCTGCGCATGCACGGCCGTCGAAGGTTTAGTGCGATAGAGAGCGTCGCAGACGCGGTCGCAGAGGGCTCAACGCAAGACCTCAACCACCAATGGAGGATCGTCAGCAAAGCCGTGATGTCACCGCGATATCGCCGCGGTCGACGGGCTGATATCACCGCGATATCAGCCAACCTGAGGCGCGATATCACCGCGGTCGCCGCTTGTTTCAGCGTGATGTAGCTGCCTTTTTGGCTTCCAGCCTCGGACAGCCGTGCGGTTCGGCGAGGGCGCGCAGCCGCGCAAGCTCGCGATGCGAGGTTCGCGCGGGGCTGCGGATTCGCGCTTGGGCCCCCAAACTGTGCAGATAGAGGCCGAATCACCGGGTCATTGACGCTATTCATTTCGTCCTCACCATGACGCCTCAGTCAGCAATTTCAAGAGGAACTATATGGCGCCACGGGAGGTTCACTCCATCGGTATCGTGGGGGCTGGGACGCAGGCCAGGATGCAGCTCGGCCTATTGCGCTACGTCACGCCCTGCCGCCAAGTGGTTCTATGGGCACGCGATCCAGACAAGGCTCGCGCCTTCGCGGTCGATGGTTTCCACATCCAGGTCGCGGCTTCGATCGCCGATCTATGTCAGCACGGCAATCTGATCGTCACCACCACGCCAGCGCGCAAGCCGCTTCTGCCCGTTGGCTGTGTGCGGCCGGGCACCCATATCACCGCAGTCGGGGCCGGTGCACCCGGCAAGCAGGAGCTCGCGACGGTCTGGTTGCCGCTGCTGATGTCGTTGCGATCGACAGCCGCGCAGTGCTTCGATCACGGGGAAGCTGGGTATGCCGAGCGCGCCGGCCTGCCCGACAGAGCGCGTGTCGTCGAGCTTGGCGATCTGGTCCTGGCACACGCCTCGGGCCGCACCCGCGAGGACCAGCTCACTATCGCGGATCTGACCGGCCTCGCGATTCAAGACATCCAGATCGCAAGGCTCGCCTGCGACTCGCTCCGGCGAAGACAGGCCGAAGAGTGACCCACCTGGCCCGGAGAACGTTGGTCCCTGCCCACGCTGCCTTTTCCTCGGAAATTGCCGCTGAGGCGGACACGGTGGCGGCATGAATTCTTGCAGGCTGCCGAGGGCTGTGACCTGATTGCACTTGTTGCAAGGGATACCGCTGAATAGTCTCAGGGGCTCCACGGACTCTCCTCGGCCATGCGTTTTTCACTTCACGACCTCCATGAATCCGAGTTTGAAAAGCTCGTCACGTTGATCTGCCGAGAGGTTCTTGGCATTGGCATCACCTCGTTTGCCAAGGGCAAGGATGGCGGCAAGGACGCGAAGTTCGAGGGCACCGCGAACGCCTTCCCGAGCACAGCAGCGCCAGCCACTGGAAAGTTCATTGTCCAGGCCAAACACACCAGCTCCCCGACGGGTTCGTGTTCGGACTCCGGCTTTGTGACGCTGATCAAGGGCGAGCTGCCGAAGATCCAGCGTCAGTTCGACGAAGGCCGACTGACGCACTACCTTGTCTTCACGAATCGCCGCAAGCCAGGCGGCGCTGACGACGCCGTCACCGGTCTCATCAAATCGCGTACGAGCGTCCAGAATGTCTGGCTCCGAGGGTACGAGGACATCGAACGCGAGCTGTCACTTCATCCCCATTTGGCCAAGGCGGTTGGCCTCGACAAGCTCCGCTCACCGCTGCAATTCGTGCCCGAGGACATGCGGGATGTCATTCTCGCATTGCATGCTCAGCGATCGGCGATACCTACCGCCTTCGACAGCGAGCACGACTTTCAGAACTACCCCGGCCTACCAAAGAAAAACAGCATCAATAGACTTAGCGCAGCCTACGACAGCTACATCCGCCAGGACTCGATGATTCACTTTGCGACGATCCGTCGGTTCTTGGAGAACCCACGCAATGCCGACCTCGCCGACCAGTATCATGCCGTCGCCGATGACCTTCGCGGCCAGCTCATTGCCCATCGAGATCGCTTCGAGAGCTTCGATTCAGCGCTGGAGCACGTGTTTGTTCTCATGCACGAGCGCAGCCCGGAACTGGTGCCGCGCCGCAAGTTGCTGAAGACCGTACTTCACTACATGTATGTGGACTGCGATATCGGAGAGAAGGAATGATCCGTCCAGCCAAGCACCTCGATCTGAACACCTGCGTCCTCCGCGCAGCGAGCCGTCTGCTTGCCAGGCTGCAGCGCGAGCGACTGTGCAGTTACTCAGACTTGCGGGCCAGCCTGCTCGATCTGGATCCTGATGGTGACGTGGTCTTCCTTCCCACGGTCCATTTTCTCTACCTGCTGGGTCGAGTCGAGTACCACTCGCAGACCGACTCCTTCGAGTATCTGCAACCCGCACCGCAAGAGGGTGCGCGATGAAGCTCAGCCGCCTCTATTCGGATCAGCCTGCGCTGTTCGTGCCCATCGATTTCCGCGAGGGGCTAAACGTCATCCTCGCCAACATCCAGCGCCCGAAAGACCCAAGCGCCCTCGGTCACAACCTTGGCAAGAGCCTGCTCATCGACATCATCGACTTCGGTTTGCTGAAGAAGGTGACGAAGGAGCACTTTTTCAAGATCCGCTCGGATCTCTTCGCATCGTTCGTCTTTTTCTTGGAAATCCAGCTTCCTTCCGGTGGTTACCTCACCATCCGCCGCTCAGCAGCTGAACCTACCAAGATCGCGTTCAAGCACCACCAGCAGCGGCACCAAGACCTCACGTTGCTGCCACAGGAGCAGTGGGATCACTGGCGAGAGTCTTTCGACAACGCAGTGAAGCTGCTCGATAGTTACCTTGCCTTTACCGCCATCAAGCCCTGGTCCTATCGCAAAGGTGTCAGCTACTTTCTGCGCACGCAGCAGGACTACTTCGACGTCTTCACGCTCGCCAAATACAGCGCTGGCAGGCACAAGGAATGGAAACCGTACCTCGCCCGCGTCCTTGGCTTCGATGACCAGCTGCTCACCGCGAAATACGAAGCTGCCGCCGACTGCGAGAAGCACACCGCCGAGCAGAAAGAACTTCAGGCCGAACTCACCCTCAAACCCAGCGACTTTGAGAAGCTGCGGGCCAGCATTGCACTCAAGCGCGACGAGGTGGCAGGCAAGTTACGCTCGCTGGATGCGTTCGACTTCCTCGGCCAAGAGACAGCCATGGCTCGCGAACTCGCGGAGAGCATCGAAACCGAGATCGCATCGAACAACGAACTTATCTACAACGTCCGCCACGACCTCGCTCAGATCGAACGCAGCCTTGGCGATGAGATTCACTTCGACCTCGCAGATGTGCAGCGCGTCTTCCAGGAAGCCCAAATCACCTTCCCTACGCAGCTCGCTCGCGACTATGAAGATCTGGTTGAGTTCAATCGCCGGATCCTTACCGAACGCCGCGCTAGCCTGAGCGAACACGCCGCTGCGCTGCGAAAGCAGCTCGGCTCCACCGAGGAAGCCAACACCGCCCTTTCGGCCAAGCGCCGCGAGATCCT
>CALFYE010000486.1 GCA_937952145.1 uncultured Myxococcales bacterium
CTGCAGTACGAGCTGCCCGGGGCCTCGTGGAACATCAACGACCTGTACGTCGCGCTGAACCTGCCGACCGTCTTCAACTATCAGTGGGAAGGCGGCAGCCTGGCGCCGAGCGAGGCTTTCGCCGACGCGGAGTTTACGCAGCGCATCCCGACTCCCGGCAAGCGCATCCACCTGCACCAGCAGCTGCTATCCGGTGCGGCCTCGGTGCGCGTCAACTACACCGTCGATCTTTCGGGTCGTTACTATCGCGGCGGGGCCGGGGGCAGCGAGCCACAGGCCGCACTTAGCGAGCCGGCCATGAGCCAGCCAACACCTTGATCAAGCGCGCGGGATCGATGTGGCGACGCGCAGCGATGAGGAGCTCGCGGCTAGTTTGCGCGGCTACCCGCGCCAGGTGGTCGTGTAGGAACTGCAGCGTCAGATCGTGCTGTCGCAGCCCGGCCAGCTCGGCAGCCAGTGTTGCGTCGTCGGCCAGCGCAGCCTCCAGGTGCTGGCGATACGTCTTCTGCGCCGCTTGCAGCTCGGCGGGGCTGGGGCCGTTCTGCAGAAACTCGACCAGCTCGCGCTCCAGCAGCTGCAGACCCGGCTGGGCGTTCTGTGGGGCGGCGGTGAAGTACACGACAAACAGACCACTGCGCTCATCCAGCCCGCACTGCACCAGGGTCTCGACGGAGTAGGCGATGCCGGCCCGCTCGCGCAGGTGGGTATTTAGGCGGGCATTTTCGTGTCCGCCGAGCATGAACTGAAATAGCTGCACGGCGGCATAGTCGGGATCGCGCTGCGACAGCTCTAGGTTCTGGCCCAGGATCACAAAGGCGCCTGGCTTGTCGGGCACTTGAATCTGCTCGACCGCGCTGGCATGCGGCTGATAGGGCGTGGGCAGGCGCTGAAACGCAGTCGGCGCACGAAAGGTGGACAGGGTCGCGCCGAGCTGTTCGGTGACGGCGCTGGGATCAAAGTCGCCCACCAGGGCCAGCGTGACCTCAGGCGCGCCGAAGAGGTCGCGGTGCAGGCGTGCCAGGTCGCTCGGCTGCACGCCCGGCAAGCGTGAGAGCTGCTCGACGAGGCCGGGGACATAGCGCGGATCGTCGGGCGGATAGACGCGCAGGCGACGGGCCAGGGCGCTGACGGCCAGCTCCGAGGGCTGCTGCAGCGCGGCGGTAAGCGCGGTCTGCGTCTCTTTGCGCACGATCTCTAGCTGGTCGGCGGGATAGCTGGGCTCGCGCAGGATCTCGGTCAGCAATGCCAGGGCGGGTGTGAGCTTTTCCCGCGAGGTCTCGAGCGCCAGCGAAAAGCCCTGACTTGGCGGGGCCAGGCCGACGGCTGTTACTGTCGGCGATGCCAGCTCGCTGTCGAGGTCATCGAGGGTCTCGTGGATCTGCTGGAAGGTGCGGCTGCGCGTGCCGCGCGACACCATGCCCGGTAGAAGCTGCAGGGCCGCGGCCTGTCCACGCAGGCTGGTCAGGCTGCCGCCACGCAAGGTGACCACGATCTGCACGGTCTGCCCCCGCGAGCGCTTGGGCAGCAGGGCCAGCTTGATCCCGTTCCCCAGCGTCAGGCGCTGGGTGCGCGACTCGATGTTTTCGATGGTGGTGGCAAACGCCTCGCCGGCGACGGGCGGGGGCTGGCCGCGATAGCTGTGCAAAAGCGCACTGGGATCGGGCTTTCCCGGCAGAGGACTACGCTGCGGCTGCGGCGTCGGCACAAAGGCGACCACGCTGCGATTGTCGGGCACGAAGTAGCGGGCCGCGAACGACTGCACCGCAGCGGGCGTCAGGGCAGCGATGCGGTCGCGGTGCAGGTAGCGCAGCCGCCAGTCGCCGATGGCGCACCACTCGGCCAGGCTCTCCGCCAGGGCCTTCGGGTCCGCGCTGACCTGACGGAAGGTCTTGCGATAGCTGCTCTGGAAGCGTCGAAGCTCCTCGGCACTGGGACCGTTTTTGCCCAGCTCACCGACGATGCGCAAGAGCGTCTCGCGCACACTATCGCTGCGCGCAGTGCGCAAGATATCGACCAAGAACAGCACCATCCCGGGCTCGGTGGTGTGCTGCGCCTCGCCCTGCAGGTGGGTGGCGAGGTGCGCTTCGACGAGCGCCTTGTACAGACGACCGCTGCCCTCGTGCACCAGGATGTCGACGGCTGCTTCGGCAGCGGCCTGATCGGGGTCGGCTGCAGCGACGCTGTGATAGCCCAGACCGAGGACTCCGATGTCACCGGCTCGACGTACGGTGGCGGTGCGCTCGCCGTCTTGCACCGGCTCTTGCGTGTAGGTCGGCGGGGGAGCTTGGCTGGGGCGGGGCAGGGGAGAAAACAGGCGCGCGACCTCGCGCAGCGTCAGGCCGCGATCGAAGTCTCCGGCGATGATCAGCGTGGCGTTGCCCGGCTGATAGTAGCGACGATAGAACGCCCGCAGCCGATCGATGGGGACGTTTTCGACGTCGCTGCGGCTGCCGATGGTGTCGCGGCCATAGCCATGCCAGGCATAGGCCACGCGTAGCAGGCGCTGTACGACCAGCTCGTGTGGCGAGTTCTCGCCGAGCTCAAGCTCGTTGCGAACGACGGAAAACTCACTCGAAAGGTCGCTCGCTTCCAGCCGCGCCGTCGTCATGCGGTCGGCTTCCAGATCGAGAGCGAAGCGCAGGTTTTCGGGCGTCGCCAGCATCGTCTCGTAATAGGCGGTGTGGTCGACCGAGGTCTCGGCGTTGAAGTCAGCGCCGTGCTGCTGAAACTCATGGCGCTGATCGCGGTGTCGCGACGAGCCCTTAAAGAGCATGTGCTCCAAGAGATGCGCCATGCCGGTCTCGCCCGCTCCCTCGTGGCGCGATCCGACGCGATAGACCACTTCCACCGTGACCTTGTTGTGCGAGGGCTCGCGGACAAGGAGTAGCGAGAGACCGTTTGCGAGCCGGAAGCTCTCGACGCCCTCGATCACTTCGCCAGCGCGCAGACCGCCGGGCAAGGGTGGGGGCGACGGCGCGGCGTGCGCGGGCTCCTGGTGGACTCCCATGAGCGCGAGCACACTCAGGAAGGCCAGCCGCAGCAAGCAGGGGCGCGGGCTACTCACCTTCGCGACGCAGGATGTCCATCGCCTCTTCATCGGTCATGCGATCCAGCTTGCGCTTGATCATCTGGCGCTTGATCGCTCCGGCATGGTCGTAGAGCAAGCGATTCTCCAGGTGGTCAAACTCGTGCTGCAGCGCGCGGGCATAGAAGTTCTCGGCCTCGACGACAAACGGCTTGCCGTCGATGTCAAACGCGTTGATGCGGGCGGAAAGCGAGCGCTTCACAGGCACGAAGATGCCGGGGAAGCTGAGGCAGCCTTCTTCATGCACGTCGGTCTCGGGCGAGAGGAACTCGAAGACCGGATTGATGAAGACCTTGGGCGGGTCGGTGCGCTCGCCACCCGCGGGGACGGCATCGATGATGAAGATGCGCTCAGGAGCTCCCACCTGGATGGCGGCGAGTCCGGCTCCGTCGACATCGCACATCGTCTCCATCATGTCTTCGACGAGCGAGCGCACGGTCTTGTCGAAAGTGGTGACCGCCCGGGTGGGCTGGCGCAGGAAGGGATTGGGGAAGCGGACGATCTTACGCAGCGGCATGGTGAAGAATCCGCCTCACCTTAGCGTGCGCCGACGGCCATGTAAAGCGACGGAGCGGCGGGTCTTCACCGGCGCGCGCGGAGGCCAACCGTACCTATTTTCTGAGGTTTCGGCTATGATCCGGGAGGCGCTTTCCTCGATACGCTCAGCAGTAGGTAGCTAAAGGGAAAGCAGACCGCGGAGCCACCGGCGTGAGCAGTGAGTCGCCCAAGTCAGATGACGTTCCCGCAAGCCCGCACTCGGTGACGCAGCCGGGAGGGGCGCCTGTGACTGTCTTTGGGGCCTATCGCGCCGGGCGACTGCTAGGCGAAGGGGGGATGGGCAGCGTCTATGAGGCGATCCATACCGAGCTCAATCGCCGCGCCGCGGTCAAGGTCCTGCATCCGCGCTATGCCCGTAATCGCAAGCTGGTGGCGCGCTTTCTCAACGAAGCGCGGGCCGTCAACATCATCAGCCATCCCACGCTGGTCAATATCTACGAGTTCGGTCAGCTCGACGACGGCACGGCGTACTTCATCATGGAGTACATCGAGGGCGAGACGCTGCACCATGCCCTGCGCAAGCTGCACGGCCTGCCGATGGACGCGATGCGCAGCATGCAGATCCTGCGACAGATTGCCTCGGGCTTGGCGGCTGCCCACGCCAAGGTCATCGTGCACCGCGACCTCAAGCCGACCAACATCATGCTGGTCAACGATGCGGATCTGCGCGGCGGCGAGCGGGTCAAGCTGCTGGACTTCGGCATCGCCAAGATCGTCGAGCTAGACGTCGAGCAGGAGCAGAGCGCGCTCACCGCCACCGATGCGCTGCTTGGCACGCCGACGTACATGTCACCCGAGCAGTGTCGCAACCCGCGCGACGTCACCGACCGCACCGATGTCTACTCACTGGGCGTCATCGCCTACGAGATGCTGACCGGCCACCAGCCGTTTCGCGCGTCGAGTGAGATCGATACGATCATGCGGCACAAGCAGCTCGTGCCGCCGCCCGCGAGTGACCTAAATCCCAGCATTCCATCGGCGCTGGCGACGCTGGTTGCGTCGATGCTGGCCAAGTCACCGATGGAGCGTCCGGAAGCCGCGATCATCAAGCACAAGCTGACACAGATCCTGCAGATGCCGGCGGCAAGTGGTGAGCATGCGCCGATTATTCCCAGCTCGCTGGTGGCTCCGGTGCCGGCCGGCCTGATTTCTTCTGGATCGCATCGGGCCGTTGCGCTGGCGCAAAGTGGAGAGCGACCGGTGCCTGCGGTGTACGTCGCGCCGGGCGGGCAGGGCTCGGGCTCGGCGGTGCCGGCCTTGTCGGCGGCCCAGGTCGAGGCGGTTATGCCGACCGCAGCGCAGGTCGAGCCGACGGCACCGCAGATCGAGCCGACGGCGCCCCAGGTAGCCGCGACCTCGTCGTCCGCTCTGGCCGCGGCATCGAGCAGTGGACCGCGAGCCGGGGCCGAAGCCCAGACCTTGGTTGCTGAAGGTGCCGCTGCCAGTCATCTGCCGCAGGCGCGGCTCTTTGCTGAGGCGCGCACTGCGGTGATGCAGCCGCTTCTCAAAGAGAACGAGAGCGCGGCGCAGCCTGCCGTGAGCTCCGGGCTCCTCGATGCGCCGACTGCACCGCCGATTGCTCGCGACAAGCTCTACCCCCCAACGTCGATGGTGCCCAAGGCGCGGGCACCTGTGGCTCGCTCGGGGGGCAGCAGCTCTGGCAGCCGGGCGGTGGCGCCGAGCAGTGGGCGGCTGCCCTGGCTAATCTTTGCGATCTTGCTCGTCGCTGCGACCTTTTCCGGACTGTACGTCTTGTTCGGCCGCTAGCCCCCCGGCGGTGCCGCCAAGCCGCGTCCGCAGGCCCGATGCATGACGCTTGTCTCGGCCCGGCGATAATCGCATAGTAGCTGCCGAAGCCATGGCTGATCCCGAGCACACCGCTTTCAGCGCCAGTCCCCCCGCCCCTACTGATTCGTCGGCCTTGCCGGCGCAGTCGCGGGATGGAAGCGCCGGGACGGCCGCGCAGCCTCTGGCCCCAATGGGCGAGTCGAGTGGCCTGTTTCAGCGCTGTCTTCGCCTGGGGCTGGCCGAAGAACAGGCGGCGATGTTGAGCAAGCTCGACATCCACACTTTGGAGCAGCTCGACGGCCATGAGAGCCGGATTGCCCTTCGTTCGCTGGTGGCATTTGCGGCGCTTGGGCGTGGCAACTTTGCGCTGGCCGATGCAGCGCTGGCCCTGCCCGGCGCGCCAGAAAATCCTGAGCAGCGGCTGCTGGATCTATCGGCCCGCCTGTATCGCGCCTGCGTCGGTGCGGAGCGCGATCCCAACCAGCCGCAGCGGGTCATGAACGCGCTCACCGAGGCGCTGTCGCCGGTCACTTCGCTGACCTCGGCCGAGGCCAAGCTGGCGCGCGGCTATGCGGGCCTGACGTTGTGCGAGGCGCTGCTGCGAATCGGCGATGTCGGCGCGGCGCGACAGCAGCTAGAGAGCGTGGTCGATGAGCCAGGCATGCCGGTGGGGATCACGGTCATTGCCGGCCTGCTGCTCGGCGGCATCGAGCAAGCCGTCAGTCGTCCCGATCTCGCGCTCGGCCATGTGCAGGTTGCGCTGCACCGCGCGACGCAGCTTGGCGTGGCCAGCGATGAAGAGCGCCTGCTGCGCCTTATCCTGGTCGCGCTGCTGATGGCGGATAGCCGGCGGCTGGGCCTGGCGATGCTCGACGATGTGCGCGGCGGCAAGTATGGTCCTCCGCCGTCGGGATACGGCACGGTGGCGCGGCTCTATCACCTGCTGTCGCTGATCGCGCAGACCCCGACCGAGCCCGAGGTCCTGGCCGCCATCGAGCCCCACGTCACGCTGCTCCGTCGCTTCGCCATTCACGCGGAGCTGCGCTGGCTGCAAGGGCGGCACAACAGCGCCGGCTGGTCGCTGCTCTTCACCGCGCTGTGCGCTGGCACGCTGGCCGGCATGGGCGATACCTGCGAGGCATACAGCGTACTCATTGAAGCGGCTGCCGAGCTGCGCTGTCGCTACATGGATGGCGTCGCGGAGCTCTGCGATCGCCAGATCGCGCTCCTGCGACATCAGCTAGGGGCCGATGCCTTCGAGCAGCTGATCGCCGAGGCGCAGCGGCGGCGTCACGAGCTACGCATCCGGCAGGCGGCGATGGCCGCGGAGCGACCCTAGGGATCATGGCAAACCGGAAGCAGTGGATCCGTACCTTTTCGGCCCTTTGGCTTGGCCTTGTGCTGGGCGGCCTGGGCTGCGGCCCCAGCGAGACCGGTGGCGGTGTCGAAATGCCGGTCGGCGGCGCCTGCGGGGCGACGGTGCAGATGGTGCCCTTCGAGGGCGCGCAGCATGTGCCGAGCGACATGCCAGTGACCTATGGCTCGAACCCGCCGGCTTCGGGAATGCACTATCCCTTCTGGGGCCGCTGGGGAGAACACGTAGACCCCCTGCCGCGCGGCAACTATGTCCACAACCTAGAGCACGGTGGTGTCGTGCTGCTGTACCGCTGCACCGCGCCCTGTCCTGACGTCGTCGCCGGCCTGCGAGCGGTCATGGCCGCGCGACCACAAGACCCCGCGTGCAGCCCCGCGATTCGCAGCCGCATCGTCCTGACTCCCGATCCGCTGCTCACGGTCCCTGTCGCTGCCTCGGCCTGGAACTACGTCTACCGCGCCGACTGCGTCGATGCCCCCTCGCTTCACGCCTTCATCGATCAGCACTACGACCAGGCCAGCGAGTCGCTGTGCAACGACGGCAGCGTGCTGTAGCGACCCTGTGGTCGTCGGCGCGCGGCACCGCAGACGAGCCCAGCTAGCTGAGGCTTGGGTCCATCGCGCGGCGCTGCTGGAACCAGCGCTCCGTCTCTTCATCGGCCGGGAAGAAGGACTCGATGGTGAGATCTTCGGCCGTGACATCCAGCGGCGTGCCCAAGGTGGTGAGCATCGAGAACAGCTTGAGCTGGCCCGCACCGAGCCGAAGCTGCAGCACCGCCACCGGCGCCGCCCCCGAAGGCAGCGTCCCCGCCAAGCAGTCGAGACCGGGATAGCCGCGCACCTCCTGCAGCAGCGCGTGCCGCTCGGCGTCCTCGGGATGCGCGTGATGTGACCGCTCCAGCCGCTCTAAGAGCAGCGCCGCCACTTCGGGAAAGTTCACGATGTGCGAGCGCAGCCCGTCGGGGTGCAGGCTCGCCCGCACGAGGTTCGTCGCGACCGAGAGAGGCACAAGCCGGGGATCGAGGAACGCCATCAGCAGGCGCTGGGCTCCCGCGTTCATGCGACGGACATTCCACAAGCGGTCGAGCAGCACGGCGCCGTAGGGCTCTTGCTGGGCCAAGAGCAGGTCCATGGCGCGGCTCACCGGCGTCATCGCCAGGGCATCGAGCGGCGTCGTGGGATAGGCAGCGGCATAGCCGGCACTCAGCAAAAGCGAGTTTTTCTCGCGCAGCTCAAGCTCCAGCGCGCGGGCCAGGAGAAGCACCATCTGCCGACTCGGCTGCGCCTTGCCCGTCTCCATGCAGCTGAGATGTCGCGGCGAGACGTTGGCCAAAAAGGCCAGCTGTTCCTGGCTCAGACGACGACGTGCGCGATGTTCGCGCAGCAGCGTGGGGAATGCGACCGGCATGGCTGGGCACTTTAGCGGGGCCCGGGGGCGGGAACCATGACCTGCGAGGTCATGGAATCGCGGCGGCTGCTCCGGCAGAAATAACGCCACGACCACACCCTGCAAGGAGTAGCCATGACACACGCACTGCATCGCGGCTGGCTTCGGATCACAGCGCTCGTGATCGGCTCGTTCGGGCCGGTGTTTTTCTTGGGGACGATGGCCAAGACGGCTGAGCCGGCGCGCCTGACGCTCGATCTTTTGAGCTGGCCGCTCGACGGCGCGACCACCTACACCCATGCCGATACGCGCTTTCTCTCGGCCCTGACCGGCGGCTTTCTTCTGGGCTGGGGCGTGACGGTGTGGTTCTTGGCGCAGCAGGTCTATGACCGCGCGCCCGAGGCAGTCCGGCGGGCTGTACTCACCGGGCTGTGTGCCTGGTTTGTTCTCGACAGTGCCGGCTCGCTGGCTTCGGGGAACGCCTCGAATGCGATCTTTAACGTCTTCGTCCTGGCCCTCGCAGCGGGGCCCCTGTGGGTTCCGGTCCGCGCCGCAGCCCAGCCAGCAGCGTCGCCCAGCACCCCCGCATCGGCCCCGCTTCCCTCGGCCACCCTCTCGCAATCGGAGGTCCTCTCATGAACCCCCTGCGCATCCTGCTTGTCCTTCAGACTCTGGCCATTGCCCTTTACACCGCGGTGGTCGTTGCAAGGGACGGCATCGGCCTGCTCTCGGTCTTCTTCGGCGACATCGCCAAGCTGGGCTGGCCTGGCCAGTTCAACCTCGACTTCTTCTGCCTGCTCCAGCTATCGGCGCTGTGGGTCGCGTCTCGCCATCGCTTCCGGCCCGTTGGCCTCCTGCTCGGCCTGGGGGCGCTCTTCGGGGGCTCGTTCTTTCTCTGCCCCTACCTGCTGTGGGCGTCGCTGGCGGCCCGCGGCGACCTGGCAGCGCTGCTGACCGGCGAGAGCGCGCGCAGCCCATAGCGCGGGGGAGCCCGCCGACCCTCGCCCTGCGGATGTGGCTTCCAAGCGCTGCGCCGGACCTTGTACACTCATCCCCACATTTGGACGCGGCGTGACCGAGGCAGGTCCTCGGGGCGCAGCCCAGGTAGCAAGGAGTCGGTGGTGTCTGTCCTGACCCAGCTTTTGCAGAGCGCAAGCACGGCCGTCGGCGGCCGCATCTCAGACGAGACGCTGGCGCAGATCAACGAGATCTGCGGGCGGCTGACCAGCGTGGCGCAGATCGCGACCCAGGCCCACGGGCGCTTCATCGATCCCGAGGTCGCGGCGGCCATCGATTCGCTGCCCAATGAGCTTAACGAGTGCGGCTTCGACGCCTGGGGGTTTTCGCCCGAGCACGCCAAGTTCTATTACTCGCTGGCGCGCCCGGTCTACGACTACTTCCGCCCCGAGATCTTCGGCATCGAAAATGTCCCCGCCGGGCGCGTGCTGATCGTGCCCAATCACTCGGGCCAGGTGCCGTTTGACGGCATCGTCACCTCGGTCGCCTGTCTGCTTTCGGCGAAGCCGCCGCGCCTGGTGCGGGCCATGGCCGAGCGCTGGGTGTCGACGCTGCCGTTCATCAACGAGATGTTCGCGCGCTCTGGCGTGGTGCTGGGCGATCCCATCAACTGCCGCAACCTGCTGGAAGACGACCAGGCCATCCTGGTGTTCCCCGAGGGGGCGCGCGGCAGCGGCAAGACATTCTGGGATCGCTACAAGCTGCGCGCCTTCGGTCGCGGCTTTATGCGCCTGGCGCTGCAGACCGGCGCACCGATCGTGCCCGTCGCCGTCATCGGCGCCGAAGAGTCGATCATCAGCGTCTACGACTGGAAGGCGATGGCTAAGCTTCTGCGCACGCCGTACGCGCCGATCTCGCCGCTTCTGCCCATCTTGGGACCGCTTTCCTATCTGCCGCTGCCGACTAAGTTCCGCATCTACTTCGGCAAGCCGATGTACTTCGACGGCCCGTTCGACGATGAAGACTCCGTGATCCAAAAGAAGGTCGATCAGGTGCAGAGCCGCGTGCAGCAGATGATCGACGAAGGGCTGGCCGCGCGGACTTCGATTTTCTTCTAGGCAGAGGGACCATCCATGGCGACCGTTTTGATTACCGGCATTGCCGGCGGGCTGGCGCAAGCAGCGGCGCGCGTCCTTCTCGCCGAGGGACATCAGGTCATCGGCGTCGACTATCGCGCGGTGCAGACGCCGCTGCCGACCGGGCTGACGGGGCTGACCGTCTGTCGCGCGCACTACAACAAGACCATGATCGAAGATCTGTTCCGCCATAACCGGCTGGATGCAGTCTTCCATCTGGGACGCACCGGCAGCTTCAAAGAGTCGGCGGGCAAGCGCTTCGATCTCAACGTCGTCGGCTCGCAGAAGATCATGAACCTGTGCGTGCAGCACGGCGTAAAGAGCCTGGTCGTGCTGTCGACGTTTCACATCTACGGCGCCGACCCCGCCAACCACATCCCGATCGCCGAAGACGAACCGCTGCGCGCCGGCTTGGAATTTCCGCAGATCGCGGATGCCATCCAGATGGACAACATGGCGACCACCTGGGTCTACCGGCATCCCGAGGTCAAGACCTGCGTGCTGCGCGCCACCAACATCGTCGGCCCGACGCTGCACAACACCTTGACGCAGTTTCTGCGGCTGCGGCACGTGCCGTACCTGCTCGGCTTCAACCCGATGATGCAGTTCCTGCACGAGGACGACCTGGCCGACGCGATCATCACCTCGTGGCAGAGCGGCCTGACCGGCGTCCACAACGTCGCGACGGATGAGATCGTGCCGTGGCGGACCGCGATCGCGCTGACCCGGGCGAGGACGTTCCCGATCCCAGCGCCGGTCGCCGATGTCTTCCTGCGCGCCACCGGCAACTTCCCCGGCTACCTCATCGACTTCTTCCGCTACCCCTGCGTCATCACCGACCGCTCGCTGCGCCAGCAGATCCCCTGGACCCCCCGCCACAGCCTAGAGCAGACGCTCTGGTCCGCCGTAGCCGACGCCCGCATGAACCAAGCGTAAGCCCTCACCTCTTTCCTTGCGTCATCGCGCGGGGCCCTCCCCCACACTTCGTGTCGGGGACTGCCGCCCTTCCTTGCGAGACTTTTTTCCGTTCCGCAAGCGGCCCGAAAAAAAGCTCTCCAGTCGGCCCCACGCTCTTCACTCGCATTTCATCTAGCCTGACTCGTATTTCATCTAGCCTGACTTGTCTCTCATCAAGCCTGACT
>CALFYE010000487.1 GCA_937952145.1 uncultured Myxococcales bacterium
CAAGGTTCCCAAGTCGGTCTGCTTCCTCGACGCGCTGCCACTGTCCGCCGCCGGCAAGATCTTGAAGCGTGAGCTGAAAGAAAAGTATGGCCGCTAGGACTTGCTGAGGTCCGGTTCGCGTACCTCGTCGATTGAGGTGACGGCTTGCAGCGGAGTCTGACTGCCGGCGATGACCGCGATGATGCCGGGCAGGTAGCGGTCCATCGACGTCACGTTGGCGTAGACGATGTGCGACAGCAGCATCGGCGTGAGCTCGGTGTCTTCGATATCTAGGCTGGTCTTGTAGCGGATCTCGCCGTCATCGAGATCCAGCTCGAAGTTGCCGAGTATCAGGCCGTAGTTGGCGCGCGTTAGAAACTCGGCCATCAGCATGCGCTTGCCGTCGGGGGCGCGCAGCGGACAGATCGAATAGAACACCACCTGCCGCTGCGCCTCGCGAGTCTGGGCGTAGCAGGTCCAGTTGCCGCTGGCCCCGGTAAACCCCAGGCGCAGGACATCGCGGCGATCAAGGCGCTGATACTCCCAGTCTTCTCCGGTAAAGAACTCTTCGACGAGATCGATGAGCATGCCGGCGGCCTAGCGCTTGAGCAGTCGCACAACCGGCTTCAGCTTCAGCACCAGGTTGCCGGTCGGCAGCGAATCGCCCGGCTTGAGGTGCACCGAGGACTGCACCAAGAAGTTGAGCGGCACCGTCGGATTACGAATCGCTTCCACCACCACCGCGTGGGCCGGCGTCTCATCGGGAATGACCAGCGGCTTTTGGTCTTGCGTGAACGTCTCGCCTCGCCCAATCGGCCCGATCCAGTCGAGGTAGATGGCGCGCGGATCGGCCGCGTTCACCAACCGATCCGGCCCGACGAAGATATCGAGCTTGTCGATCTGCAGGTTGGTGTTGTTGGTCAGGGAGTAGTTGATCGTCATCTCGCGCACGGCATCCGCCGAGCTCTGAGCGATGCCGGTGGTAAAGGCGGTATCCATCGAGAAGTCGATGATCACCAGCACACCGACATAGACATCCGCCACGCACTGCTTGATGGTCATATCGCACTTGGGCGTAACCCGCGGGTCGATAAGCCCAAGCTGACTGCGCACCAGATACACGCACTGCGAGTCGGTGGTGCAGGAATAGGCCGGGATCGGAAACGGAAAGCTGTTCATCAAGTCGAACGTGACGTTCTGCTCGGCGAGGCCGATGTTCATCTCGGTCGTGCCCAGCGTGCCGCAGCTTGCCGTCGCTCCGGAAAGGAGCGCGAGCACCAAGCCCCCCGCGGCTCGCCAGCCTGCCGTGCGGCGCCTGGGCGGCCTGACCGAAAAGTCGGGACCCGTCGCGGACTTGTGATCAGCCCCCGCGGGGTTCCTACATTGAGCAGAAAGTGGAGTCCATAGAGAGCTAAGTTTCGCAATAAGAGAGTCCTGCATTCTTTCATCGTATCATGGAGGTCCTTGGCTTAGAGTGAGCGTCATGATGCAGAGCCTGCAGTCGCTGCCTCCCGTCTATATCCTGGGCGGCTTCCAGACCGACTTCGGTCGCCACATCACCCGGGAAGGCAAGGGACTTTTGGATCTTCTGCGGGAGGCATCGACCGGCGCGCTTGCCGATGTGCAGCTCGACGCCAGCGAGATTCAGGTCGCGCACGTCGCCAACTTTGTCGGTGAGCTTGCGTGTCAGCAGGGACACCTCGGCTCGCTGCTCATCGAAGCCGAGCCGAAGTTTTCCGGTCTGCCGACCAGCCGTCACGAGGCCGCCTGCGCCTCGGGCAGCGTTGCGACGCTGGCCGCGATGGCCGACCTGCAGAGCAGTCGCTACGACGTGGCGCTGGTTACCGGCATCGAGATCATGCGCAACAAGAACGCCGTCGAAGCGCAAGCGCTGCTCGGCTGCGCAGCTCTTGTGCCAGAAGAGACGAGCGGCATCACTTATCACTGGCCTAAGCTCTTGTCTGACGTCGGCGATGAGTATGCGCGCCGCTACGGCCTCGACCCGCTGCACCTGCGCGCCATTGCCCGCAACAACTTCGCCTGCGCCCGCCGCAACCCACGCGCCCAAGGCCGCGCCTGGAAGTTGGATGAGCGCTGCTTTGCCGATGACGATCAGCACAATCCAGTGATTCACGGTCGGCTGCGTCGCTATGACTGCTGTCCCGTGACCGACGGCGCGGTGGCCCTGGTGCTGGCGACTGCTCCTTTTGCGGCGCCGTTTGCGCGTAAGCGTGGCGTGCCGCTTGATGCCTTGCCGCGCATCAGCGGCTTTGGTCATCGCACGGCGCGCATGCGACTTGCCGGCAAGCTAGAGGACAGTCGCAACGAGCCCTACATGTTCCCGCACGTCCGCGGCACCATCACCGACGCCTTCGCTCGCGCCGGCTTGCACGGGGTCGATGAGCTAGACGCCATCGAATGCCACGACTGCTTCACGGTCATGGAGTACATGATCCTCGACCACTTCGGCTTCGGTCCGCCGGGCTGGCCGATGCAGGCCATCGAAGACGGTCGCGTGCTATGGGGTGGTCGCACGCCGGTCAATCCCAGCGGCGGTCTGCTTGGTGGCGGACATCCCGTCGGAGCGACCGGCATTCGCATGCTGCTTGATGCCGTGCGGCAGGTGCGCGGTCAGGCCGGCGAGATGCAGGTCGCGCACGCGCGTCGCGTCGCCACCCTGAACATTGGGGGCAGCGCCAGCACAAGCGTCTGCTTTATTGTGGAAGGTCGCGGGAAGTAGGGAAGAACTGCGAAGGGGGGCTGCGCCGGGAGCGCAGCCAGGAGCGGAGCGCCGTGAGCACTCCGCGCCGCGGGACTAGTAGCGATCGCCGCCGCGACCGCCGCCGAAGCCACCGCCACCGCGGCGATCACCACGGCCACCGCCACGGCCGCCACGGCCACCGCCACCGCCACCGAAGTCGCGATCGCCGCCGCCGCCGCCGCCGCCGAAGCCGCGACCACCGCCACCGCCGCCACCACCGCGATCTTCACGCGGACGGGCTTCGTTGACGGTCAACGTACGACCCTCGAACTGCTTCCCGTTGAGGCCGGCAATAGCCTTCTGGCCGTCATCGTTCGTCGACATCTCGACGAAGCCGAAGCCCTTGCTCTTGCCGGTAAGTCGGTCCTCGATCACTTGCGCACTGCTCACCGCGCCATAGGGCGCAAACAGTCGCTCAAGGTCCGGGCTGGTCGTGGAATAGGGCAGGTTGCCAACATACAGCTTCATGGTCATCGTACGTTCCTCAGTTGCAGGGACCGGCATGGTTGGGGCGGTGCCGGTGCGTGGCCACTCTGCCGGAGAGCGCATGCGATTGGCAGAGCTTCGTCAGTACAGGGCGGCGCCTGCCTAGCATCGCGCTGCATCGCGCAATACAGGAGGGGCCAAAGGGGCGGCGTCATCGTGGGCGCCGTAGGGGACTCGGTGGGAAGCATTGCGTCTGCGTCGTTTGCCACAGCTCAGAGCCCAGCTGCTAGCGGCTCTTCTCTATCATCATCATCGCCAGCCCTGGGGCCGACATCGGGCCTGCGAGTCTGGCAGTCATCTATCTGGGTCTGTAGTTCAGGCGGTCATTGCGGCGGGTCATTCAGGAGCGTGTTCACTCGGCAAGTGGGCAAAAAGTCCGTAGCAGCGCTCGAGCAAACTTAACGACGAAGATCGCAGCCTACAACCACTCAGAGAATGAGATTTTGCGGTTTTGGCCGCGTAGGCGTCAAGCAAATAGTGGCCTCCGGGCGGACGCGAGCCGACCGCGGACCGCAGCCCGCTATTCTGATTTCGCGCCCTATCCCAGCTGCTGCATCTGCACCAGGCGAGCGTACTCCCCACCCGCCGCCAG
Source organism: uncultured Myxococcales bacterium (assembly GCA_937952145.1). Lineage (GTDB taxonomy): Bacteria > Myxococcota_A > Polyangia > Palsa-1104 > JAEUJZ01 > JAEUJZ01. The sequence goes on from CALFYE010000487.1 coordinate 3,819, forward strand.
CAGCTCGTGATGTGTGCCGGTCTCGACGACGGTACCGGTATCACGGCTCATGACATGGATGCAGTCAGCATGCTGCACGGTGCTTAGTCGATGCGCGATCACCAAGCAGGTGCGACCGCGCATCAGCTCACGCAGCGCCTCTTGCACGTGGTGCTCGCTATCGGCATCGAGTGCGCTTGTCGGTTCATCCAGAAGCAGCACCGGCGCATTGCGCAGAAGCGCCCGCGCAATTGCGATGCGCTGCCGCTGCCCACCCGACAGTCGATCACCGCGATCGCCGACCACGGTCTTGTATCCCTGGCCGCCTGGCAGACGCAGGATGGTGTCGTGGATATGGGCGCGCCGCGCAGCCTCTTCGACTTCGGCCTGCGTGGCTTCCGGTCGGCCATAGCGGATGTTGCTTTCGATCGTGTCGTTGAACAGAAATAGGTCCTGGCTGACCAGCGCGCAGTGCTGCACTAGGCTGGCCTGCTGCACGCTGCGGATGTCCACGCCATCGACCGTGATGCTCCCCGACGTCACATCGCGGAAGCGCAGCAGCAGATCGATCAGCGTCGATTTCCCGGAGCCCGACTCGCCGACCAGCGCCACTACCTTGCCCACCGGCAAGCTCAGGTTTAGGCCGCGCAGCACCTCGGCTCCCGCGCCATAGCTGAAGCGCACGTTGTGCAGCCGAATCTCCTTTTCCGGTCGCGGACAGGGCGGCGCGGAAGGACGATCGGTGATGCGGCTCTCTTGATTCAGCACGGCAAACAGGCGAGCCGCGGCCGGCATGTTCTCTTGAATCTCGCCGTAGGCCTTCGTCCCGGTCTTCATCAGCGTCGTCAGGCGAATCAGCGCGGTGATGAAGGTCAGCACGCTTGAGCTGTCCATGCGGGCATGCGCAATCGCCGCCGCGCTACCCAGCACCACTATGCCGATCAGCGCAAACGACATGCCGCCGACCAGCGCATCGCTCTCGGCCCGCGCCAGCGCGATCTTCATCTTGGCGGCGTAAAGCGCGCTGTTGGTGCGCTCATAGCGCGCCCGCTCTGCCGCGGCCGAGCCCATCGCCTTGATGACCTTGATGCCGCTTGCGATCTGCTCCAGCGCGGTGAAGTTTTCGGCCTGACGCCGTCGCGCGCGCCGCGAGCGCCGACTGACCTTGCGCAGCACCATGCTCAGGCCAAAGGCGCCGGGCAAGAGCGCCAAGAAGACCACCGCTGAAAACTGCCAGTTCCAATTCGCAGTCCCCGAAAGATCAGCGAAATCGCGCACTTCCGACGGGGATGCAGCTGCGAGAAACCCAGGCCAGATGGTCAGCGACGGCGGTTTTTCCCGAGAGGATGGATAACAGAAGGATAACGGCGCGTAGTACGATCGCCTCGGGGGGATCTTCACATGGGTGAGGTCGTGCGCCTGCAGCGGGCGAATCGCTTCATCGGCTGGTACGTGCGCTATCGAGATGCCGATGGCAAACGCAAGATGCGGGCGTCCCACCAGCCAACGCAGGCCCTGGCGCGAAGGTATTTGATCGAGGTCGAGGCGCGCATCGCCCGCGGCCAGCTCGGCATTCCCGAGCCGCCGCCCCCTGCTCCGACCGTGGCAGAGCTAGTCGCGCGCTTTCTCGCCGAGTACCGCCGGCCTCGCATCAAAGACCTTGAGAAGTATCGCCTGATCGCTCGCGCTGCGCTGCGTCGCGTTCTGGCCGTGATCGGCGATCGCCCTGCCGACGCGATCAAGCCCACCGACGTCGTCCGGCTGCGCGACGCGATGGCGAAGACGCATGCACCCAACAGCCTGCGCCTGTCGCTGGCCATGCTTAGCACCGCCTATGGCTGGGCCAAGTCCCAGGGCTTGGTACCAGAAAATCCGGTCCGTGGCATCGAGAAGCCCAGCGCGACCGATCTGATCGAGTTCTTGAGCCAAGAGGAGGCAACGCGGCTCTTGGAAACCGCTGCTGAGAAGGCATCGGCCGGCGGGGTAGCCGCGCGCATCCTCTATTTATCTATTGTAGTGGCGCTGCACTGCGGCCTACGCAAAGGCGAGCTATGGGGCCTGCGCTGGCGCGACCTCGATGTCGATCGCCGCAGGCTCACGGTCGCCCGCAGCTACGCCGGCACACCCAAGTCGGGCAAGGCTCGCCACCTGCCCCTGCCCTCTGCGCTCGCGCCTCTACTTACGGCGTGGGCCAAAGACTGCCCCAAGACCCCCGAGGGGGTTGTCTTCCCGCACCGCAAGAAAGACGGCCGCTGGGGCATGAACGGAAACGCCAGCGACACCGCTGGCCTGCCCAAACTGCTGGCCCAGATCGGCGGCCAGCGCATCGTCCGCCCCTGGCACGCGCTGCGCCACACCTTCGCCTCGCACTTCATCATGTCCGGCGGCAACATCCTGGCCCTGCAGAAAATCCTCGGCCACGCCAAGATCGAGATGACGCTCGTCTACGCCCACCTCGCCCCAGACTATTTAGATGGAGAGCTAGATCGGGTGCGGTTTGGGCGAGGGTGATCGAGTGAGCTGAAAGGGAGACTCCCGATCGATCGCTGCTTGCTGGCGAATGCGCGAATGTAAATAGCTCAGGTTCCTCGTGTACCGGAGCGGGGAACGAGTGCTTCGCCTGCAGTCACTGCTGCCGCCATGGACTCTCCAAAGTCCCTGCGCGCTGAAGTTCGTGCCGCCATGGAGTCTTCCATGTCTCTGCCGAGCAAGAAGTTCGGCCGGTGGGCGCTCGCTTGGGTTTCTGGGCGTCTTGCCACCCCCTCGCTTCCTACAGGCGCAACTACACGGCCAATGTTCCCCAGAGCAACGATCCCAGCACAGGTTCGACTGCGTCCGCGCTCTCCGACGCAAGAAATCCTGCGTCGCAGCGTCAAGTGATACTGCGGATTCCCAAGGATGGCGATCGACTCGATCTGCCACCCTTGACGACCAAACATCCCCGTTGAGCTGAGCTTCAAGATCCACTGTGGTGTGTTGCTGACCAAGGCGGGCTAGTCGGCTTTGTCCAGCTCAACGATCGTGCACTGCTGGTCGAGCAGCTCCTGCTCATCGTGGCGCGTGTGCAAGTACGTCAGCTCCTGGCACAGCCAGATCCACAGACGCTCGACGGACATCTGGTCAGGGCTGAAGGCCGGCAGGTAGAGCAGGCGGATTCCTAGTTCCTCGGCGTGGGCGCGGACCTTGTGGCTGTGGTGATAGCGAACGTTGTCCCAGACCAGCATCAGCGGCTTCCGTGGATGCGACTAGCACAGCATTGTCAGCATCTCGCACATCGTGTCGCCCGTGGCCCACGCAGCGGTATAGATCTGCGCGGGTTCCGTCGCGCCTAGCAGATACATGCCGAAACATGTGCGTTTCTGCAGCAAGGCCCAAGGCCGGCGAGTGAGAGTTCACGTACAGCCGCTGACCGCACGGCGCCCAGCCATGGCCGTCGTCGGTGTTCAAATGGATGTTCGCTGCGTCGGCAATGACCACAAGCGGGCAGTCGTCTTGCTGTGGCTGCGCGACCAGCTCGCGCAGCTGATCGACAACCTCTGTGCGGTGCGGAGCCGAGGCTTTGCCCAAAAGCTTGTGCGCCTTTTTTGTACGTCAGACCGAGCTTGTGAACGACGCGCCGCATCGTCTCGCGGCAAACCCCGACGCCGATGACACAACAGGCCAGCTCGCCCAAAGACCGCAGCGTCCAGCACACCGCTGCAACGCGGGGGGAACCGTAGCTTCCTTGTCCGCTTGTGAAGCAGAGTCAGCAGGCGCTTCGGCGTTTTTTTGAAACGGCCGCGCCGCTACGGTCGGCGCTTCATTGAGGACCTCACGAACCAGCGGAGCTGGCATTTCTCGATGAGCCGGCGTCCCTCCGGTGAGGCGACTGACCGGCGCCGCGGGGCCGCCGACATTGAAATCATGCACCCACTTGAGCACGGTATGCACATCGCGCCCGAGCCCCCGCATGCAGCCGCTCGGCACAACGAGCCGGACCGCGATATCCCTCCGTGGCTTGGCCCTGCGACAACAGCACCAGGGCATCCAGCCGCTCGCGCGTACTGAGGATGCTCAGCGGAACTGGTCAGCTCGGTGAGCGTGGACAGGGACAGAGACCCCTTCTGCAAATCAGGACGCACCATGGCCTGCGTGTAGACCCCAAATCCCCGCCCGTCCACCTTTGCTGCCCAGCCAGCTCTCATCGCTAAAAACACCGAACTCTGCCTTTGCACATGAACTGGGGGTTTCGGGGTAGACGGGGTTTAGTTGCTCTGATTCCAGAACACCGTGACCGTCCCGCCGGCTGCTTCGGTGGTCGCCACGGCCAGATCCGGAACCCCATCGCCGTTCAGGTCACCCACAGATAGCGAGCTTGCGTTTTGGACCGTCAGGTTCAGACTCGCCGCTGCCCCAAAGCTGCCGTCCGGCTGCTGCGGTACCCAGCCTAGCTGTCCATCGGCTGTGGCGTAGACGATGTCCTGCAGACCATCGCTGTCCAGGTCTGCCAGGGCTAGCGCGCGGTCGATCCCATCCCGCGCCACCGTCGTCACGCCCTGAAAGTCGAGCGTCGCGGTCGTCCCTGTCCCAAGGATTGGCAGCAGGCTGATCTGCCCCGTCGCATCCGCCACGGCGCTGAGGTACTTCTGCGAGCGCTGCATCGGAATCGCCCCCGCCACATCGCGCATCGCCATCACCGGCGCCGCCACGCCAGGCACGGCCCGCGTGCCCAGCGCATACACGCCGCGGTCGATCGCCTTGCTCAGGTCGACCCCGAAGTAGCGGACTTCATTCGCCAGGGCGAGCGCGAAGATCCGCTCTTCGGCACAGGCGGCGAGTCCTGTGGCCTGGCTGGGAATCTGCGCTTCATACTGGGATTGCCCCGGCCTAGGCACATTGTAATAGGGGAACAAAAAGATATCTTTACGTCCTGAACTGGTATCGAAATCGTAGCTGACGACTACATCTTTGGTGACGGTGATGAGTCCGACCTGCGTCCGCTGGTCGATCTTAAATATCAAATCGGGCCAGGTGCCCTTGCTGGGATCGATTTCAAATCCGGCTCCGCCATTCATTGCGCGGTAAAGTTCTAGCCAGCGGGTAGGCACGGGGCTGCCGGCTTGGTCGCCCTGCTCGGTCGTAAACAGGCCCAGCCCCGGGCCGGCAAAGGTCGGCGCGACCTGTACGCTGAGGCGTCGGCGCACAAAGCCATTGCGCAGCCTCACATCCCGGGGCAGCTCAGTCTTGCGGGCGGCGTCGAAGCTGGGCGATACATACACGCGCTGTGCACCCGCTGGCAGCATGGCGGGCGGGAAGTACTGCACGGGCTGCAGGTGCAGCTTGACTTCTAGCGCTCCGAGCCTAGGCAGACCCTGCAAAAGGTCCACGTACTGTAGAGCGTATGCGTCATCTGAGGAGTCTGTCTGTAAGCGCGAACTATTGACATCTGCAGCCGTGGTGCCATCGACCGTTAGAGTCAGAATCGGGGGAGTGGCTGAATCGGCCGCAACGACCGGAAACAGCTCAGTGGCGCGTCGCACGCCAATCCGGATACGCGGCGGCTGTTTGGCACGGAAATCGAACCGAACGTCGCTAACGTTTTTAGCGCTGTTGGTGCTGCCAGCGTTATTTGCGAAGAGGATTACATCATATCCTAGTTCACAGGTACGGTATTTATCAAATTCACAGTTCGGATTGCATCCACTGAACAATCCGAGCACGCTGATTGCTAAAGAGATCTCGATAGCTCGCATACGTACGCTCCTTCCAGATTGAGAATGACAGCCTGTGGACGGATTTGCTATTGTAAGGGGGGGGGCTCGCATGGCCGGTCACCAGGGCCAGCGGATAAGGACCGAGGTTCCCGCCAGGGCCGCGGCGGTTCCCAACCCCAGCAGCGTGCCGCCCACACCGTAGCGGTCGGCGACACAGGGGACGTAGACGCCGCGATCGACGCAGCCGCTTGTCACCAGGGACGGCCGGTCGGCTGGCGAGACAAAGACCGGCACGATCATGTGAGTCACGCCGAGTACCATGGCCACGCCGCCGACCACGATCAGCGGGATGCCGATGCCCAGGCGCAGGCGCGTCAGGGGTGGGCGCGGCTTCCCCGCAGGCTGGGTGGGCGCCGGCTGGGCACTGGGCGTTGTCGTCGGCACCGTCGGCTCTTCCGTGACGGTGGGCGGGCTGGGCAGAGTGGGCAGGTTGGGCGCGCTGGGGGAGGCCGGCGGGGGCTGCGGAAACGGGGGCGCTGGCTGCGCCTGTGCCGGCTCCACCCGACTGCAGAGGATCGATAGGACCGCCAGGACAAGCCATCCCGGCGCGATCCTTCGGGGGCGGGCGTACGGTTGGCCTCGGCCCGCGGTGGGGCTCGGGTGTGGGGACGGGCTCACGGGGGCGGCGGGGGATCTGGGCATGACGGCTCCACTACGTACGGGAACTGTGTCTATCACAGCTCCGGCAAGAAGTGTGCCTGGGCTCGGTTCGGCGCACGTCGTTTTCGCCGGCCGGGGACTGCCTGGTGCCCGGACAAACGGAGTCGATCAGCGGCGATGCTGCGGTGCGCGACCCCGGCCGGGCCCGGCGAGCAGCTTGCTTAGCCGATCGATGGACTCGGTGAAGATGCGCTTCCGCTGAAGCAGCGAGCCGACGAAGACCTGGCGCACCGCCCCCTCGCTATCGACGAGCAGAGTCAGCGGCCGCATCGGCGCCTTGCTCTGCAGCGTAACGAGGTCGCTGTCGTCGCGCGGGCGAACCGTGTCGATGCCGTGCAGGTCCAGGCGGCAGGTACGACCGGAATCTTGCCGCAGCTCACCCAGCTGTCGTGTCTGGCAGACATCGGCCAGGCGAGCGATGCGCGGCTCGCGCCAGAACGCCTCCACCTCGGGTCGCGGGTTCTCGTCCGGGGGATCGGCAATAAACAGGAACTCGACGTCGGGGCCCTGCCGCCGGTACTCCGCCGCCAGCGCCGTCAGCTCCGGCAGCTCGTCCAGGCACGGCTGACAGCGCAGCGACCACAAGCTGACCACCCGCACCCGGGCCCGCGCCGGAGGAAGCGGCCGCCACCCACCGCGCAGCGCCGAAAACGCCTGCAGCTCGCGCAGCCCCAGCGTCTCGTGCAGCAGGCTCGCCTCCGGCTCCCGCGGCCCCGCTCCCCCGTCCGCCCCCGCCAGCCCAGGAGAGCAAACACAGAGGAGCCCGAGCAGCCCCCCCCCAACCACCGATGAACACTTCATTCGCTGCATGCGGGTTCCTCCAGATGACTGTGTGGGTTTAAGTTGTGGTAGATGGATGGCTCGTTAGCCAGATGGTGGCAAATTCTCGTAGATATAAATATTATTATCCGTCTCTATCACGAGATCTGGGTATTGGTGGACACCAAAACGGACTAAAAATATTGACTTAATCTGTTCTGTGACCATATTTGACTTTCCGGGTTTAAATGTGAATCTGTATTTCCAGAGTTCGAAAGCTGAAGGATGCTCAATCCATTGCTTCCCCTTGTATGAAATGATGTGTAATGTGTTATCGCGAACAAATAGGTAATCAGCGTAGGAGTCATTGTTGATGTCACCAATGAAAGCGGCTTGGATTGTTCCGCTGGTGTCCATCGCATTGCTGGGCAGCGCAGGGATCGATCTGGATAGTGCCTCCGCAAGCGGTATGTCATTCACGAGCACGCCGGTTACTTGATGAAATACATGGCTCACCCGACCATTCTGGTGAGCCATGAAAGTTAATTTTACTGGGTCACCGTCGGATTTTCTAAGGTTTCCCATGGCAAAGGCCTGAAAAGGATTGCCATTTCCAGGGATTTTCAAATAGCTATCTATTGAAAAATGAAGAAAAATATGATCATCATTGGTGTTAATGGCGAAGGCCGGAATTCCTGGATGCATATAGTGCCTCATGGATTCATCGGGGACTACTGTGTAGTCTCCTGTATTTGGATATCTGCTTGATGCTGAATTTTCAAATACTTGTATGAATGAAGAACTTGAAAATATGAACATAAGTGTTCCGGATTGACGAATTTTTTGGTTCATGAACTGAAAGTTATTGATTTCTTGATTGGTAATCTCCGAGGAAGCGCACCAATTTGTTATTATACATCTCTTCATTGCGAAACTTGGTTCGCAAGTCCCTAAACACTTGGCGGGTCCATTTAAGAGAAATTTGGGGCGATTATCGACGAAACCAAGAAAGCTGAGGAGGTGAGGTTGAGCTGTCAGTGAGATGACGATAGGATGGCCAGTGTCGAACTCTCGGAAGTTCGTCACCATCGGGGGCGAGTCGTTCGACGCGGGGGCGCGCAGGTCCGGCGGAGAGGTTGGGCAAGTCTCCGATGCGCTCACGGGGCAGTCGGGGACCAAGAACCAGTCGTCACACCCGACGCACAGCATCCACAGGGTGATGAGGAGGGGCGAGATGGATCGGGGGGCGCGCTTCATCGGGGCGACTCCTTTGGGGTCGGAGGGAGGCGGGGGCGGGGCCAGGCGAACGTGAGGGCGGCGGTGGCTACGCTGATGCCACCCAGGGTGAAGGCCGTGGCGATTCCTTTGGTGAAGTCGAGGAGGCAGAGGTTGTTGCCGGCGATGTCGCAGGGTTGGACGTAGCTGCCGCCCTTGCGGCTCTGTTCGGAGGCGAAGAAGGCGCCGGTGGCCAGGCCGGCGGCGCCGACGACGGAGAGGGCGACGCCGAGACCGAGGCGCCAGGCGGGGAGCGAGGCGATGCTGGGTGGCGGGGCGGGGGCGGGGGCAACAAGGGCGAGGGGGCGCTCGCTGGGTCTCTTGGGAGGACGGGTCGGACGGCTGGGGCCGTCGAGGAGCTCGGAGAGGAGCTGGCCGCCGTACTCGGTGACGCAGGGCTCGGGGATGCGGCTGTCGCAGACCGCGTGGCGGCGGAAGTCGCGGCTGGCGGTGGTGTCGAACATCCACAGCTTGAGGAGCTGATCGAAGCGGCTCTGGTGCTCCATGCGGGCGGCCACCAGGACATCGGCGCCGAACTCTTGGGCGAGCTGGCGCAGACAGCTGGGCTCATCGCAGCGGCGAGCTTCATCGCTGAGTCCATCGTCCTTGACCAGCAGGGCACCGCTGCGCTGGATCTTGTCGCCAAGCGCCGCGCGCAGCGTCGGGTTCTGTCGCCCGTCCTGCGTCAGGCTCAGCACCAGCACTTTACGTGGCATGCCACCCGCCTGCGCGCGCGGGGCGACGAAGCTGCACGCGGCAGCAGCCAGGAGTCCGAAAAAGAGGGACGGTCCCCCCCCTGGGAGGTGCGCTGGGAGTCTTCGTTTTTGCATAGCCTGTGCCTATGGGTTTGCGCGCGCGGCCCGATTGCGCTGCCGGGACGACCGCTCGCTTCTGCTGTGGCAGGCTGCAAAGCGAGATCCGTGCCAGGCGGGGGCAGTATGGCCGGCAGCGTCGAGAACGAGCGCAGAGCGGGCGGACTGCCGGAGACCGGCGTCCACAAGTTGACTTCCGCTTGGCAAGTCGAGTTGGCAGCGGATGGAGCCTCTTCCACGAGGCGACCGGGCGTCTGCGGAGCGCCTGCGGAGCGTCTGCGGAGACGCGATGGATTGAACTTGGGAAGGAGTCCGGACTCCCGTATGCTCAGGGGCCGAAGATGGCTCCCAGCACGGAAACCGACCGCCAGATCGAGCTGTCGACCCAGACCATTCCGCACCTGCGCCTACTGTTTTCGGGAGGCCAGGTCGCTCCACTGGATCAGGCGGAGTTTCCGCTGCAGTCGGTGGTGGTCTCGGGAAAAGGAGTCTTGCTCGGTCGCGAGGTCAGTCCCAAGGAGGGGATTCCTCTTTCCGGGGACAAGCGAGCTTCGGCCCTGCATGCCCGCGTCCGCGTCACCCCGGATGGCAGCGCGGTCCTGGTGCAGGATCTCGGAAGCAAAAACGGAACCTTTGTAGATGGCGAGCTGTGCAAAGAGGCGCGCCTGTCGCTTGCGCAGCCGGCGGTGCTGCGAGTAGGGAATTCCCTCTTTGTGCTGCGCGGAATCGGGCCCACCCCGTGGGAGAGCAGTCGCCTGGCACCCAAGGTTCGGGACCAGAGCCTGCTGGTAGGCACCTCTCCAGAGATCGAGCTCCTACGCTATCTGCTCTTGTGCGCAGCGGAGCAGGAGCATGCTGTCCTCCTGACCGGAGAGAGCGGAACGGGCAAGGAGTTAGCCACCAAGCTCCTGCATGCCAGCTCGCGGCGCAGCGATCGGCCGCTGGTGGCGGTGAACTGTGCCAGCATTCCCGATTCCCTGGCTGAAAGTCAGCTGTTTGGCTACGTCGCGGGGGCATTCACCGGAGCCAAGGCACCGCAGCATGGCTGGTTTCGGCAAGCCCACGGCGGAGTCCTATTTCTAGACGAGATTGGCGAGCTTCCTCTGTCGTTGCAGCCGAAGTTCCTGCGTGCACTGGAAGAAGGACTGATCTGGCCGGTGGGCGCTCGCGAGCCGACGCCGATTGACGTGCGGGTCGTTGCCGCAACCAATCGCGATCTCGATGACGCCGTGCAGCGCGGGGGGTTCCGGGCCGACCTGCTGGGCCGGCTGGCGGGGCTGCGCGTGACCCTGCCGCGGCTCGCGAGTCGACCGGAAGATATCTTGCCGCTCTTTCTGCGGAAGCTGGGCCGCCCGCTGCGGCTATCTGCTCGCTTGGCGGAAGCGTTGCTCCTTTACCCATGGCCGCTGAATGTCCGTGAGCTCAACGGGCTGGCGCAGCACGCCACGACCTTTGCAGCGCAGGCGGAGGAGCTGGATCTTCCCCTCTTTATCGATCGGCTGCGGCCTCCGCGCCCCCTGGCCTCGGCCAGCGGACACGAGAGCGTCGCGCGGACACCACCGAGTGCGGCCGTGCCCGGCCTCCCAGCGATGGTCGCTACACCGTCGAATTCCACCCCGCCGAGTGGCTCGGACGGCGAGCTGCAGCCCGTTGTCGGCGGCATCAGCAGCGAGCCTCTGCGGAGCCCCGCCGCATACGCTACCCCCTCCGGGCCGGCACCCTCGGCCTTGTCGCCGTCCCCCCGCGAGTCTTATTCGCCAGCCTTCTTGGAGCGCCTGTTGCGCGAGGGACAGGGCAACATCTCGTGGCTGGCACGGCGGCTGGGAATCTCGCGTCGGACACTTAACCGCTGGCTACGCAGCGCCGGGCTGCGCTCTCAGGATTTTCGTGAATCGGCTCCTGGCGAGGCGCGTATGCTGAGCCAGACCGTGTCCGCGGATGAGCCAGAAGACGCCGAAATCCCCAAAGGACGAAAGTCCGACGACTGAGCGCCTGGCCGACGAGCCGCGTCCGGTGGAGGCCACGACCGTGGGCGATGAGCCGGCTTGGGGGGAGGCCGATGCCGACGAGGCAGAGTCCGGTGCGGCAGAGTCCGGCGAGCAAGCGGCCGATGACCGCGGCGGCGAGATCATCGCGGGCTACCGGCTGATCCGTATGCTGGGTCGGGGCGGGATGGGTGAGGTCTACGAAGTCCGTCAGGAACTGGTCGGCTCGCGGGCCGCGATGAAGTTGCTGCCGCCGCAGCTGATGAGCAATCCGCGCTATGTCGAGCGCTTCGAGCGCGAGGCCAAAGCGGCCAGCCGCATGACGCACGCTGGCTTGGTCAAGGTGTTTAACTATGGCCAGCACACCGACGGGAGCCCCTTTATCCTCATGGAGTACGTGGAGGGGCCGGGGCTGCGACAGGTCCTGCAGGCGGCACCGGATCGACGGCTGCCTCTGTCGGCCGTCCTGCGCTACGGTCAGCAGCTCGCCGAGGCCATGGCCTCGGCCCACGCTGCCTTGGTTGTGCACTGCGACCTCAAGCCGGAAAACATCAAGCTCGCCCCCGAGCCGGCGGTTCCGGGCGGTGAGCGGGTCCGCGTCCTGGACTTCGGCATCGCCCGCTGGAGCGATACCGGCAGCGTCATCACCTTGGGGACGCAGGGCAACGCCGGCACGCCCGCCTACATGTCTCCCGAGCGCTGCGTCGGGGCCCGCCATATCGACGGCAAGAGCGATGTCTACGGCCTTGGCTGTCTGCTCTACGAGATGCTCTGTGGCGCGCCGCCGTTCACCGGCACCGCCGAGGATCTGCTGGTCCTGCATCGTCACAGCGATCCCGTGCCGCCGAGTGCCCACGTGGCGAACGTTCCCGCCGAGCTGGATGCGCTGATCCTGCGCATGCTGGCCAAGCCCGCCGATGCCCGTCCCGAGATGAGCCAGGTGGCGGTCGATCTGGCGCGCATGGCCAGCCCCGGCTACCGCGGGAGCCCTGCTCCACGCGTGCGATCCGCCGGTCGTCAGCGTTGGCTGCGGTTGGTTCTTTGGGCCGCGTTGCCGGGCCTTGGAGCCGTGGGACTTGGCCTCTGGCTGGGGTCGTACCTTCGCTCGCGGCCGGCTCAGATGGTGCGCTTGGCGGGGGGAACGTGGCTGCAGCGGCTGGCTCCCGAGGCCGCGGCTGGGAGCACCCCGCGCATGACGTATCTCGACGATTTCTTCCTCGATGCCAACGAAGTGACCTGCGGCGAGTTCATCGACTGGGTGAACGAGGGAATCCGGCGCCACGAGATCACGATCGATACAGTGCGCCACGGCGAGGAGAGCACCCACTTTGTGGTGTATCGCGGCCGAACCATCGCCAACCTGTTTGAGTTCGAGTCGCTGAGCGATCACGGCTGCATCGGGGCGCTGGATCGCAACGGCCAGGCCCGAATCCTCGAAGGCAACCGGGGACGCCCCATCGCCGCCGTGTCGTGGTTTGGGGCCAGCGCCTACTGCGCCGCCCGCGGGGCTCGCCTGCCGACCGAGGCCGAGTGGCAGTACGCAGCCTCGGGGCGTGCTCGCTTTCGCTACCCTTGGGGGGACGAGGCGCCGCGCTGTGACCGCGTCCTCTTCGGGCGGGGCCTCGAAAAGTATCAGGAGTGCCTTGCGCCGCAGGCCGGAACGCCCGCGACCTGGCAAGAGGGCGATCGCAGCCGCGACGGCATCTATCGCCTCGCCGGATCGATGAAGGAGTGGGTGGCGGACTGCTTCCAAGAGCGCTATCCAGACTGCCCGGGGATTTGCCGCAATCCGCTGTACGATCCCCCAATCTGCGACGAGCGCGTGCTGCGCGGTGGTAGCTGGGCCAGCCCTAAAGAGCACTTGGACGCGGCTCATCGCGGCCATCAGCCACCCGATGTGAAGCCGGCCTACGTCAGCTTCCGCTGTGCCCGCAGTGCCCGCTGAATGGGCACCGCCTGGGCGGTATGCTACCCCCCGAGGTTGGGCGGCGTGACCGGGGGAAATACTGGCTCCGGAGGATCCTTCTTCGGCGGCGGGGGCGGCGGGCCGTCCTGTCCGGTCGGCTCGTCGCCCTGCGGATCGTCAGCCCGCGTGTCGTCCTGCGGCGCTTGCTCGCACGGGGGCGCCCCGCCGACGGCAGCGGCTGCAGCGAAGCCCTGCCGGGCCGGCGTTGCCCCCGCCGCCGACAACAGGGTTGGAGCGGACATAGGAGTCACAGAAAGGGATATACGAACCACCAACATCATCATCGTAGTCATCATGGTCTTCCCTCACAGTTGCTCAATTACGCGATATCGTTGCCTGCGTGGCAACCGACTCCAAAGCAACTGCGGGGCCAATCACGATACGCCTAGCGCACAATCTGATAAGTAGGCGAAATCAGGAAAGTTCTTGCCGAATCGGACGGGAAGGCTCGGAGGATTGTGGGGGGAATTATTGCGAGATTGCGTGATTGGAATTATAAAATACAGGTCAAAATTGTTACCGTTCTTGGAATGCTGGAATCGCAAGCTCGGTCGGCGCCGGGGCTAGCAGAGTTGCCAGGCATGACTGGCAAGTCGACTCCGGCCTAAATGCGCGCTTTTGATCGCTAGGTGGAGCCAGTCGGCGATGGCCGCGGGCGGCGCTTTCAGTCGGCGCAGGGAGTCGATCGGGGGGACGCGGGCGGGCAGGAGGACAGGCGATGCTCAGGCAAGCGGCCGAGGGCTTAGCGCGCGAGGGCCGGGAAGACGAAAACGGGGCGCGCGGGGTAGGCGGCGGGGGGCGGTCGCTGCGGCGCCGGACGAGGCGGGTGGGCCGCGGTCGGCGGCCGGGGGGGGCTCTGCGAGCCCGTCGTAGACGGATGCGAGCGCGCGGGGCTCACTGGGCTGGGGGCCGATGCGCCACTGCTGCCGGCTCGGTTGGGAGAGGCGCGCGGCGGCCGACGCTCAAGGGAGGGAATGACCCGCGCCGGGGGCTGGTAGAGCGAGACTGGCAGGAGCTCCAGCGGCGCCCTCAGCTGCTGGGGTCGATGCGTCGCCCGAACCAGCCGGCTGGTAACCAACCCGAACACCAGGCAAGCACACAGCGAGAGGAGCAGACTCTGGTAAGCCAGCGGCTTATCGAACGGTATGCGGGACAGAATGCCCAGCGCGCGTCCTCGCTGTTCCCGCAGGCGCTCCAACAGGGCCAGGGCGGCGACCGGCGGCGGTGCAACCGCGGCGTGTCGGGAATCGCTCGGTGCGTCGGAGCGCGTGGGGGCCCCGGCCGCCGGTTCTCCCCCCGCGGCGGGGGGCTCTGGCTCGGGTTCGGCGATGGCAGCCGGTAGGTTCGGGGCGTGGGGTTTGCCGGCAGCCGGGGGGGCAGGTGGGGCGGCGCCCCGCTGGGCGGCGGCGCCTACGACAAGACCCGGCAAGCGCAGCGGGGCAGGCGGCGGCGGGACTGGGCGAGGCGACGGCGGGCGAGGCGGCGACTCCTCGATATTCGCCGGCCTGGGAGGTTCTTCATCGCTCCCCAGCCAGGACAGCTGCGACGTGGATAGCGGCATGGCGACGCTGACCTGCGATTCCTCAGTCGGAGGCACCGCTTGACTGATCAGCGTCTTGGAGTAGCGATGGCGCGCCGTGGAAATCTCTGGCTGGGTTACGGCCGGCACGGCCTCCGAATCGGAGCGACTGCGGAAGGCCAGCCGCGCGAGCTCGTCGGGCGAGATGCGCACGGTCTTGGGTCCGGCATGCGAGGGCAGCGTTTCGTCGTCCAAGGCCGGGTCGCCCGCCGGGTCGCCAGCCAGATCGCGGGCCAAATCAGTGGGCGGGCGGCTGGTGACGTCGCCGGTTGCCTCGGGCGACGTCGTGTCGGCCAGCATCGCGTGCGGACCCGTCGTGTCCTCGCCGCCCCGCGGCTGCAGCCGGTCGCTGAACGCGGCGCTGGGGAAGGCTGGCTGGGTGGACGCCGGTACGCCATCAGGTAGCTGGGATGCCTCCGTCGTGCGCAGATCGAGGGGCGGCTGGTCCGAGGGGCCGGCTGGCCAGTCGCTCTCCTCCCCGCGGACGCTGCCACTTTTCCGCCCAGTGGACTGCCCCGAGCCGCCGAGCTCGCTCTTGAGCGGCGAGACCCCCGAGAGGGCCACGGAAGGTCCTAGCGGGGGCAGACCTTCGAGGGCACGCAGGAAGTCCTTGATCGTTGCGAAGCGTGCCTGCGGCTCCTTGGATAGCGCGCGATGGACGGCGGCGTAGACATGGGGCGGCAGCCCCGGCACGAGCTCACGCAGCGGCGGGGGATCCTCGTGGCAGATGCTCTGGTAGAGCTGAAAGACATTGCTGCGCTCAAACGGCAGCCGACCGCTCAGCATGCGATACAGCACGACCGCCAGTGACCACTGATCGCGACTCGGGCCGCTGACTCCGCCGTAGGCCCCACCTGCTTCCGGGGGAACGTAGGCGGGGGTGCCGATGACCATGCCCTTGGTTAGCTGCGCGCTCTCGCTGTTCGTCGCCACGGCATCGACAAACTTGGCCAGGCCGAAGTCCAGCACCTTGACGGTCTCTTGCAGCGATCCGTCCGGCTTGGTGGTTTGCGACACAAAGATGTTGTTGGGATTGATGTCGCGATGCACCACGCCCATCTGGTGCGCGTACTGAAGAGCCGCGCCAACGCTGAGCGCGATCGGTCGAGCCCGCGGCCACGGCAGGCGCACATCGGCAGCCAGCAGCGTGCGCAGATCGGAGCCTTCCAATAGCTCCATGACCAGATAATGCGTGCCGTCCGGTTCATCTCCATAGTCACGGACTTCGACAATATTGGGGTGATAAAGGTAGGCGACTACTTTGCTCTCTTGCTGCAGACGGGGATGCGCTTGCAGCGATAGAGACGCGCCGGGCAGGACCAGCTTCACTGCGCATAGGACCTGTTGCTGCAGATCCAGGGCGCGATACACCTCTCCCATTGCTCCATAGCCCAAGACGCACTCTAGACGATAGCGCCCAGCTAGGACGCGTCCCATTCGCAGATAAGTAATTCCTCCCAGGGCCGGTAGGGTATTGGCGTGAGACGACAGCGTGTCGTTGCTTGTGGGATTAGCGATTTGTGGCTGCGTGGAGTGCATGTCCAATCCCCCTTGGGATGTCGAGATCCAAGACAGTTGTTCTATAAGCATCTTGTATGCCACCTACATTTCAATTCATCGCAGCACACGGGATATTGAATGTACTTAATCGGCGGGACTGGCATGCCAACTGCAGGCTAACAATGCAGCATTGGCCACCGTCATCTGTAAATTCGCATACTTACAGCGTCCGACGATGTGTGGGGATGGTTGTCACCAATGCAAGGTAAGCAAGTTTAGTTGAAATTTTCATAGGCTGATGTGGGGGGCTCGCCGGCGCGGACCCCCGCTTAAGGAAAGTGAACTTTAGAAAAGAGGTTTCGGGATGAAACGCATGGCAATCGCGATTGTCGAGAACAAGAAGCGCCACGAGGCGACTTTGCGCAGTAACGAGAGCAT
The DNA here is from genome assembly GCA_937952145.1 of uncultured Myxococcales bacterium. GTDB lineage: Bacteria > Myxococcota_A > Polyangia > Palsa-1104 > JAEUJZ01 > JAEUJZ01. The sequence continues at coordinate 20,525 of CALFYE010000487.1, forward strand.
GGTGATTCAGCGCAGCGAATCGGAGACCGCGCTCATAGCCCGTCCAACACAGGAACGCGCTGACTCGATCGAGGGGGCAGCGATTCATGTGAGCTCACAGCATGTGTCCCAGAAACACGCGCAGATCCGCTGCAGCGAAGATGGCCGCGTCTTCCTCAAAGACTTGAATAGTCTTAACGGCACATACATCCGCGTACCGCCCTACATGGAAGTGGAACTGCAAGCTCCCTTTGAAGTGATGGTGGGGCCCGATGTGTTCTTGCAAAGCCAAGATTCGCTTCTGGACGCGATGCCCAGCATGGCGCGCTTCGCCAGTACCGATGACTTCGTGAAGTATCTGCGCCACAAGCTGCGCAACTTCATTGATGACATCACCATCGCCGGCAACAGCGCCCTCGACCTGGCGCGCACCGCCCAGCGCAGCACCCGCGTGCCTCTTTTAGAGCGCGGCGCGTATCTGGTCGTCACCTGGAAGCAGGCCACCTTCAACATGGCGCTGGTCAGCTGGCTGCAGAACGCGGTCTCGGTTTTTAACGCCAAGGAGGTGGCGGTCAATGAAGTGCCCTGGAACTTCCAGGGCACCTCGCATGAGCGCAAGCACGTGCTGGAGATGGCGCGTCGCGTCGCCGCCACCGATGGGACCATCTTGCTGTGTGGCCGCCCTGGGAGCGGCAAGGATGTTCTGGCCCGCGACATCGCCCGTCACAGCGCGCGCGCCAAGGGCCCGTTCG
>CALFYE010000488.1 GCA_937952145.1 uncultured Myxococcales bacterium
CGCCCTCGAGAAAATGGAGAACCAGCTCGTGAACGAAGTCGGTGTGTCCAGCTCGCGATTGCATGCAGTATACTTAGAGCTCTGGTACTTATACGATTTGCAGTTAGATCGTGAGAGCGCCGAGAAATACAGTAGGCGCGCGGCAGAAATTGCAAGTAAACACCCCATCTTGAAGAGCTCTCATTCGAACTTTCGGGAATTAAGAAATCTAAAAAGTTATGTCGTAAAAGAAATTGATGCCATTGAAGAAAATGAAGAATCAATTGAAGCAAAGATTGTGCCTTTATTAATGAATGCTAAACTAGCGGACTCCACCAAGAAACGAGACATCGAACCATATAAGGTTGAGATAGATGACTTTGCGTGGCAGCAAGATATTTGCGCGAGCCAGTTTATGCATGTTTTTGATGACTTAAGATCTGGGAAAAACTCCTACCGGCCTGATAGGCAGTGCTTAATTGAATTTTCTCGGCGTGCGCCGGAAATTAGCATACTGAGCCGCATTAACGGGCGCCAGATCATAAAGATAAGAAGTGAAAAAAATGTGATACGTGAGCAATTGACTAAGCATATGCTTCACTTGGTCTCTGGTTTGTCTAGATCGGGGGATGCGATTAATTTATTATTGATGTTGAAGCGGTCTGGGGCTATTATCCCCAAAAGCATAGTTGATTCATATTCAAGAGATATGCTAAGTAACTCGAAAATTGACACCATCCAACAAGTGGATCAAACAGCCATTCTGGCCGATTCATGGCTCGAACTTGGTGACTTACAACGAGCGGAGCAACTTTACCGACGCATCTACGATGCCGGGATCGATCGACGAGAAGCCGAAGCATGGCTGCGGCGACCATTATTGAAATATGCGGAGCTATTGGCCAGGCAGCAACGGGTCGACGAAGTATATCCACTATTGGCCCGCCTATTTGAGTGGACCGAAGGTCGGACGCCTAGCGCGGTATCATTGGTTACACGGCACCTATCGTGGTGGGATCAGCGGGCCGGCTCTGAAGAAGCGGATCTTATCTATGCCATGGCGGCGGCGTACCCAGACCATCCCGAGCTGCGGCGACTTGCTGTGCGCGAAGCTCTCCTGTGGAAGGGGCGGACAATTGAGGGAATGGCCATCTACAGTCAGGCATTCTCTACAGCCCTCCAAGCGGGGGATCAGGAGCGGGTGGAAAGGCTCCGCCAGCTACACAGCCAGTTGGCGATCCTGTCGTTATGGCTAGCACATGACCACTCCTACTCAACCAAACGCTCCCTCTTGAGGGAGCTACAAGCTGTGCAGCTAGAGATTCAGGCGAGAGAGAAGCAGCTTGCGGGTTCGCGGGAGGTGGATAAGTGGCTGAGTCAGCAGCTTGCTGGTTTGTCGGAAACGGCCGCGTGCCAAGGCCAAGACCGTGCGGGGATGACGGCTTCGGTGCAGTGCCACGGTCTGTCGGCGCGCATGTTGAGTGCGTTGACGCGGGCGCTGCCTTCACGTACAGCGTATGTGGAGTATGTGGAGTATGTGGAGTATGTGCAGTACCGGGATCGGGTGCGAAGGGAAGCGCAGTACCTGGCACTGATCGTCAAAGGGACCGGCGAGCTCGCAGCAGTACCGCTGGGACCGGCCGCTGTCATCGATGCGCAGGTGCAGGAACTCCTCCGCCATACCGATGCCGGGGACGAAGGGTACCGCCGGCCGACTCAGCTGCTGTATGACCTGACGTGGCGGAAGCTGCAGTACCTTTTGGACGATGCGCAGCGGGTCTATGTCAGTCCAGATGGTCAGCTAGCGCTGCTGCCGTTCCACATGCTGCACGATGGTCGCCGGTATCTGGATGAACAGCTGGAGATCGTCAACCTGACCTCAGGCCGTGACCTGCTGCGGCGGCACGAAGAGGCGCCGGCCACGGGGGTCACCGTCATGTTCGCGCCGGCCTATTCCTTGGCCAATGATGCGCCCCAGGTGCTGTTAAGCAGTGTGGCGCATCGCGGCGTGAGGCTACGGCGCGGGAATGATTTCCCCCCACTGCCCGGGACCGAACGGGAAGCGCAGGCAATCGCAGCCCAATGGAAGAATACTCAGAAGTACAGCGGTGCCGATGCCAGCGAGGCGAACCTGTTTAGACTGACGGCGCAGGGCATCCTCCACATCGCCACGCATGGCGTGTTCGATGGCCTGATTGCTGGCACCGATGACGGGGGGCGGAGCGCCAAGCGGAAGCTGGAAAAACAACCGGGGGAGAAGAACCCTCAACCGGAGGTGGGGATCCCGCCTCAAGGGCCGCTCCTAACGTCGGCGCTGGTCTTAGCGGGGGCCAATACCCCCAAGCACTCCGAAATCCTGCCGGGTCAACTTCCGCCCCCCGATGGACTGGCGACTGCCTTGGAAATCGCCGGGTTGAGGAATCGGGGTACACAGCTGGTGATCCTGTCGGCGTGCAACACGGCAAACGGTGCGGTGCGGACCGGTGAAGGGGTGCTGGGGTTGCGTACCGCCTGGCTGGCGACGGGTGTCGAGTCGCTGGTCGCGAGTCACTGGAGGGTCGATGACGAGGTGACGGCCGAGTTCATGGCTCACTATCACCGCTTGCTGGCGCAGGGTCTGGGGCGAGCGGCGGGGCTGCGCCAGGCGGCTGCCGAGATTCGCCGCAAGTATCCCCATCCGCACTACTGGGCGGCGTTCTCGCTCTTCGGGGAAGCGGGGCCCCTGCGGGGGATGGGCGACAAGGCCATCTTGGGTCCTAAATTGGACGCAGCCCCGGTGCGATAGGGCCCGGGTCCACCTGGGGGGAAGCCTGGGGCTCTCTGCCCAAAAAGTGGGCGGTCGGCGCAAGTTAGGAATGGGCCTGCCCGCTTTTGGGCAGGGGCCGCAGTACTATCGCCCACAGAGCCCCGCCGTCCGTCGCTGGGCATCGCTGACCGGCGCAACATCGGGGTTCCCAATCCTGGCACACTTGTTGAATTCCTTTTTGGTTTCAAGGGAGGCAGAGACTGCCGCCCTTTCCCCCCAAAAAGGAGTGTTCGATGAGGAACCAGCTTCTGTCGTTACTGATGTGCGCGGTCGGTTGTTTGATGGGTTGCGGGGCCGAGGGGTCTTCCGCGGAGGAATCCGCCAGCGTGGCGCAGGCCTTGACGAGACCCGGTGGCGAGACGGCCCGCTGCTCGATGGGCGCCGATCAGATCTCGCTGTCCTTTGCCGGAGGTGGTGAGGGCTCTGTCCAGGTCGATCCCATTGGCATGAATTGCAAGTACAGCAGCGCTGGCTGCGCACCGTATCTCTGCAGTGGTACACCAGTTACCCTGACTGCAGTGCCCGAGATGGGCAGCTCCTTTGTGGCCTGGACGGGGGCGTGCGCGCCATTTATGAATAAGCCCTGCTCGCTGGTATTGACGGGGGACATCGCCACCACTGCGGTGTTCGCTCCGCCGCTGGCATGTCGTCCCGGGGCCGCACGCGACTGTCAGTACTGCTTTGGTCAGGCCCCTCTGGATACCGAGCGACCGTACGCCGGCATAAGTGAGTGCCGCATGGATGGCTCTGGATGGAATGAGTGCAAGCCGCAGCGCCGGAGACTCGGTCCGATTGCGGCCACGGATCCGATGTGGAATCACTCGGGAACCTGCGGTTCTCCGGTCGGCGCGGCCTGGCGCATACCGGCGGGAACCCCTGGTGCACTGCCTTGTCCGGGGCAGCTTGGTCCCTATCGCAGCCTGCCGGAAGGCGTGTACGACGTGCAGTTTGCCGGCTATGCCTACGGCGACACTACGATTCATGTCGACGTTCGGGACGATAGTCACAGTACGGTGATTGGCAGCAGCCCGGCGATCAAGCTCTCCCGCGGACCGTTCCTGCAGACGATCCCTTTCTACAACTACAGCGGCTGCGCCAAGCTTGAGTTCCGTCTGTGGTGGTACGGCGGCTCCACGATCGATCTGCAGTCCACCACCTTGATTCCTAGGTAGCGAACGGAAGAGATGAACCGCCTGAAGTTTTGAGGGCGGCGGCGCGGCGCCGATCCCTGGGACATCGCCCGCTAGCGGCGCGGTCGGCTGCGGTGCAGGCGTACGCCTCCGACCAGCAGCATGGGCACGGCGGCGAGCAGGCGGGGGGCGCCGGCGGCCAATAGCGAAATGCCGGCGATGTCGTGGTCCAGGCCGGCAAAGAGATTCCCCAGCGATAGATCAAGGCACCAGTCGGTGATTGAGCTCTTGCACATGCGGTGACGCATCTGTCGTTCGATCTGGTCTTGCAGGCGGGCGTTGTCGCCCTCGTGTAGCTGCCACAGGCCCAGCCCGGACAAGAGGACTCCGCTTATCGCCAGCGTCGCGCCGACCGCCAGCAGCACGCGCGGCGGGTCGGCTTCCTGGTCGCGCTGCCGGGCGAGGGTCTCGGTCTGCGCTGCATCGGGCGGACCCTGCTCGTCTGAGAATGCGGCGCTCCCCATGAGCGGCCGCGGCGCTGTCTGACTCTCGCCTCCGGCCCTTGAGCGGGACTCGACGCTCTCGCGGGCGAAGGCGACAGGTGGGGCATCGCTGTAGTAGACCAGCACGGCCCAGCCGCGTGTCTCGGCGCGGATGGCGTTGGGCCCGCCGCCGAAGGACAGGCCCTCGACGGGGTGCCCGGCGTCGCGCACATCGACCAGCGTGATGCCCAGCGTGCCCCGCGCTACGTACAGCCAGTCGCCCGCGGCGTGCACGCTGTGGATCGGTCCCGGCAAAGGCAGCATAGCGACAGGTCGCTCTTGTCCTCCACTGATGTCGACGGTCTCGATTCCCGTCGCGGCAACCCGGTAAACCAGCGCGGTCGGCGGGGGAACCGTCTCGTCCGGCAGCGCAGCGCGTGGGTGCAAGAGCAGTGCGCAAAGAGCCGGCAAGATGGCGCTGAGCAGTCGTTGGGAGGTCATGTTCCCAAACCAAATGCAACTGGGGTGCCAGCGCCACGCGACGCGACTTCCCCAGAGACTTGGCCGCGACTTGGCCGCGACTCGGCCGCCGTGCATCAAAGTTCTGAGGGAGAGGCTGACAGAAATGTCCGGCAGCGGCGACCGCCCATGGGTTGCGGCCAGCGCCCGGGCCCAGGCCGCTGCGCACGGGGATCAACGGATGTTCAGACTATGCAGCATCCACCGCTTCGCTAGCATCGGCCGAGATCGATTTCAGGAGATCCCTCATGGCTAGCGCAACCTGGAGCACGCAGCCCGCGACGGGCGATTGGAACATCGCGGCCCACTGGCATCCGGCCAAGGTGCCGACCGATACCGCGACGTTCGGCGCATCGACGCAGACCACGATCACGTTTTCGAAGACCGGGGCCAGCGTCGGGGGCATCCAGTTTTCGGCCGACGCTGCGTCGTACACCTTTCAGTTTGGCACTAGCGCTGCGCCATCGCTGTCGGTGGGAGGAGCAGGCGTCAGCAACCTGGCCGCCGGTCTACAGCAGTTTGTTGTCGCCGCCACGAGCACTGGCTACACCAACGCGCAGCTTCAGTTTTCCGGCAGCGCATCGGCGGGCGGATCCAACGTCCTTTACAGCGTCGGTCCGGTGACTCCAGCCGGGTATGGCGGTGGCGTGATCGGCTTTGTTGATCAAGCGAGCGCGGGCTCGGCCTGCTTCACTGTTCGGACGGGGGCCGGCGCCCCTCCTGCGACCGGCAGTACCGTCGGCGGCGAGGTCAGCTTTAGCGACACGGCAACCGCCAGCACCGCGACCTTTACCGTCTATGGATCGACCAGCACCGAAAACGGAGGCGATCGTCAATATCTGACCTACCCTCCTGAACTAGCTCAGACCAAGCCGAATGTGGCGGCACACATCGTGTCGAGCCGAGCAACTGGGCGCCAGGTGGCGGCGACCAAGGCACGGCCAGCAGCGGCCGCTGGCTCAGTCCGGCGCCCTCCCATACCCACCCGGAAGGCAGCCCGCAGGGCCTGCCTCCCACAGCCCTACGCGCTGACCAGCACAAACACGTCGAAGCTGGTTCCCGCTTGCAGCGCGGACGCGTTCATCAGCGTGAACGAACTAGTACCCCACCCCACTGATTCTGATCAGTTGCCGTTCAGCGGAGTGTGGGGATCTGCTCGACTGGGATGCGGAGCGTGATGCTGCGGGCTTGGCGAGGCGTGCGGTGGATGAGGCCGCGGCGTTCCAAAGTGAGCACCATTTGATGCACGGAGGGCGGGGTCACGCGGAAGTAGCGCTGCAGGTCGGCTTCCGACGGCGACATGCGGTGCAGTTTTTGAAAAAGGTGGATGAAAGCCAGGTATTGCCCCTGCATCTCGGTGAAGGGTGGCGCGCTGATTTTTTCGATTTCGGGGATCGACAAACGGCTCTCCGATGCACTGGTTGTTCGGCCTCTGTGGACGAGCGAGGCGACGATGAACGTGCATTACACGGTTGAGCTTGGCAACGAAGAACGCGAGGCGCTGCGCGAGCTGTGTCGCAGCGGAAATCCGCGCGCGCGCAAGGTGAAGCGAGCGCTCATTTTGCTAGCCGCGGATCGTGGCGAGACGCATGAGCAGATCGCGGCGTCCGTCGATGTCGGGACCTCCACGGTGTTTCGCACCAAGCGTGACTTCGTCGAGCGCGGCCTGTTGGAAGCGCTCTCGGAACGGCCGCGACCGGGTGCCAAGCGCAAGCTGTCGGAACCCGAAGAGCTGCTGCTGGTGGCGACCGCGTGCTCGAAGCCTCCGTCTGGGTGGGCGCGCTGGACGATCTCGATGTTGGCGGATCGGATGGTGCAGCTGACGCAGCACGAGCACATCGGCGACGAGACGATCCGACGACGCCTGCACGAAAAACAGCTCAAGCCATGGCAGCACAAGATGTGGTGCATCCCGCGGGTCGATGGCGAATTCGTCGCGCGCATGGAGGACGTCGTCGAGCTGTACACGCAGCCCGCGTCTGCTTCGTACCCGGTCGTCTGTTTCGATGAGAGTCCGGTGCAGCTCGTCGGTGAAACGCGCACTCCGCATCCTGCGGCGCCTGGAATTCTGGAGCGTATCGACTACGAGTACCGCCGAAACGGTACATGCAACTTGTTTGCATTTGTGGATGCGCACCGCCCATGGCGACACGTCAAAGTCACCGAGCGTCGCACCAACGTCGACTTCGCACACTGCATGCGCGACCTATGCGATGTGCACTACCCGCTCGCCGCAAAAATCCGCGTCGTGCTCGACAACTTGTCGACGCACAGCGTCGGCGCACTGTACGACGCCTTCCCGCCTGCCGAAGCGCGCCGCATCGCGCAGCGCATCGAATTTCACTACACCCCCAAGCACGCAAGCTGGCTC
>CALFYE010000489.1 GCA_937952145.1 uncultured Myxococcales bacterium
GCGCTGCAGCGCTGCCCGCCTTGACATTCCAGCTTGCGAGCCGACTCCCACACGGGCCACGGTGCCGCTTGGCCCGGCGGCGTGGCACCGGTGGAGTCTGCTTTGCGCCGGACGCAAACGCGCCTGCGCGGAGTGCCTGCGCGTGCCGCTGACCGTACGCCATGCCGCAGAGCGTCCGCGAAGTCGCACCGAGATCGACCCACGATGTGGGGTAGGTCGTCGTCTGCGATCGCGTGACCGCGTGACCACCATCTGCTGAGTAGTGCCTGGCGACCGCGTGATGGTCGGCGATCCGGCCGCAGACCGCTGCCGGCGTCCTTCGGTTGATCGCCGACATTCTCCGTTCGCCGGTCGTCGCAGTCCCGCCGAGCTCGGGCTGGATGCCAAGGAGAGCGTGATCGGATCAGATGGCCGTCGCAGCGGGGCATTGAACACCAGCTTTCTGAGCCCGCTGTTCGCAGTGGGGTGGTGCGCCGCGATTTTCTTGAGCTTGGTGCGCGATCCACGAAAGGGGGGCAGCGATGGGAACTCCGAACCACGGCATGGCGCTGTCCGATGCGGCGATGCGTCACACATGGGCAGCCAGATTCCGCCAGCCGAGATCGCAGAGAGAACACGCAGGATGCAGATCTACGAGCGGCCGGCCATGCATCCCGGTTCTTCAGCACACACTGCTTGCCAATAGCCGTCGCTCGGTTTGCCACTGCTCTCTGGCACAGGCTCGCCCTCACGACCCTGCCGGAACCGACCTGAGCCCGCTCGTCAAGCAACCCTATCTGCGCACTGGCATCCCGGCGGTGGGCCCGGGCCAGGGTGGGCACATTCGACGAAAGCCCCGGGCGAGAAGGCGCAGCTTGAATCACATATGACAGATAAAGTCAAACGTTACTATTGGCGGGTCGGTACCGAAGCTTCACAACGCCTCCTCTCGCGATGTTCAGTGGTTCATCGTTGGAAATCTAGGTTGTTGGTGGTGTTTGCATGTCCCTGACTGCGCTCGGAGCGGTCGCGCAGAGATCAGACTGCAGCTCCGCAAAGCGAGTGAAACATACCGGCACTGATTGAACGCCTGCCGCACCCCAGCCTCATGAGGAGGCTCCGAGGCAAATCTGACCTCCCCTGAGCCCTCGGTATTGTGGACGGATAACCTCCGTCGAAGAGCGTGGTGCTTGGGCATCCACAGTTTCTCAACATCTTGTCGCTAGCCTGATCCGTGTAGCCGCATGGGTGCAGCCCGGCGGACTACACCCCAGACGCAGAACAAGGAGCAGACCCATGAGCCAAGACACCCAGAGCCCGATCCCCACCAACGCTGCCACCGAGATGAACGAAGCCGAGCTTGACGAGGTCAGCGGCGGCCAGAAGCAATCGACCGGATCGGCGACCAATCTTACGAATTCCGTCGAGACCTACGTCAATAACGTGGTGACCAACGTGGCCTCTGGCTTTACGAGCAACGGGACACCCAGCACCACCTTTATTTTCCCCAGCTAGGCTGACCGAACGTCACCAAGCTGAAGCGAAGCTAGCAGGCGGGTGACGTTCAGTGGCTGCCCACGCAGCGGCTTTCCGAACAGGAAGCCAAGGTGCAGATGGACCTTCCGAAGCCAGAGCCCTCTTCATCCACCGTGGCGAGCATAGAAGGTGATTCCTCGTCGGCGGAAGACGCGCGGGTTGGTATGGACCTGGGCCGCTATCAGGTCTTGCAGCCGCTGGGGACTGGACCCAGCGGCGCAGTCTATGAAGGCCTGGACACCGTGCTCGCCCGCAGCGTCGCGCTGAAGTTTCTTGCTCCTCCGCTGCTGCACGATCCCCCAAGCCTGCGGCAGGTCATCGAACAGACGCAGCGCCTAGCGCGCCTAAGCCACCCGCACGCGATCACGGTTTATGACATCGTACGCACCGATTCTGACGGCTGCGTGGTGATGGAGCTTCTAAACCCCGAGTCGGTGGGCCAGGTAATGGAGTACGGCGGGCCCTATGCCTGGCTGGAAGCGACGCGCATTCTGCACGACTGCTGTGGTGCGCTACAGGCGGCACACGCGGCGGGCATCCTGCATGGCTGCCTGCGACCAAGCAACATCCTGTACTCGCTCTCTGGCGTCGTGAAGCTCGTCGACTTCGCCATGATGCCAGCAGCACAAGGCGATGGTTTGGGCAGCCAGGCCATGTCGCAGCAGGCCGCGCAGTACCACAGCCCAGAACAGGTCGCAGGCTGGCCAGCCGACGCGCGCAGCGATGTTTATGCCTTGGGCTTGACCTACTTTGCGCTGCTAACCGGTGGGCCACCATTTTCTGGTGAGTCGGTCGCGGCTACCCTGCATGCGCAGCTGCACAGCCCGCTGCCGGATCCGCGCGAGCGTGCGAAAGACATCGATCCACGCTGCTTGCTGGTGCTGCGCAAAGCGACCGAGAAAGAACCTTCGCTGCGCTACCAAGACGCGGGCGAGCTGCTTGCCGATCTGCAGGATCTGCTGCGCAAAGAAGACGCAGCTCCCAAGCTGGAAGTGCGTCCACCCGCCGCCTATCCATCGCTGAGCTGGTTTGTCGGCGCGACGCTTTTCGGGCTCTGCGCTCTGCTCTGTCAGTACCTGTGGTTGCGCGGCTGGGTGCCGCTGTGTCCGCGGTAAACAAGGTGCCTACCCGGGAAGAGACACCGTGAGCAAGCCCAAGCCCCACAGCAGTCGCCTAGTCCCTGATCTCTTGCAGCGCGATTTCAAAGAGAGCAGGCCAGCGCTTGCCAGTGACCAGCAAGTGTCCGCTGCCGACATCGTATGCGATGCCGTTTAGCACATCCTCTCTGTCACTTCGCTGATCGGCGGGCAGCAAGTCAGAAAGACCAATGCGTCCACGCACCGCACCGTCTTGTGGATCGATGATCACGATCATGTCGGTGAGCCAGACATTGGCGTAGATCAAGCCATTGATGACCTCTAGCTCATTTAGGTGATCGACAAAGCCGCGGCCATCGTGGACGCGAATGCGACCCAGTTCGGCAAAGGTATCCGGCGATCGAAAGTACAGGGTCGAAGATCCATCGCTCATCACGAAGCGAGAGCCATCGAAGCTCAAGCCCCAGCCTTCCGTGGGGTAACTGAGCTGATCGATAAGCGCCAGCGTGCTGACGTCGTAGACATAAGCACGCCCATGCTTCCAGGTCAGCTGCACGATGCGCGCGCCAGCAGCTGCGATCCCCTCGCCGAATTCGTCACTGGGCAGCGACACCGCCTGCCCAACAGCTCCACTCTGCAGGTGCGTGCGGCGCAAGCTGGACTGCCCTTCTATGCCAGTTCCTTCGTACAGAACGCCGTCGAGCAGGAACAGGCCCTCGGTAAAGGCCTTGGGGTCATGCGGGAAGCTCTGCACGACCTGGGCGCGGCAGCCACGCGCGCAGGGGCCGCGACCCAAGGCCGGATCCCACGGTGCCACGCAAGCGACCAGCGACAGCGCGCAGAGAGACAAGAGCGCCAGCCATCCTGAGCCGCAGCCGTACCGACTTAGGCTCTGTCGTCGAAACCCCATCGCGCTGATCTGCTCGCTGCACATCGACATTCCCCCATTGGATCTGCAGCGTAACAAGCCAGCCAGACGATCGGGGCGTACTCGCTCGACCCTCCACACTTCCTCAACAACTGTGGGGGATGCTGAACGCAGCTCTGTACTCCGCGACCTCGCTCGGACTCCTCGGCGCCAGAAAGGACGCAGCGCGTGGCTCTATTCCGTCAGCAAGCCCTGGACAAGCTGTCCTCGCCCGAACAGCTGGATCAGCTACTGAATGTGATCAGCCCCAAGGGCTGGCTTGCGCTGCTGGGGTTGTTGGCTCTGCTTGTTGGGGGCGCGGTGTGGTCGGTGATCGGGGTACTGCCCAGCCGCGTCGAAGGTCGCGGCATCTTGCTCAAAAAGGGTGGGCTCACCCGCGTGAACGCGCTGTTTTCTGGCCAGCTCACCGAGATCCATGTGACGCCAGGCAGCGAAGTCAGGCCCGGTCAGATCTTGGCGCGGCTGGCCCTGCCCGAGCTGCGAGCCGAGCTGGAAACCGCGCAGGCCACCCTCACCAACCTGCAGGCGCAGGACATGACACTGACCGAGTTCGGCCGAGATGACATCCAGCTGCAGCGCGCGGTGATCGCACAGCGCCGTCGCGCCGCACAGGAACAGCTGCGCACACTGCACGATCGATCCGAGACCCTGGCGCGCAAGCTGGCGTCGCAGAGACAGCTTCTATCGGACGGACTTATTACCGAGCAGGCGTTGCAAGACACGCGCGATACCTTGATTGGCACGCAGGCAGATGCCGATCGTGCGCGGGGCTTGCTGAAAGAGCTCTCTGCCAAGAAGGTCGAGGACACGCAGCGCAAGCAGCAAGAAGCCGGAGAACGTCGCATTCGCATCGATGAACTGCAGCGTCGTGTTCATGAGCTGCACGAGAAGATCGAACGCTACACAACCCTGAGCAGCCCGGTGCATGGCCGCGTGCTGGAGGTTCGCGCCGCGCTTGGGACGATCGTGAGTCCTGGCTTGCCGATCTTCATGCTGGAGCACGCAGGATCAGAGGAAGCCGGTGGGAGCTTGGAGGCGTTCGTCTATGTCCCCGGCGTCGACGGCAAGAAGATCGCTCCAGGCATGGCGGTCGAAGTCTCGCCCAGCACCGTCGTACGCGAAGAGTACGGCGCCATCGCTGGAACCGTCGTTTCGGTCGCCGAGTATCCCACCAGTGCAGAGGCGATCGCGACGCGCCTGGGCAGCGCGGATCTTGCCGCTTCGTTCGTAAAGACAGTCGATACGCCGATCGAGCTGCACATCGCGCTGCAGCGGGATCGCAGCACCCGAAGTGGATACCGCTTCACATCACCGAAGGGGCCGCCCGTCTTGATTCATCCGGGGACGCTGTGTCACGTCTGGATCACCACGCGCCTGCGAACGCCGATCAGCGTTCTCTTGCCCGTCCTATCGGCCAAGGACGGGCGATGAAGGCCACATCATGACCCAAGAACAGCAGGCAAAGCGGCCCACGGCTGCGCCGCGCCGTTCCCGTCGAGTCAAGACGCAGATCCTGCTGCAGATGGAAGCGGCTGACTGTGGCGCCGCGTCGCTGGGAATCATCCTTTCGTACTTTGGCCGCTATGTCTCGCTGGCCGCGCTGCGCGAGGCTTGCGGAGTCTCGCGCGATGGCAGCAAGGCATCGAACCTACTCAAGGCAGCCCGCGATCATGGGCTCGTTGCCAAAGGCCTAAAGCTCGATCTGGAGCCGCTGCGCCAGACCCAGCCGCCCTTCATCGTGTTCTGGAACTTCAACCACTTCTTGGTGGTCGAAGGATTCTCGCGCCGATCTGTCTACCTAAATGATCCAGCGCGCGGACGTCGCAAGGTCACGTGGGACGAGTTCGCAGCTGCCTATACCGGCGTCACATTGACGTTTGAACCGGGGCCGCAGTTTCAGCGTGCGGATGATCGCGTCTCGATTTATGCGGCGCTGTGGCCGCGGCTCTCGGGATCGCGCCAGGCCTTGGCCTACGTCATCCTGGTTGGCTTGCTGCTGGTGGTTCCGGGGCTCTTGATCCCCAGCCTGAGCCGGATTTTTCTCGACGAGATCTTGATCGGCGGCGCCCGCGACTGGCTTGGTCCACTGCTTGTGGCGATGGCTGCAACCTTGCTGCTTCGCGGGGGGCTGACCGCTCTGTATCGCCACTATCTGGGGCGCCTGGAAGCCAAGCTCGCGCTGTCCGCGGCCAGCCAGTTCCTGTGGCACATGCTGCGGCTGCCGACCCCGTTTTACAGCGTGCGCAATCCAGGAGATCTGATCGATCGCGTGGGAGCCAATGAAGATCTGGCCGGGCTGTTGTCGGGTGACCTCGCAGAGTCGACGATTCAGCTGGTCGTTGTCGTGTTCTATGCCGCCCTGCTGTACGCCCATGACCGCACACTGTTTGCCATCGCGCTGCTGACTGCGCTGGTGACGATCATGACGCTGCGCTGGCTTGGCCAGGCACGTACCGAGCAGAGCCTGCGCCTGCAGCAAGATCGCGGCAAGCTGTACGGCACCTCGGTTCAAGGGGTTCAGCAGATCGAGAGCATCAAGGCCAGCGGATCGGAAAACGACTTCTTCATTCGCTTGGCGGGGTACCAGACCAAGGTCACAAATACCGAGCAAGAGCTGGCGGCTTCGAGTGCGCTTCTGGGGGCGCTGTTGCCGCTGATTAGCACGCTGAGCCATGCCAGCGTCCTGGGAGTCGGAGCGCTGCAAGTAATGGAGGGTCGCCTGTCGATGGGCGAGCTTGTCGCAGTGCAGAGCTTGATGGTGAGCTTCCTAGCCCCCCTGCAGCAGCTCGCCCACCTGTCCAGCACCGTGCAGCTTGTGCAAGGCACGCTGCGTCGCTTGGATGATGTGCTTCAGCACCCGCAAGACCCCGGCCTTCCCGGTGCTGCGCAGACTGCAAGAGCGCTGGCGTCTCCGCTGTCTCTGCGCACACGTCTGACCGGCGCCATCGAGCTTCGCGGCATCCGCTTCGGCTACAGCCGCTTGGATCCACCGCTGATCGATGACTTCAGCCTGACCCTGCGACCGGGCAGCCGCATCGCGCTGGTTGGCGGCTCGGGGAGTGGCAAGTCCACCATTGCCAAGCTGGTCGCAGGCCTGCTGCAGCCATGGGCTGGCGAGATCCGCTTTGATGGCGAGCTGCGGCCTGACATTCCCCGCACCCTGCTCAAACACTCGCTGGCTGTCGTCGATCAGGACATCTTTCTGTTCGAGGGGAGCATTCGAGAAAACATCACCATGTGGGACGCGAGCATTCCCGAGCCCCAGGTGGTGGCAGCTGCCAAGGATGCACGCATTCACGAGGACATCGCGCAGCGTGAGCGCGGCTATGACGGCGCTGTAGAAGAAGGGGGCCGCAACTTCAGCGGTGGCCAGCGGCAGCGCTTGGAGATCGCGCGGGCGCTAGTGCACAACCCCAGCATCCTGATCTTGGATGAGGCCACCAGTGCGCTGGATCCCCTGACGGAGCAACAGATTGACCACAGCCTGCGCTGGCGCGGCTGCACCTGCATCATGGTCGCGCACCGCTTGAGCACTATTCGCGACTGCGAAGAGATCCTCGTGCTCGATCGCGGGAAGATCGTGGAGCGCGGCACTCATGACGATCTGCTGAAGCGAGGCGGTGCCTATGCCCAGCTCATCCAGAGTGCATAGGGAGGAAACGACTCTGCACGCACCTGACATCATTCCCGATCGACGCACGCTGCTCAATCGACTGACTCTGAGCCACGATGCCGTGACACCCCTGCGA
>CALFYE010000490.1 GCA_937952145.1 uncultured Myxococcales bacterium
CGGCGGCAACGACTTTCACGCGCAACTGGTCGAACGGGATGTGCGGGTTGGGGTTGGTGAAATGCAGTGTCTGCGGCAGCAATTCGTGTTGCAGCGACAGCACGACCTTGATCAGACCGGCGACACCGGCGGCGGACTCGAGGTGTCCGATGTTGGTCTTCACGGCTCCGAGCACACAGCTCGTTTTGTCGGCTCGGCTCGGGCCGACGACGGCTTGCAGCGCCGCTATTTCGATCGGGTCGCCAAGTGCAGTCCCGGTTCCGTGGGTCTCAACAAAATCGATGGCTCCGCCGTCGAGCCGCGCACTCTGCAGAGCCTCGCGCAGCACCCGCTCCTGCGCCAGCACGTTGGGCGCCGTCAGCCCGGTCGACCGACCATCCTGATTGATCGCGGATCCCCGGAGCAGAGCCCAGATCCGGTCCCCGTCCCGCTGCGCATCCGAGAGGCGCTTGAGCACCACGATTCCGCAGCCTTCACCGCGCACAAAGCCGTTGGCAGCAGCATCGAACGTCTTGCAGCGACCATCCGGGGATAGCGCCTGGGTTCTTGCCAGCGCTTCCATCGTGTCCGGAGAGAGCAGCAGGTTGATCCCGCCTGCCAGAGCAAGATCGCTCTCGCGATGGCGCAGACTCTGGCAGGCGAGATGGATGGCGACCAGCGATGACGAACAGGCGGTGTCAACGGTCAGACAAGGTCCTTGCAGACCTAGCGTGTAGGACAGACGTCCCGCGGCAATGCTGAGCAGGTTGCCGGTGAAGCTGTAAGCGTCCTGGCTCGCGGATGGCTGCTGCGCGACCGCCTGGTTGTAATCGGTAGAGCAGGCACCGATGAAGACGCCGGTCCGGCTCCCCTCGATGGCTCGCGGTACTTGGCCAGCGTTCTCTAGCGCTTCCCAGCTCACCTCCAGCAGCAAGCGATGCTGCGGGTCCATGGATCGCGCCTCACGCGGCGAGATGCCAAAGAATGCGGGATCGAATTCATCGATGGGTTCCGTTAGCAACCCGGCCCAGCGGGGAACTTCTTGATGTGGGTGAGCCCCCACCAAAGTCCAGCGCGACTCCAAGGACGCTACGGCATCGCGGCCGCCTTCAAGCAGCTGCCAAAACGCATCTGGGGTATTCGCACCGCCGGGAAAGCGACAACCGATACCCACCAGAGCGATCGGCTCTGTACGCTGCTTTTCCCCCTGCTCAAGCGGCGCCAGCCGCTCTTCAAGTCGCTTGATGACGATAGCCGCTTGCTTCAGCAGATTCTGTTGTCCCGAATTGCCGTGAGTCGTCATTTCAGTGCCTCAAACTTCTCGGTGATCATTCGAGCCAAGTCATCCTGAGACATGTCTTCGACTTCGCTGGAGTCCGACACGTCCATGGGGGCTAGCGATGAGTCCTCGCGGGGGGCTAGCTGCGTCGTACCCGCGAGGTGATTGCCCAGAGCCGCCACGGTGGGATAGGACCAGAGCAGGGTTGCCGGGACGTTGATCCCGAGCACGGTCTCCAGGCGATTTCGCAGCTCCAATCCCATTAGCGAGTCCATGCCCAGACTCGTCAGCGGCATTTCCACATCGAGCTTGTCTGGCGATATCCGCAGCACCTGCGCGGCCTGCGTACGCACGATCTCCTGAAGGAGAGCGGCTCGGCCTCCCGCTTCCTCCGTTGCGAGTCGCTCCCGCAGCCCGAGCTCTCCAGGGAGCTGGCTGCTTCCTGCCGACTGCGTGGCAAGTAGCCGCGATAGTCGCGCGGACGCCGCTGCTGCCTGATATGTCCCGACCCACCGCCGCAGGTTCAGCGGCATCACGCCAGCCTGCACTTCCTTGCTTTCGAGCAGACGTCCGAGCGCCCGCAGTCCCTCTATCGGACTGAGGTTCCGCATTCCCAAGGAGGAGAGTCGCGCACCCCGGTTGGCTTGTGCCGCCGCCAGCCCGACCTCGGCAAACGCACCCCAGTCCACGCTCAAGGCCGGCAGGCCTTGCCGCTTTCGGTAGTGCGCCAGTGCATCGAGGAAGCTATTGGCTGCGGCGTAGTTGCCCTGGCCAGGGGAGCCCAGGAGCCCAGATCCCGAAGCATAAAGGACAAAGAAGTCCAACCGCTGATCGGAAGTCAGCTCGTGCAGGTGCAGAGCCCCCTGCGCCTTAGGAGCCATCACCGCACGCAGCCGCGCTGGGCTCTGCTTGAGCAAGATCCCATCGTCCAGCAGGCCTGCCGCGTGAATGACCCCCCGCAGTGGCCTCCCGGATGCAGCGATCTCCTGAAGAATCGGCTGCAGCTCGGCCCGCCGGGCCACATCGACTTTTGCGACCCGCACGCGCGCCCCTTTGGCCACGAGGGCGGCGACTGCAGCCTTCTGCTCATCGGTCGTGATACCGGAGCGACCCAAGAGCACCAGCTCGCCGGCTCCCTGCTCGGCCAACCAACCGGCCACACTCAGCCCCAGTCCTCCCAGACCACCGGTCACCAGATATGTGCCATCGGCACGGATGGCTACCTGCGATTCGCTGGGGACCAGGATTCGTGCTTCCGGATCAGGGAGAGTCAGCACCAGCTTGGCGATGTGCTGCGCCTGCGCCATCTTGCGGAAGGCATCCGCGGCACGTGAGATCGGGAATGTCTCAACCGCGAGCGGCTGCAGACTCCCATCCACGAACAGCTGCATGACTTCTCTTAGAAGGGCAGCGAATCGCTCTGGCCGCCGCGCCCCCAGGCCCACCAAGTCAACCGCGCTATACGAGAGGCTCTTTTTGAAGTGAGCAAGTCCAAGCGGTCGATCTTTGTAGATATCGGTCTTGCCGATCTCAATGAAGCGTCCATCCACTGCCAGGGATGAGAGGCTGGCCTCGATGGCCTGGCCAGAGAGCGAGTTAAGCACCACGTCGACGCCCTCGCCCCCCGTCGCTGCGAGAGTCTGTTCTGCAAAGTCGAGAGAGCGTGAGTCCATGACATAGCGAATGCCCTGTTCCCGCAGCCAGGCTCGTTTCTCCGGTGTGCCGGCTGTTGCAAACACCTCCGCGCCGAGATGGCGAGCAATCGCCACCGCTGCCAGCCCAGTGCCGCCAGCCGCCGAGTGGATGAGCACGCGCTCGCCCGCGCGCAGTCGGGCCAGATGAACCAAGCCATACCAGGCCGTCATGAAAACGACGGGAATGGCGGCGGCCTGGGGCGCACTGAGGGGGTCCGGACGCGGCACAACCATCTGCTCAACGACGGTGACATGCGTGCCAAAGCTGAAAGGCGCGACCGCCACGACAGCTTGACCGACCCGCAAGCTCTGGACGCCTTCACCTACGTTGACGACGCGGCCGGCACACTCACCCCCAAGTGCGATCTGGCCCTCGCCCAGCCCTGGGTAGATCCCCATGGCCTTCATGACGTCGATGAAGTTCAGCCCCGCCGCGTCCACTGCGATCTCGACTTCCCCAGGGCCCGGCGCCCGACGCTCCATCGCGCGCAGGACCAGGTGGTCGAGAACACCGGGCTTTTCGATCTCGAGCCGGAAGGATCGACCGGAAGCCGGCTCGCTGCGCTCCCTGAGACCGACCTCGGGAAGCCGATTCACGATTCGAGCAACGCGCCGCTCCCCTCCTCGCAGTGCGATCTCGTCTTCGGAGTCATCAGCCAAGAGCTCTGAAACGATGCTCTGGGTTTCGCCGGCCGGGCTGCCAGGATCCAGATCGATCCGCCCGCAGCGCAGCTCTGCATGCTCCATCGCCACGACCCGCGCGAGCCCCAGCAGCGGCGCTTGCACCACCGAAACCTCGCCCGTCCCCACGGCCTGCGCCCCGCGCGTCAGCAGCCATAGCCGCGGCGCATCGCGATACCCCATGCCGGCCACAGCCTGGACCGTGCAAAGCACGCTGTCATAGCCATCGGCCAGCCCCGCTTCAAGGGATCCTTCATCGAGCGTCCCGGCCGCGGACAAGCTGCCCAAATGAACCACTGCGGTCGGAGCTGCGCCCGCAAAGGAATCGCTCAGAATCGTGCGCAGTCGCCCAGGGCTGAGCCGGCTCTCCGATACTTGGACGACCGTGTGGCCCGCTGCCTGCAGTTGGAAGCGCAAGGCCGCCCCGACGCCACGGCCGTCACCAAGCAAGAGCCATCGACCGCTGACCAGCTTTGGTGGTGGCACCCGCGCCAATTCCCAATCGATTCCTAAGAACCACCCGTCCTCTTCCCGCCGGGCGCTTCCAGTTGCTAGCCGTCGCAGAATGAGTCCATGAATTTCCGCGACCGCGGCCCCCGCGCCATTGACTACCCGCAGATTCACACACCGCCGATCCGAAGACTCTGCACCGGCCAGCGTGCTCCGGACATAGCAGAACAGCTCGGAAGGCGGAGGCTGGAGCAGCCGCAGCGAGCCCAGCTCGACGGGCACCCAGGGCGTCAGCTCGGCCATACCCGCGAAGGCACCGGCAACGACCTGAAAGCAGGCATCCAGAAGAGCGGGATGGAACTGGTACGCGGTCTGCGAGCCCGCGGCTTGCGGTAGCTGCAGCCGTCCCAGCGCCTCCCCCGGCCCGCGCCAGAGCTCCAGGATTCCCTGAAAGGCCGGGCCATACTCCAGACC
Organism: uncultured Myxococcales bacterium; assembly: GCA_937952145.1. Taxonomy (GTDB): domain Bacteria; phylum Myxococcota_A; class Polyangia; order Palsa-1104; family JAEUJZ01; genus JAEUJZ01. The sequence goes on from CALFYE010000490.1 coordinate 4,558, forward strand.
CATTGAGCGCAGGCGGGCATATGCATCTGCCACGTCATCGGCTTCCAAGCGAGCACGCAGGTCTGCCAGATCCAATCGCGCCGGCTCCGCCCCACGCTGGCTCCGCTGCACCTTGCCACGGGCATGAACCACAAAGGCTCCGTTCGCCGCGCCCCCGATTCGACTCGCCACCTGAAATCGCAGCAGTCCCGGCTGTTCCTCCGTCATTACCGTCTGCACGCTCAGTGTCGTATCGCCGGATAGGACCATCGCTTCCGAAAACACCACGTCCGTGATCGCTATCGGATCCTTGCTCAGTGCCTCAATTCCAGACGACTGCGCCATCTCCAGATAGGCCGCGCCAGGGAATACGATGGCTCCCTGCACTTGGTGATCGCCAAGCCACGGGAGGTGCTTGCGATCGAGCGTGGTCTCCCACCACTTGGTGTTCAGCTGAGTCGACAGAGTCTGGGGCAGCCCCAGCAGCGGGTGGCCCCTGGTGGGTGATCGCGGCTGTAACCCCTCCGCACCGGTAGTCGGTGCCGCGATCCAATATCGCTGGCGCTGCCACGCATACCTCGGCAGGTCCACCCTCTGCCCGCCCGCCGGAAATAGCGCGTGCCAGTCGACCGAGTGGCCGACGGCCCACAGGCCACCCAGCGCTTCTAGGATGCTCTCGGTCTCAGGACGTCCTTCGCGAAGACTGGGCAAGAGCGTCGGCTTTGCTTGCGGCAGACAGGTCGGAAGCAACCCCAGCAGCGTCGGCCTCGGCCCGAGCTCCACAAACGTCCGGGCTCCGGCCTCGTACAAGGCCTGAACGCCGGCCACAAAGCGCACTGATTCCCGCACGTGCCGTACCCAGTAGTCGGCGCAGCTCACTTCCTCCCCACTCACCTGCCCGCTTAGATTGCTCACCAATGCGACCGATGGACGCTCATACCGAAGCGACTCCGCTACCTGCCGGTACGGCTCCAGCATCGGCTCCATCAGCGGCGAATGAGAGGCATGCGACACCTGCAGTCCTTTGCTCCGCACCCCTCGCGCCGCGAACCACTCCCCAATTGCACTGACCGCCCCTTCCACGCCTGAAATCACGACCGATTCTGGTCCGTTCACCGCTGCGATCGAGACCACTTCGGACTGTGCAGCCACCACCGCTGCCACCATGGCCTCTGACGCCGCGATCGCCCTCATCGCGCCGCCCCGCGGGAGCGCTTGCATCAGCCGGCCTCGCGCTGCGCACAGGCGTACCGCGTCTTCCAGCGCAAACACCCCGGCCACGCATGCCGCCACCAGTTCCCCTGCGCTGTGGCCCGCCACAAGATCCGGAATCACGCCCCACGACCGCCATAACGCATGCAGCGCGTACGCCAGCGCGAACAGTGCGGGCTGCGTGTACTTCGTCTGATCCAGAAGCTCGGCTTCGACGCTGCCTGGTTCGCCCCACATCACCTCGCGGAGCGGACGCTCAAGCTCGCGATCGAACAGCGTCATACATCGATCAAACGCGTGGCGGAAGGCGGGCCAGGCCGCGTACAAGTCACGCCCCATGCCCGGAGTCTGCGCACCCTGCGGGGTAAATAGGAATGCTAGCTTCCCGGGAGATGCTGCCACCGTACCGCGCGCAACACCGGCTGGAATCTCGCCCCGGGCGGCCAGCTCAAGCTGCGCCTGCAGTCCCTCACGCGTCCGCGCCACGATTCCCAGCCGATGCTCAAACTCGCTCCGCGTGCTCGCCAGGCTGTACGCCACATCCCCAAGCGATTCCTCCGCATTCCCCTGCAGATGGGCACGCAGTCGCGCCGCTTGTTCTTTCAAGGCCGCTTCGCTCTTCGCCGACACCACCACCAGCTCGGCAGCCCGCTCGGGGGCCTGGGACACGCGCCCCGCAACCGGCGCTTCCTCCAGAATCACGTGCGCATTCGTTCCGCTGATTCCAAACGAGCTCACTCCCGCTATCCGCCGCCTTCCGCTCCGCGGCCACGCTTCCTCTTCCCTCACCACCTTCAGCGGTAGCTCCGACCACGGAATGTGCCGACTCAGCGTCTCCGCGTGCAGGCTCTTGGGAATCCTCTCCTGCTCCAGCGCCAAGACCGTCTTGATGATCCCGGCCACTCCTGCCGCTGCCTGCGTGTGCCCCAGGTTCGACTTCACTGAGCCGATTCGCACAGGCTCTTCCGCACTATGTCCTTCCGACAGCGCAGCACCCAGCGCTTGCGCTTCGATCGGGTCCCCCAGCTTCGTTCCGGTTCCGTGGCACTCCACGTACCCCACTTCCCTGGCCGCCACACCCGCCTGCTGCAGCGCACGCTGAATCAGCGCCTCCTGCGACGGGCCGTTAGGCGCGGTCAGACCATTGCTCCTCCCGTCCTGATTGACTGCAGAACCGCGAATCACGGCATGTATCGGGTCGCCATCCCGCACGGCCTCTGAGAGCCGCTTGAGCACCAGCATCCCGCAGCCTTCGCTCCATCCCGCTCCGTCCGCTGCTTCTGAGAAGCTCTTGCAGCGTCCGTCCGGGGCAAGCCCGCGCAAGCGACTAAATTCTACGAACAACATAGGGGTCAGCATGACGGTCACGCCGCCGGCCAGCGCCACGGAACATTCCCCCTGCTGCAGGGACTGGCAGGCTAGGTGCAGTGCGACCAGCGATGACGAGCACGCCGTGTCCACTGTCAGACTCGGGCCCTTGAGGCCGAGGAAATACGAGATGCGCCCCGAGGCGATGCTCCCGGCGTTGCCCGTGCTGACATACCCATCCATCGCTTCCGTACCACTGAGCAGCGTCCCGTACTCGTGATACATGAGCCCGACGAATACGCCGGTGTCGCTCTCCATCAATCGGTCGGGTATGACTCCGGCTCTCTCCAACGCCTCCCAGCTCGTCTCCAAGAGCAGCCGCTGCTGTGGGTCCATCTTCTCGGCTTCACGCGGCGAGATTCCGAAAAAGCTAGGGTCAAACTGATCGATGTCAGATAGGAATCCGCCCCACCGCGTCATCATCTTCCCTGCCACGCTGGGGTCCGGATCGTACAGCTCGTCCACATCCCAGCGTGTGCGCGGTATCTCGCCTATCGCATCCACGCCCCCATGCAGCAGCTTCCAGAATGAAGCGGGATCACTCACGCCTCCGGGATAGCGGAGACCCATGCCAATGATGGCAATCGGCTCGGATGCTGCGCTACGCGGGCTCGCGTTGGCCGACGAGGCCCCGGCCGCTGTTCGCCCAAGTACACTCTGCAAGAGCCAGCGAGCCAGGGCATCGACCGTTGGATAATCAAACGCCAACGTTGCTGACAGCGACTTGCCGACCCGCCGACCCAGCGAATTGCGCAGCTCCATGGCCATCAAGGAGTCGAGCCCGAGCTCCGAAAACGGCTGGTTGATCGGCACAGCACTCGCGCTACCGATGGCCAACACCCGCGCTACTTCTGCCTGCAGCATCGAACGGACTTCGGCTTCTCGGCGCTCCGCGGACAGCGTCGCCAGGCGCGCTGCCCACGAGCCTTCTTGACTGCTGGCTGACCGCATCGATGATGGGCGGACGATCAAGCGCCACAGTGGCGGGATCGCTCCTCCCAGCGAGTGCGCCAAAGCCTTTGAATCTAGTTTGAGGACACCGAGATGCGGCTCAGGCAGGGATAAGGCGCGTGCGAACAGCGCGATTCCGTCCTCAGGGGATAGCCACTTCATTCCCTGCCGCGACAGGCGTGCCCTGTGGGTTGCCTGCAGCGCTGCTGCCTGTCCCACTTCCGACCAAGCGCCCCAAGCCAGGCTCTGCGCTTTGAGCCCTAGGGCTCGGCGATAACTGGCCAGCGCATCGAGGAACGTATTGGCCGCGGCATAGTTGCTCTGCCCCGCTGCCCCCAAAAGTCCCACGGCAGAAGAAAACAGCACAAAAAAGTCGAGGTCGTGACCGGCCACCAGCTCGTGCAAGTTCCAGGCACCGGCCACCTTGGGCAAGAGAACTTTGGCGAAACGCTCAGGAGTCTGCTCGGACAATACGCCATCGTCGAGAACGACAGCGGCATGGACGACGCCACGCAGCGGCAGCTCGCCGGGCACTGCCGCGAGTACCGATTGGAGCGCCACCCGATCCGCAACATCAAGGGCGGCTACGGTCACGCGGGCGCCCAGCGCTTGCAGTTCGGCCACCGCATCGGCTGCGCCGGGAGTGTCCAGGCCCCGCCTACCGGTCAACACGAGGTGCGCAACCCCTTGCTGCGCCAACCACCGCGCTACCTGTTTCCCCAGTGCACCAAGGCCGCCGGTCACCAGCACCGTCCCAGGTGCCGACAAGGGCGCAGAAGGCGGCTGCGCTCCAGCCGGCAGCCGCAACAGCCGCGCTCCATGCCGATGACCATCACGCCATGCGATCTGATTTTCGTCATCGCGCGCTGAGAACTCGCGCAAGAGCAGATCGATCGGCAGGGCATCCGCTGGAAGATCGACCAGGGTGCAGCCGAACTCCGGATGCTCTTGCATCACTGTCCGGCCCAAGCCCCATATCGTCGAGGTTTCGAGCCGGAGCGGTTCGTTTTCCTTCACGGCCACGGCTGCCGTTGTGACCCACCATAGCCGAGTTGCCGCGCGACCGAGGAGCGCCCGCAGCACCGTCAGGGCTTCGTTCGCAACCCGCTGCGCCCCGACTGGGGGCGACTCGTCCGTATCGGTCTCCCACAGGCAGACCACGTTCGTGGCCGCGCTGATTCCTTCCAGTGCCGCAGCCAGGCCCGCGGGTTCGACACAGAGGCTGCCCGCGAGTCGTGCCGAAAGTGCTGCGGCCGCCGGAGCACCGGAAGCGGCGACCACCAGCCAGCTCCCCTCCGGGGGCGGCGCAGACAAATCAGGGGGCGGTAGCGGCTGCCAGAGTAGACGGTAGAAACAGTCCGCCTGGGCTCGCGTATCCCGGCGCAGGAAGAGCTCGCGCGGTGCCCGACGGACCGCGAACCCTTCGACTTCGACGATCACTCCGCCGTCTTCATCGACTAGCGTGAAGTCCGCGGACGAGGTCTCGTGCGTGCGCGATCTTTCCACGCTGCCGCAGAGCACTTTCCCGACGGGTGACTGCCACCACCGCAGCCGTTCAACGGCAAAGGGCAGCTGGGGCGTCCCGCCTTGTACCGCGAGCAGTGCCCCAAGCAAGCTGACGCCAAAGCTGTTGTCGAGCAGGGTTGGATGCAGGGGCCCTTCTTCATGAGCGCCGGGGTAGGTTGGTTCCAGCGAGGCCAGCGCTGCCCCGTTTCCGACCCGCCCCTCTTGCAGCCACTGCCACCGCGGTCCCCAGTTGATCTGCACCGCTGACATGGCCTGCAGAGGGGCGGCGCGCTCTACTGGCTGCGTCGTGCGGCTCTCCAGTGCCTCGGGCCGCGGCCCGGTACCCGGCTTGCTTTCCGTCACCTGCACTCGACCACGGGCGTGGGTTGTCCACTGCGGCTCGCTGTCCGCGGGCGTCAACGTCGCTAGCTCAAACTGGTAGCTCGGGCCGTCGGATTCAGGTGTCAAGACAGCGTGCAGCTCGACCTCCTGCCCCGGCTCCAGAGTAATGGCCCGCAGGAACTCGACCCCGCTCAGCTCGATGGCCCGCTCGGGCCACTGCTCCGTCGCGATGCTGAGAATCACGGCCATATGGAAGGCGCCCGGCACCACGACCTTGCCAAACACGACATGATCGGCCAGGTAGGGCTGATGCTGAATGCCGGTGAGCAGTAGGTGATGCAGCACCGCCCCGGGCATGCGCAGCCCGACTCCGGACAGGGGCCAGCGGCCCGCCGGACCGATTGGGGCCGTGCGCCTCTTGCCCGCATCCACCCAGTACCGCTCCCTCTGCCAGGGATACGTGGGCAGAGAAGTGCGAGCCGCCCCCGCAGGACACAGCTTCGCCGCGCTCAGCCGAAGTCCGTTGACCCAGAGCGCCCCCAGAGCGCTGCGCAGAGTGATGGACTCCCTCTGTCCTCGCCGCAGCGATCCCACCGCAGCCCCGCCTCGCTCCGTCGAATCCAGCAGCTCCTGCACCGCGGGCACGAGAATCGGGTGGGGGCTCATCTCCACGAACAGCCGATGCTCGCTCGCGATCAGCGCTTGTACTCCTTGCGCAAACCGCACCGGCTGCCGAAGGTTGCGGACCCAGTAGTCTGCGACCAGCTCTGGGCCTTGCAATAGTGATCCCGTGACCGTCGAGTGCATCGGCAACACAGCAGCGCGCGGCGTAATCGTGGCCAGCGCGGTGAGGAGCTCTGCCTGCAGCGGATCGACCTGCGGGCTGTGGCTCGCCACATCGACTTTCACCCGGCGGCAGAAGATTCCTTTCCCTTCGAGCTGGGACAAGAGCTCTGCCAGCGCAGCCCGATCGCCCGCTACTACCGTCGAGCGCAGGCTATTGCTGACCGCTACGCTCAAGCGATCTTCGTAGCCGGCGAGCGCGGTCTGTGCTTCTGCTAGCGACAGCTCGACCATGGCCATCTCGCCCTGACCGCTGATCCGCCGCAACAGCCGACTTCGCCGGCAAATGATCGCTACCGCATCTTCCAGCGACAGCGCTCCCGCCACGTGCGCCGCCGCCACCTCGCCCATGCTGTGCCCGACCACCGCAGCCGGCTCGATCCCCCACGAACGCCATAGCGCCGCCAATCCCACCGCCATCGCAAACAAGAGCGGCTGCACCACATCGATCCGATGCAGTTGGGAATGCGCCTCGTCCGCCGCCAGCTCAGCCAAGAGCGAGAATCCGGCCTCCGCCAGGATCGCGCGGTCACAGGCCACCATGACCTCCCGGAACACCGGGTGCTCAGCCAGAAGCATCTGTCCCATGCCCAGCCACTGCGAGCCCTGGCCTGGGAAGATGAAGACCACCTGGGGACTGCTTCCCGCTTCGACGCGACCACGTGCTGCCCCTGGGGGTGTCTGTCCCTGCGCGGCATCGGCGAGCGCTGACAGCAACCCCTCGCGCGAGGCCACCGGAATGGTCAGCCGATGTTCCATCGCGCTGCGGGTCACAAGCAGACTGTAGGCAACGTCTTGCAGCGACAGTTCGGGGTATCTCTGCAAGTGCTCGGCAAGACGTCCTGCTTGCGCATTCAGTGCGGTCTCGCTCTTGGCCGAAAGTGCCATCAGCGCCACCGATGCCACTGGGTCGAGCGATTCTGGCCGTGCGCACACGCCCGACGTTAGGGGCGCCTCTTGCAGCACCACATGGACATTGGTGCCGCTCATTCCGAAGGCACTCAACCCAGCCAAGCGCGGGCGGTCTCCTCGCGGCCACGACGTGCTTTGCCGCGCCACCCGGACTGGCAGAGTCACCCACGGGATATGCGGGTTCATCGCCCCCAGCTCTGGCTGCGGGGGAATCTGCTCGTGCAGGAATGCCAGCACTACCTTGAGCAGTCCCACCAAGCCCGACGCGGCTTCCAGGTGCCCAAGGTTGGCCTTCGCTGCGCCTAGCACCAGCGGCAGAGCCTCCGCCCGACCTCGCCCATACACGGTGCTCAGCGCTTGCACCTCGATCGGATCACCCAGCGCTGTTCCCGTTCCATGGCACTCCACATAGTCAACTTCGGCCGGCGAGACCCGGGCTTGCTCCAGCGCCTGCTCGATCACTGCTTGTTGCGCTGGGCCATTGGGCACCGTCAGCCCGCTACTCGCGCCATCGTGATTCACCGCCGTGCCGCGAATGACTGCCAGGATTCGATCGCCGTCGCGCTGCGCATCCCCTAGGCGCTTGAGCACCACTACCGCACAGCCCTCGGCACGGGCGTATCCATCGGCTTCGGCCGAAAAGGTCTTGCAGCGTCCATCAGGCGCCAGCGCCCGCATCCGCGACAGCATCACGAACCCGGCGGGTGAGAGCAGCAGGTTGACGCCACCGACCAGCGCTCTCTCACACTCCCCTTGCCTCAGGCTCTGGCAGCCCAGGTGCAGCGCCACCAGCGAGGAGGAGCAGGCGGTATCTACGGCCATGCTAGGTCCGTGTAGGCCCAGGAAGAACGACAGCCGTCCCGAAAGCACGCTCGGCATGTTGCCGGTCGCGGCATATAAGCCGCCGGCCTCATGGCTCAGGCTCTCTAAGCGCTCGCTGTACTCGCAAGGCCCGACGCCGACGAACACGCCGGTGGGACTCTCCCGCAGCATCGTCGGGTCCTGACCTGCACGCTCTAGTGCCTCCCAGCTGACCTCCAGCAGCAAGCGCTGCTGCGGATCCAGCGTCAGCGCTTCACGCGGCGAGATACGGAAGAAGGCCGCATCGAAGCCCTCCACCTCGCGCAAAAATCCCGCTCGGGCAACGTAGGTCCGGCCGACCTGCTCCGGATCTGGGTCATACCAATCGGCCACGTTCCAGCGACTCGCTGGCACCTCACTTGTGGCTACGATTGCATCGGCCAGAAGCTGCCAATAGCTCTCCAGATCCTCGACGCCTCCCGGAAACCGACACGCTGCCCCCACGATCGCGACTGCTTCGTCAATGACTGCCGTCTGGGCCTTGGGCTGGGCCTCCCCTGCTGACTGGGGCAACACCTGCCCAAGTAGGTACGCGACCAGCTTGTCTACCGTCGGATAGTCGAAGGCTAGCGTGGATGACAGCTGGATTCCCAAGTCCTGCTGCAGCCGATTCCGCAGCTGCACCGCCATCAGCGAGTCCATGCCCTGTTCCGCGAACCCACGAACCGGATCGAGCGCGCTCACTTCGACGAAACCGAGCACCTCGGCCACCGTTCCGCGCACCATGACCTGCATCCTGCTCCGCGCCTTGGACTCCGACATCCCACGCCAGCTCCGCGCTGCAGCGCCTGCATCACTCGATGCGGTCGCGGTCTCCTGCGGAACCAGTCCCGCCAGCAGCTGCCGCCGTCTCTGCGCCCCATACACCGGTGCAAATCGGCCCCAGTCCATCCGCGTCACCACCACCTGCGCCCGTCCGCCAGCCACCACCCGCTCCAGCGCCGACAGAGCCGATTCCGTGGGCATCGCCAGCACTCCGATCTCCCCCAGCTGCGCCTGCGCCGCAGCGTCCCCCATTCCGCCCCCCGCCCACACTCCCCAGTTGATGCTCTGCCCTGCCAGCGACTGCCCACGACGATGATGCGCAAGGCCGTCCATAAACCCATTCGCCGCCGCATACGCTCCCTGCCCCGCTCCGCCCCATACCGACGCTCCCGACGAGAACAGGACAAACAGATCCAGCGGCTGCTGCTTCAGCAGCGAGTGCAGGACCCAGCTTCCCCTCACTTTCGCCGACAGCGTTGCCGACAAATCATTCACATCGCTGCCCACGATCGGCTGCGACGGTCCCACCCCGGCGGCGTGGACCACGCCCCGCACCGGTGGCGTCTGCTTCGATAGCAGCTCGGCCATCGCCCCGCCATCGGCCACATCGACCGCCGCTACCCGCACCTCGGCTCCCTGCGCCTGCAGGCTAGCCACCGCTTCCGTCGCACCCGGCGTCGCCGCACCCCGTCGCCCCGTCAGCACCAAGTGCCGCGCCCCGTGCCCGACCAACCAGCGCGCTACTTCCAGACCCAGACCGCCCAGCCCCCCCGTCACCAGGTAGCTGCCCTCCGACGACAGCGCCAGCGGCCGCGGCAACGCTGGTACCGACGCCGAGACCAGGCGTGCGCCATGACGCCGACCTTGCCGCAAGCACAGCTCCGCTTCCGCGTCGGGCCACAATAGCTCCCTCACCAGCGCTTCCACTTCGCTCGCGCTGCCCGCCGGGTCCAGGTCCACGAGACCGCCCCACAGCGACGGATGCTCCAGTCCCACCACCCGCCCCAGGCCCCACAGCGCCGACTGACAGGGCGCCGCCGAGCCCGCCGTGTCCACTGCACACGCTCCGCGCGTCACGATCCACAGGTGGGCACTCTCCCCTCGTCGCGCCAAGCCCTGCACCAGCTGCAACACCGGCGCCGTGGCCGCCAGCGTACGCTCCTCCACCTCCGGTGCCGAGCTCGATGCGTCCACCTCGGCATCCAAGCCTCCGAGATACACTACGCCCCGCAGCGGCTGGCTCTCTCCCAGATGCTCCGCAGCTGCACTTGCCTCCCCAGTAGCGGCCAACACCGTACACACCTGACCCCGCGTGCTCAGCGCCGCCGCCAACGCCTCGCCCACTCCACCCCGATCGCTCATGATCAACCAGCGCCCGGACACCGTCGCCGCTCCCTCGTCGGATGCACGCGGAACCTCGGGCCACTCCACTTCGTAGAACCAGTCGCCGATCCGATCCCCTCCCGGCACCGCGCGCCGCGTGCTGTTCCCAAGCCAGTAGCGCTGCCGGTCAAATGCATACGTCGGCAGCTCAACTCGTCGAGCTCCCGGAGCAAGCACTCCCTTCCAGTCGATCGCTCCCCCGCGTACATAGAGACCCCCGACCGCCCCCAGGACCGCTTCCGCCTCCGCCCGGTCACCCCGCAGCGATGGCACCAGTTCCACCTCCCCTTCACCGACACATCCCGGCACCAGCCCCAGCAGCGTCGCTCTCGGCCCGATCTCGATGAACGTCCGCACCCCCGCTTCGTGCAGCGTCCTCACCCCGTCCCCAAATCGCACGGCCTCCCGCACGTGCCGCACCCAATACTCCGCACTACACAACTCCTCGCCGTGCAGCTTCCCGCTCACATTGCTCACCAGCTCTACCGTCGGACGCTGATACCTCACCGTCTCCGCTACCGCACGAAACTCCTTCAGCATCGGCTCCATCAACGGAGAGTGAAAGGCGTGCGATACCACCAGCTCTTTGGTCCGAGCCCCCCGCGAGGAAAACTCTCCCGCAATCCTCCGGACAGCTCCCCCTTCCCCGGCGATCACGACCTGCTCCGGACCATTCACTGCCGCGATCGATACCTCGCTCGCGTGCGGCGCTACCGCCAACGCCACCTCCGCTTCTGAGGCACCGATCGATACCATCGCACCACCTCGCGGCAGCGCCTGCATCAACCGGCCCCGCGCTGCACATAACCGCGCTCCGTCTGCCAGCGAAAACACTCCCGCTACGCACGCCGCCACCAGCTCCCCGATGCTGTGACCGGCCACGTACTCCGCACTCACCCCCCACGAACGCCACAGCCCATATAGCGCATACTCCAGCGCAAACAGCGCAGGCTGCGTGTACTCCGTCTGATCCAGGAGACGCCCTGCCGCACTCTCTGGCTCCGCCCACATCACCTCGCGCAGCGAGTGCCCCAGCTCACGATCGAATTCCGCCGTACAGCGATCGAAGCCTTCGCGGAACGCCGGCCACGCCGCGTACAGCCCACGACCCATCCCGCATCCTTGTGCACCCTGTCCGGTAAATAGGAAGGCTCGCTTGCCGCGCCTATCCGCCACACGGCCGCGCACCGCCGCAGCAGAAGTCCCCCCCTCTGACGCCTGCCCCAAGTCCGCAGCCAGCGCAGCCAACGACCCCGTCACGAGCGCCAGCCGATACTCCATCGCGCTCCGGGTCATCACCAAGCTATGCGCCAGATCCGCCAGCGTCTGCTCCGGATGCGCTTGCACATGCTCGCGCAAGCGCCCCGCCTGCGCCTTCAACGCCGCTTCGCTCTGCGCCGTCAGCACCACTAGCTCGGCCGGACGCGCCTCTGCCCCCGCTCCCGGCTCTGCCGATGGTGCTTCCCCCAGCACTACGTGGGCATTGGTACCGCTGAATCCGAACGAACTCGCGCCAGCGATTCGCGGACGGCCATCCTTCCTTCCCCATTCCTTCGCTTCACTCGCTACCGCGACCTTCAGTTCCGACCACGGAATGTGCCGGTTCGGAGACTCAAAGTGCAGGTTCTTCGGAATCAACCCCCGCTGCACACACAGCGCCGCCTTGATCATCCCCGCGATCCCCGCCGCTCCCTCCGTGTGGCCGATGTTGCTCTTCACTGCGCCCAGCACCACCGGAAAGTCGGGCGAACGTCCTTCCCCAAGTACCGCTCCCAGCGCCTGCACCTCGATCGGATCGCCAAGCGGCGTTCCCGTTCCGTGCGTCTCGACGTACCCCACCTCCGCCGGCGTTACCCCGCCTTGCTCCAGCGCTTGCCTAATCACCGCTTCCTGCGAGGGGCCGTTCGGCGCCGTCAGCCCGTTGCTGCGACCATCCTGGTTCACCGCGCTGCCCCGGATCACCGCCACGATCGGATCCCCGTCTCGCTGCGCATCCGACAGACGCTTCAGCACCACCATCCCGCAACCTTCGCTCCGCACGTAGCCATCGGCATCGTCTGAAAATGTGTGGCAACGCCCGGTCGGAGACATGGCGCGCAAGCGGCTAAAGTACACCGTGCCCTCGGGGCTCAGCACCAGGTTCACTCCCCCCGCCAGCGCCAGGCTGCACTCCCCGTTGTGCAGCGCCTGACACGCCAGGTGCACCGCCACCAGCGACGACGAGCATGCCGTATCGATGGCAATGTTCGGCCCCTTGAGCCCCAGCCAATACGACAAGCGGCCGACCGTCGCGCTGTGCGCCGTCCCCAGCCCCGAGTAGGCATCGATCTGATCGATCTGCGACATCGCCAGGTTCTGATAGTCGTTGCCGCACAGTCCGACATACACGCCCGTGTTGCTGCCAAACAGTCGTTCAGGGACGATTCGCGCTCGCTCCAGCGCCTCCCAGCTCGTCTCTAACAGCAACCGCTGCTGCGGGTCGATGCTCACCGCCTCGCGCGGCGAGATTCCGAAGAATGCCGCGTCGAAGCGGTCCAGACTCTCAAGAAAGCCACCCCACCGCGTCGTCATCTTACCGGCAGCGTCGGGATCCGGATCGTAGTACGCATCGATGTCCCAGCGCTCCTTGGGAACCTCGCGAATCGCGTCCACTCCTTCGACCAATAACTGCCAAAAACTCTCGGGGTCCTGCACTCCGCCCGGATACCGGCAGCCGATTCCCACCACGGCGATCGGCTCTGTCGCCCTGGCATGCAGCTCCTCGTTTTCTGCACGCAGTTCTTTGATCTTCTGGACTGCTTGCAGCAGAGCTTCTCTGGGGTCCATTGGCTTGGTTCGATTACTCATAGATTCCGTCCCCCCTTTTTCTTTCGAGCCGAACTAGAGCTTTTCAATGAGTGCAGAAAGATCTTCAATCGAGAGGTTTTCTACGTCTTCGACTTCACTGTCTGTGGCGTTCTCATCCTCAGATTCAGCCCCAGCCGATGCATTTTCGCTTTTAGCCAAACGGAGCAGTCGATCCAGCAGCCCGTGTTGCTTGAGAGTCTTGAGCGAGATGCTCGCGAGGGCTTCCCGGATGGCGGTCTCATCGGAAGAAGGCGCAGGCTCCACCTGATGAAGGATCCACTGAGTCAGCGCCTGTGCCGTCGGATAGTCGAACGCCAGCGTCGCTGGCAGCGCCTTTCCCAACCGCTGCCCGAGTGCGTTGCGCAGCTCCACCGCCATCAGCGAATCCAGTCCCAGATCCTTGAACGGTCGATCCACCGGTACCAAGCTTCCGCTTCCCAGCGACATCACCTTCCTAACCTCGGCCTGCACCAGTTCGCGTACCTGCTGCTCCCGCATCTCCGCGCCCAGCCGCGAGAGACGCTTCAACCAGCTCCCGCCCTCCGGCCGCTCCTCTCTCCCGCCCACCGACCGCAGCAGTCGACGCCACAGTGCTTGCGCTTGCCCGCCGCTTGCTTGACTTGCCACTCGCAGATCCAGCTCCATCGCCACCAGGTGCCCTTCGCCTCGCTTCAGCGCTGCTTCCAGCAGCAACAGGGCCTTCCTGCTGCTCAGCGTTTTCATTCCCTGCCGCGCAAGACGCGCCCGTTGCTGCGCCCCTAGGGACGACGCCATTCCGCCCTCACCCCAGGCTCCCCACGACAGACTCTGCCCGACGAGTCCCTGCGCTCGCCGATGCAGAGCCAGCGCATCCAGAAACGCATTCGCTGCTGCGTAGCTGCTCTGACCAGCTGAACCCAACACACTCGTTGCCGAGGAAAACAGCACGAAAAACTCCAGCGGCTGCCCCGCCGTTAGCTCGTGCAGATTCCACGCTCCGGCGACCTTCGGCCGGAGCACTCGCTCGAACCGCTCCACCGTCTGCTCTGACAACACTCCGTCCGATAACACGCCCGCCGCATGCACCACTCCGCGCAGCGGATATTCACCTGGGATTTCCGACAGCACCTTCTTGAGTGCTGACCGATCCCCAACGTCCACCGCCACTACGCTGACTCGCGCACCTAGACCTTCCAGCTCCGCGACCGCCTCCGACGCTCCCGCTGTCTCCAGTCCGCGCCGACCTGTTAGCAGCAGGTGCCCCACTCCTTGCTTCGCTAGCCACCGCGCTACATGCAGACCCAGGGCTCCTAATCCTCCCGTCACCAGCACCGTGGCTTGCGACGACACCGCTCTTTGGGGCGCCAATAGCACCAGCTTCCCCACATTCCGTCCTTGCCCCAGATACCGGAACGCCGCTTCCGCCTCTGTGATCCGGTACCGCCTCACTGGCGACAGATGAAATTGGCCGCTCTCAAAGCATTCCCGAATCGCCCCCAGCATCTCCCTGATTCGCTCAGGGCCAGCCTCCCACAGATCAAACGCTCGGTACTTTACTCCGGCATACTTCGCCGAGACCGCCCTCGGATCACGCACATCCGTCTTTCCCATTTCCAGCAGACGACCGCCGGCTCGCAATAGCCTCAGACTCGCATCGACGTACTCGCCGGCCAGTGAATTCAGCACTAGGTCGAGCCCCGCGCCCCCGCTGTCCTTCCTAAACTGCTCGGCAAACTCCAGGGTCCGCGAGCTCGACACATGCTCCACTCCCTCCTTCCGCAGCACCTCCCACTTCGATGGACTCGCCGTTGCGTACACCTCTGCTCCCATCCACTTCGCTATCTGCACCGCCGCAAGCCCTACTCCGCCCGCTCCCGCATGCACCAGCACTCGCTCCCCTGCCTGCAGCTGGCCAAGGTCCTTCAGCGCGTACCATGCCGTCAGAAACACGATCGGTACGCTCGCCGCCTCCGCTGCACTCATCCCGCGGGGAATCGGGACTACCAGCCGCTCGTCCACCGACACATAGCGCCGGAACGAGCCAGGAACCAGGCCCATCACCTCATCCCCCACGCACAGCCGCTTCACTCCCTCCCCTACCTCCACCACCACCCCCGCGCACTCCCCGCCTAGCGGGCCAGCCTCCCCGGGGTACATACCCAACGCGCTCAGCACATCTCGGAAGTTCAGACCCGATGCCCTCACCTCGATCAGCACTTCTCCCGCACCGGCTCGGCCCCGCTCTGCATGCGCCAAATACAGCGTGTCCAGCGTGCCTTGACGTCGTGTCCGCAGCTCGTAGTTCGCGCCCGCAGGCACCCCTGCCACCGCAGGAGCTTTCGCCAGCCGCGCCACATACCGCTTCCCTCCTCGCCACGACACCTGATTCTCGTCATCCCGCGACGTGAGCTCTCGACAGACCGCATCCACCTCCCCGCCATCCACATCGAGCAGCCGGCAGCCTAGCTGCGGGTCTTCCTGCATCAGCGCTCGACCCAGGCCCCATACCGGCGACGTCCCCGCGGACACTTCGTCCTCTCCCTGCACGCACACGGCTCCCGCCGTCACCCACCACATTCCGCTTCCGCCGTGCTCACGCAGCGCTTGCGCCACGGCCAGTCCCTGCTTCGACACTCGCTCTGCCGTCTCACTGACCCCTTCGCCTGCTTCGCATTCCCACAGACACACCACCTGCACTCCAGTTCCAGCTCCCTTGAGCGCACTCCCCAGCTCCTCGACCTTCACAACCCCGCTGAACCCTAACTTCTTACTCAGCGCTACCGCCCATGCACTTCCGGTCGAACCCACCACCATCCACTTCCCTGAGCGCGCTACCGCCCCACTCTCAAAACCCGACCCCTCCTCCCACTCCAGCCGGTACAGACCCTCTGTCTCTCTCCGGCTTCCCTCACCCTCCTGCGCCTCGCCCTCGGCTCGCTTCAGCCGCAGTCCGTTTACCTCCGCCAACACCTTCCCGTCCTCATCCAACACCTTCACTGAACCCGTCCACACTCCCTCCACACCCCCTCCCTTCACCTCCGCATGCACCCACCCTCTCTCCACATCCTCCTCGTACACTGCGAACCGCTCAATCTCGTACGGCAACCACAGACCTTCCTCTTCCTCACTCCCTAGCGCTCCTCCTAGCGCATGGAACGCTGAGTCCAGTAGCCCGGGATGGATTCCATACCCGCCCCCAGACAGACCGGACCCCAGCTCTACTTCTCCCAGCGCTTCCCCTTCTCCGCTCCACAGACTCTGCAACCCTTGAAACGCAGCCCCATATTCCAGTCCTTGCGCTCCCAGCCGCCCGTACAGCGCTCGCACATCTTCCCTGCGCTGACACCTCGCCTGCAGCTCGCTTAGATCCACACGCCCAGCTCCGTGCCCCGCCACAACCTCCACACGCGCCGTCGCATGCTGCTCCCATTCCCTTCCTACTCCGCCAGCCCCGGCCTGGCTGTATACCGTCGCTGTCGTCCACGCCTCCGGGCCATGCCTCAGCACCACCTGCACCCGCTGCCCTCCCTCCTCTGGCACCACCACCGGACGCTCCATCACCAGACCCTTCACTTCCACTTCTCGGCTTCCGCTCTCTTCCGCTCCCGCCGCTCGCAGCCACTCCGCTAGCGCCGCTCCCGCCACCAGCACTCGACCGCCCACTCGGTGCTCGCCTAACCATGGCTCCCGCTTCAGATCCAACAACGACTCATACACCGCTCCGGACCCGGCAACCGCCACTCGCTCCCCCAGCAGCGGATGCCCAGTCTCCTCTCCTCCGCGACGAACGGCTTCCTGTCGGGATACCCAGTACCGCTCACGCTGCCATGCATACGTCGGCAGCTCCACTCGACGATACTCGCCTGGGAACACTCCCTTCCAGTCCACTCCATAGCCCTGGCTGACTAGCCCACCTAGCGCCTCTAGTATGCTCTCCGCTTCACTTCGGCCCCCGCGCTTCGACGCATACAGCCACTTCTCCGCGCCTCCCAAACACTCTGACACCAGGCCCAAGAGCGTTCCCTTCGGCCCTACCTCCACATACGTCTTCACTCCCGATTCCTGCAGCGCTACCACTCCATCCGAAAATCTCACCGCTTCCCGGACGTGCCTTACCCAATACTCCGCTCTGCAGACTTCCTCTCCCGCTACCTTCCCGCTTACGTTGCTGATCAGCCCTCTCCCCGCCGAGCCATACTTCACTCCCTCCGCTACCTTCCTAAACTCCTCCAGCATCCCCTCCATCCGCGGAGAGTGAAATGCGTGCGATACCGTCAGTCCCTTCGTTCGCACTCCCCGTGCTGTAAATCCCGCCGCGATCTCCCTCACCACCGACCCTTCTCCCGCGATCACCACCTGCTCCGGCGCATTCACCGCCGCGATCGACACCTCCCTCTCATGACCCACCAATGCCAGCGACACCACTGCTTCCGATGCACCGATCGACACCATCTCCCCGCCGGCGGGCAGCGCCCCCATCAGACGTCCTCGCGCCGCGCACAGGCTCACCCCGTCTTCCAGACTAAACACTCCGCTCACGCACGCAGCCACTAGCTCACCTATGCTGTGACCCGCTACATACTCCGCATTCACTCCCCACGAACGCCATAGCTCGTACTGCGCATACTCCAGCGCAAACAGCGCTGGCTGCGTGTACTCCGTTTGGTCCAGCAGCCGCGATTCCTCACTCCCTCGCTCCGACCACATCACTTCCTTCAGCGGACGTTCCAGCTCGCGATCAAACAGCTCTACGCAGCGGTCGAATGCGGCTCGGAACGCCGGCCACTCTTCATACAAACCTCGGCCCATTCCTACTTCCTGCGCGCCCTGACCCGTAAATAGGAATGCTCGCTTCCCGCGCTTCCCTGAGACCTCGCCACGCACTACACCCGCGGCCGTCTCTCCAGCGGATACCGCCGTCAGCTGCTCCTGCAGCGACTCCAGACTCCTCGCTACCACCGAGACTCGATGCTCCATCGGGCTTCGGCTGATCGCTAGGCTGTACGCCACGTCCACTAGCCTCGCCTCACCCTGCGTCCGCAGATGTTCCCGC
>CALFYE010000491.1 GCA_937952145.1 uncultured Myxococcales bacterium
GCCAAAGCCCCCAGAAGAAAGATCAGCGCAGCGGTTAGAAAGTAAATGGTCTGCCGCCTGGCGCGCGCCTGCGCTTCCGCTCGCTCAGCGCGGTTTTTTTCGGCCTCGGTCTGCCGGTGGATCTGCTCTTCCTTCTGAGCAATCTCTAGACCGCCGAGCAGATACTCGCGCTCTTCATCGGTGATGTCGCGACGACCGCGCGACCAGTCCAGCGCCTGCTTTAACGCCTCGCCGCGCAAAAGGAAGTCGTTCTGCTTGCCCGACTCGATCCAGCGCAGCAGCGGCTCGTCAAGCAGGCGGCGCGACTCCTTCGCCCGCACCCAGGCCAGATCAAAGACCGTGGCAAAGATGCGATTGCGCACCACCAGGCGAGCGTGTCCGTCCTTGGTGCGCCGCGCCACCAGCCCCGCTAGGTGCATCTCTAGCTGAACCGGGTTATCCCAGGCTGCTTCGACTTCCTTGTTCTGCAGCAGGCTGCGATAAAGCTGCAGCATCGGGCCGAGCTGACGATGATCGCGCAGTCGACTCTCGACATAGGTCAGGTTGGGTTCGCGATCGCGGCCATCACGAAGGAAGGTCTCTTCGACGATGCGCAGCACCCGCTCAGCTTCGGGAGCTGAACTGGGACTGCGCGTCAGCACCTCGCAGATCCGCTGCGTCATGTAGGGGTGGCCATCGGTCCAGCCCAGGACTTCGCTCAGCAGCCGCTGCGGATCGCCACCCGCTCCTTCTAAGCCAGCCACGAAGGCCGCGGCTTCCTCGGGTAGAAAGTCTTCCAGCGGCACGCTGCGGCCGATGTTAAACGGTGTCCGCGTCGGGTTCTGGATCAGGTCGGCAGGTGCCGCGACTCCCAGCAAGCAGAACGTCAGGCGCTCTAGTGTCGCGTCTTCGGCGCGATCGTTGTAGACGGCGCGGATGGCAGCAAAGAAGTCATCACTGCTAAACGGCAGCGATAGCACGCTGTCGATCTCGTCGATAAACAGGACCACTCGGCTCTGCGTCTTGGCCAGCACCTCCAGCCGCAGGAACAGCGTGAAGCGGTGCGTGGGTGTGGTGTGCTTGTGCTGCTGCCAAAACTCCCAGGGGTCGCCAGGCAACGCAAGCTGCAGCGCCACTTCCTGCGCCAGGGCATAAAACCACGAGTCAGGGTTCGGCTCCTGACTACCGATCTTCGTCAGATCGACGCTGATGCAGCGCACGCCCTGCGACTGCAAGAGCTTAGCGGTGCGCACCCGCAGGCTGGACTTGCCGATCTGTCGCGGCGCCAAGACATAGCAAAACTCGCCCTGCAGCAGCGCTTCCGGCAGGTCCTGGTCCGCTCGGCGCTCGACGTAAAACGAGCCTTCCTTGAGCGTGCCACCCGGCTGGAAGCGTAGCGCCATCCCTCCCCTACCTGCGCATCCAGAACAGGAACCCCGATGCAGCGAGAAGCAAAAGGACAATCAGCGAAAGGATCAGCCCGCGCGAGGCCAGCGCAGTGCTCACGACTTGCTGCGTATTGCTCTGCGCCAGCGCCCCGCTCAGCTCTCCTTGCAGACGCTGAAGCTCGCCCGAGACCTCGGCCATCGTCGGTCGCTGCTCCGCTTCTTTCGACAGCATCTTGTGAATCAGCGTGCACAGATCTTTGGGCAGGCCAGGATCGATCTTTTGGAGCTGCGGCACCGGATCGCGCATATGCATCGCCAGAATCTCGCCGTGATCCAGCGCCAAGAACGGCGGCCGTCCGACGAGAAACTCATACAGCATGATGCCCAGTGCGTAGACATCGACCTTGCCGTCGACCTCGGCGGCGCCACGGCACTGCTCCGGCGCCATGTACACCGGCGTGCCCATGAGCATGCCGCGATCGGTGGTCAGCGAGTCATCGAAGGCGCGCTTCTCGACCTTGGCCAGACCGAAGTCGAGGATCTTGACCCGCTCGCCCCCCGGCACCAGCGAGTCCAGGACCGCCATCACATTGTTCGGCTTGAGGTCACGGTGGACGACCCCTTTTTGGTGCGCTGCCGATAGACCCGCCGCGATCTGCTGACACAACCGCACCGTGACATCGACCGGCAGCTTGCCCCGCTTCTCTAAGCGGTCGCCTAGCGACTCGCCGTCGAGGTACTCCATGATGAAGTACGTCTCGCCGCCCGCCAGATGACCCATCTCGTAGATGTTGATCATCGAGGGGTGCTGAACCACGTTGGCCGCCTTGGCCTCGGTCTGGAAGCGCTTGACCAGCTCCTGATCGCGGGATAGCTGCGCGTGCAAGACCTTCAGCGCGCCGCGACGCTTGAGCTGTTCATTCATCACCTCGTAGACCATGCCCATGCCGCCCGCGCCCAGCTTGCGCACGACCTCATACGGCCCCAGGCGCCGTCCGACCTCGACCTGCGCGACATCGGCTTGCTGGTTGCCCGGCAGTGGCTGATGCGCCGTCTCGGCGAACGCCGCGGCATCGGCGGAGTTCGGCTTAGTCCCGGGGTTCGCTTCGATCAGGCGACGATAGATCTCGTAGCGCGGCACATGCCCGCCCTGCCCGTTTCGCACCACCAGTCCGGCGCGCATCAGCGGTAGCTCGGCTTCCCCCAGATCAGCCGCCGGATCCTGCAGCATCTGGCGCAGGGCCTTCACGCGCTCAGGATGTCGGCGCAGCCGCCCCGAGACGCGCGAAAGGAAGCTGTCAAAGACCGTACCCGCCGGATGATTCACGTCGAGAAGCTGGTTCAGCGATACGTTCTGCCGCACCGCCGTGTACATCGCCAAGCGCGCCAGATAAGGGTGGCCGCCGACCCAGCGTTTCAGCGACTTCAGCTCGGCCTTGTCCCAACGCAGCTGATACAGGCTGCACAGCCGCAAGAGCTGCTCGTCGTTGAGATCCTTCAGCTCCACCGCATCGGTCAGGTTGAAGGGCGACTGGTGCTGCGAGCTGACCAAGAGCGCTGGCGTCGTCGAGATCGACAGCAAGAGTCGCAGACAGGACCAGGGCTCATCGCTCTCGGCCCAGCCGCGCAGGATGCCAAAAAATGTGTTCTGCAGCGGCGATCCAAAGACCGCATCGGCGCTCTCAACCGCCAGGAATAGTCGGCTGCCGTTTTTGATCACGCGCGGCAGGATCAGTCGCCGCATGACGCGATCCAAGTTGGCAGTCGCACTTGGTGTCGACCACTCGCGGTACACATCATCCGCCGAAGCCCCGATGGCGTGCGCGACGTGCAGTGCCATTTCGCGCAGGAAGACATCGACGCCCTGCGGCTGCTGCCAGCTGCTCTTGTCGAACACACCAAGGTTTACGACCACCACCTGGGCATGCGGATCCTGCTTCTGCACGCGCTGGATCAGGTGACGCAGAAGCCACGTCTTCCCGAACAGCTCCGGTCCCCAGATGATGACCGGCTGGCCGGGATATTCGAGATAGTTCAGCGCCTTCTGTTCTTCCTCGTCACGGCTGATGTACCAGGCGGGATCGTAAGCGGCGTGCGGTGGCTGCGGCGTGACGCGGCGCGACTCCGCCGGTAGCAGCGCTTCGATGTTGCGCACAGGACAAGCGTAGAGCGGTCCCGCCCCGCTATCGCCAGCCGGACGCCCCTTGAGGTGGCCGACCACCTGCCCCCCCGACAGCACAGGGCAACCCAGCGCCGGCAACAAAAGCGGTGCCTCGGTACGCAGCACCAGCGCCGGGCCGCGCTGACGATCCTCGCCATCGACCTCTTGGATGCTGCCCTGCGCCACCCGCACCGGCGTCTTGCCTGCCTCGGCGTAGCCGATCGCTTCCCAGGCCGCGCCGCGGCTGCAGGTCGGCGACAGGCTCAGGTGCGGCACCTCGCCCTCGGGGCCGCTCTCGGACAGCGCCAAAAGCGCGCAGTCGGCCTCGACATCCGTCTTCAGCAGCGTCGCGCTCTGCGTCCCCCCCGGGAAGACCAGCTCGACCCGATCCTGCGGCCTCAGCCCACGCACCACCACCTCGCTGGTGACGGCAAAGCGGCTGCTGATGCGATACGCCGTACCCTGGATCGGACCCAGCGGCCCAACCGTCGTGACCGATGCACAGGCCTGCAGCACTGCCGGCGGGATGTCTGGGCTCGCGTTGCTCAAAGAGGGCGTCCTACAGCTGCTCCTAGGGCCTGGGGACCGCTGGATCACATAGACCAGCGCTTCAAGATATCACGATCATAGGTGTCTTTGGCAGTCGTGTGTCCGCGTCGCCAAACCCCGCCCGCCGGCGACGAAACATCGCCCCGCGCTGCCGAGCCGCCAAGCCACGACGCCAGGGGTCAGCGCATCCTCCCCGGAATCGCTCTTCGGCGGGTTATCGCCTGGTGATATGAAGGCGGCCTCCCGGTTCGGGGTTCTGCGAGAATCTGTACGAGGGCTCTGGCAAGGCCTGTCATGGGACAGTCCGCGAGGTCGTCTTTGTGAATCGGCGCGGGTAGCCGCCCGCGGACGAAAAAGGAATCCAGAGTCCGCAAACGGAGTCTGAGTCGATCCCAGCCACCCTCGACCTCACCTCCGCCAGAACCTGCTCATGAAGCTCTTCGGAATAACCGCGCCCGCTCACCACCGGCCACAAGCGAAATTTTCAAATCACTCCCATCCCCTATCAATATATCTATGGCCAATCTACAGATCCACGAAGTCACCCGAGAAAACTGGCGAGCCGCGCTGCGCCTGGCGGTCCATCCTGATCAGCAAAGATTCGTCGCCGACCATGCCCCCATCGCCGCGCTGGGCCTGGCCAAGGCGTACGTCCGCCCGGGCGGCCTGATCTGGATCCCCTACGCCATCTACAGCGACGACGAGATGATCGGATTTACCATGCTGGCCCACGCCGCCCAGAACCCCGAGGCGGTCTGGATTTACCACTTTTTTATCGACCATCGGTATCAGGGAAAAGGGTACGGGCGTTCCGCTCTTTCTAAATTAATCCTTCTGATTTCGGAAAGGCATCCAACGTGCAAGCAAATCCGATTATCTGTTCACCCGGATAATCACCGCGCCCAGCGGCTCTACACGGGTTTAGGATTTCAATCTACGGGACAAGAGCAGGACGGCGAGCCGGTCTACTGCTGGCGGTCGCGCAGCGCTGCACTTTGCTAACCAGCATCCGGGCTGTACCTATCGGCTCGACGGCCCAGTGGCGGTTGGCAGGATGTCTGCCGATCGCACGCAGAGCGGCTCCGCCCTGACGCTATAGTCATCTGATGCGCACGTTCGAAGTGTCGAAGGTGGACCTGGCGACGACACCCAAGCAGCGGCTCATGCGCGGGCGGGCAATGGCCGATTTGCTGCGGGCGGCGCGCCTAGAGCAGGTCTACATGAGCGATGCACCGCTTGTGGCATGCACAGACGTGAGTCCGCTCGCGCAGATGGCGCACGATGCGTTTTACGAGCACCGGCCGATGACCCTGTCACCCGACGCGGTGTGGTTCACCATCGCGCAGGGATTCGCGACCCACGTCAACCTGAACGCCGAGCTGCTGCGCCATCGCTTTGTGCGACACAAGGGCAAAAAGACGCTCGTCGTCAACCGGCCCGACTTTGTGCTCGGCAAGCCAAACCCGTGGCCCGAGGCGTTCTCGGCGTTCTCGGCACAGATCGCCGATCACGTCGGCCCGCTGCACGACCTCGTCGTAGCCGACTTCTCGACGACCGGACCGCTCGAGCGCGCGGCGAGCGAGGTTGTGCTGATGGACACCTTCCAGGCGTACTTCGAGTACAGGATGTCGATCGGCTGCGGCATTCCGCGCATCACGCTCACCGGCACACCGGACGATTGGCGCTCGATCAAAAAACGCACCCAGCAGCTTGCCGAGTACGGGCTTGAGCACTGGACCGCGGCGCTGCTACCCGTACTCGATCGCATCGTGGCCACCGCCGAGGGCGCCACCGACCCAGCGTTTTGGAAGTCGTTCTTCCACTACCAAAGTGGCTCGGGCCCGGCCGTACTGACCGGATGGATCACCGTGCTGTTCCCGTATCTGGTCAACTTCAAGACCAAGAAGGCGACGATCCCGAACAAGTACATGGCGACGTGGGCGGAAAACCTCAGGAAGCCAACCGACGACTGGTCGAATCTGCCGGGCCCCGGGCTGCAAGCGCTCCCCGCCGGGCTGGCGAGCGCACCGGTCATCCTCGTCGAACCCAACGGTACGACTCACCCGATGCGCTTTGTCGGCGGCATGTTCGGCGTCATCGAAGACCGGACCGGCTGTCTCGCGCCCGAGTTTGGCTGGGCGATCACGTACGATGACACGGCGACGCGATCGAAGCTCGGCCCGGCTGGCGCAGGTCGCGATGTGCCAAGGCGGCTCGCTGATTAATTATTTGGGCGCCGCGCTGTGGAAGCGCTGTTCGGCCTTGAACCGGACGCCGGGCTGCTGGATTCGCGGGGGCTATCGCTCCTCTGCCGCCTGCAGCAGGCCGACATTTTCTGCCACCTGGGTAAGAAAGTTATGGCGGAGCTGCGGGCTGCGGATCCGTCCCGCCAGATCGTCCAGCCAGCGGCGGGCTCCACGCAGGTGCTCGGTCGCCTCCCGCTCCAGTCCCGCTGCGCGCAAGGCCTGGGCCAGGACCCAGCGAATCAACGACTCGCGTCGCACTGGATAGATGCAGATCACCGCATCGAGCAGCGCTGCCGCCTGGCGCACTCGCTGCAACGCCACATCGATCTCGCCAAAGTACAAAAGGATGCGCGCCGATGCCGCCAGCGCGGTGGCCAAAATCGGATCGGCGTTGGCAGCCCGCAGTGCATCCTCGGCTGCTTGCATGGCCGCGTCGTGGTTGCCATCTAGCCACTCCAGCGCGGCGAGATCGACCAAGCCCGTGGCGTACATTCCGCGGTTGCTACGCACCGCCGGCAGGGTTTCGCTTAGCAGCTCGCGCCCCTCCTTCCGCCGTCCGCCATTGATCAAGGCGCGCGCGCGCAGCACGCCGGCAATCCGTCGCGGCAGTTGCAGCCCCAGCGCTGCGGCGGGCGCATCGATCTCGGCCAGCGTGCTCTCGGCCCGCTCGTATTCGCCCAGCGTTTCAAGCAGTCCGCCCATGCGCATGCGCAGCACAAGCGCCTCGCGCACATCACCCGCTTCGCCCAGTTTCAAGGCGCCCTGCTCTAGCTCGCGCAGGGCCCGTTCCAGGTCACGGCCAGTGTGCAGCGCTTGCACCGCGCGTGCTTGCTGCACGCGTCCGGTTAGATACGCCGAGTGGTGCACACGGCTCTGCCACAGGACATCCATCGCCGCGATCGCTTGGTTCGCCGCCTGGTGTCGACCGGCCCACGGCAGCTGTACGGCCCCCCGGGCCAGGCAGCTGATCTTGGTATCGATGGCACTGTCCGATCCATCGATCGGTTCGGCAGCGGTGGCGAGCAGCAGATACCGCTCGACCTCTTCGTTGTCGCCCATCTGTCCTGCTGCGCCGATGCACAGCGAAAGAGCATGAAACCAGGACGGCGTGCCGCGCCGCACTTTTTCGATTGCGGTCCGCGCGTGACGCTGCGCTTCGGACAGCTGCACGCTCCAGTACAGCGCTTCCGCCATCAGCCCGTGCAGCTGCCCCAGAGGCTCGCTCTGCGTCTCTAGTTCCAGCGCTTGCCCAGCCCGCGACAGCACGCTCTGCATGTCGTTGCGGTCCAGCGCCTGTTCGGCACTGCGGCGATACCAGTAAGCAGCTCGCTCGCGATCCTGCCCACGCAAGAAATGCTCGGCCAGCACCTGCGCATCCTGTAGCCCCGCTTGCGCTAGCCACTGCCCCGCAGCTAGATGTCCCGTCAGCAAATCACTATCTGTCAGCAGAGCGTAGGCGGCGTCGCGCATCAGCGCGTGACGAAATCCATACTCCGTCTCGTACGCCAAGCGGCTGCCCGAGTGCTTCTCGATGACCTCGGCGTCCAGTAGTTCTGTGAGCCACTGGTCCATCTCTGGCGCTTCAGTCGATGGCCCGAGCACCGCCAAAAGGCCTCCACGCCAGAGCGTTTCGCCGAACAAGCTGGCCGCCCGCACCAGCCGACGTGGCCCACTACCAAAGCGCCCGATGCGCGCCTGCAGCATCGCCAGCACCGTATCGGGACGCTCCTCAGTGCGCCCTTCTGCTGCGGCGCGGATCAGCTCCTCCAGAAACAGCGCGTTGCCGGCGGACTGGTCGACGATCCGCTGCACCGCGCTCGCCGATATCGCGTTGCCGAGCACTTGACGCACCAGCCGCTCACACGGCTTTTTCGTCAACGGGCGCAGCGGCAATTCTTGCGGATTGTGCCGCTGCCACAGAAGTGGAAACACGGCCCGCGCCTCGGGCCGCGCGAGTACCAGCACATAGAGCGCCTCTTGGCTCAGCTCGCGCAGGAGCTCGTCCATGAGCCCCACGCTGAGCGCGTCCCCCCATTGCAGATCATCCAGCACGAACATCACCGGCGCGCGCTGACACTCCGCCGTGATCCACTCGATGAAGGCCCCTCGCGCGTGATCTTGCAGCAGCCGTGGATCTTCGCGGAGCGAGCTCAGACGGCCGCTGCCATCGTCTGCAAACCGCACGTTGCACAGCTCACCCACGAGCTCGGCGATGCGTAGCACATCGGCAGCGGGCAGCACCGCGGCCAAGCGCGCCGATAGCTGCGCACGCTGCGCGTCCGGTGCCTCGCCCCCGCTGAGCCCCGCCGCACGACGCAGCAGCTGACCCAGGATGCCGTACGGCGTCCCGGCCGCTGTCAAATCGCCTCCCCCAGAGAACACCGTGACCGGCTCATCGCGCTTTTCGACGCTGCGCAAAAATTCATGACGCAGGCGTGACTTCCCGACGCCGGGAGCAGCGGTGACCAGCATGACGCGGGCCGCACGCTCCTCGATGCACGACGTCAACCACATATCAAGCATGCGCAGCTCGGCGTCGCGTCCCACACAAGGCGTCGGCTTGCCCAGCAGCGGACGACTGGCATCGGCTTCCTTTTCTTCTGCCAGAATCATCACGCCGCTACCGCAGGGAGAAAGCACAAAGCGCCCGCTTAGGAGCTTGGCGCTGAGCGCATCGGCGTAGACCGCGGATGCCGCGCCCTGTTCGATCTGCTGCCGCGCCGACCACAGCCGCTGCGCCGCCAAGTCGACCACCTCGCCAACCGCGACCTGCCCATGCACGGCGCCGCGCCCCATGGCCATCGAGACCACCGCTGCCGGCCACGCCTGCTTGATGCACAGCGCCGCCCGCGCCATGCGCACCGCCAAGTCGGCCGCGTTGTCTGCGGACTGCGGTGTCGCAACCAGCGCACCACTGGCCAGGGTATGCAGCGAGACGCCAAAATCGTGCAGGCTGTGACCCAGGTGAACCAGGTCGACCTCCGCCGGCACCGCCAAACTCTGCTGCACCGTCTCCGATTCCACGTCACCGTGCAGCGCAGCCAAGACCACGCCCACCAGGTTCTGCTCGTGCTCCGCAAACTGACTGCGCAGAGCTGACGCCGAACGAGCCGGCACCGCCGCCACCACCTCTGGCGTCTGCGTCGACAACCCACCCCGCTCCAGCCGCCCCAACGCCTGCCCCAACGCCCCCGCATCCCCTATGCGCTCCCCGGCGTCTTTGGCCAGCATGCGATGCAACAGGACAGCAAGGTCAGGGGGGACGTCGCTGCGCAGGGTTTCGATCGCGCGAGGTTCTTCAAAGAGGATCCGCACCAGGACGGCTGCGATGTGATCGGCGGCAAACGGCGGCTGGCCGGCCAAGCACTCGTAGAGGACACAGCCGAGCGCAAAGATGTCGACCGCTGGCGACAGCTCGCGCTGGCCGCGGGCTTGCTCTGGCGCCATGTACTCCGGCGTGCCGACCAACACTCCCGTCTGAGTCATCGCCTGCGCTGTCCGCAGCCGACGCGCGATGCCAAAGTCTAGGATCTTGACCTTTTCGATCTCGCCTTCGACCAGGAACAGGTTGCTCGGCTTCAGATCGCGATGCAGGATGCCGCGTTGGTGCGCGACGTTTAGCGCGTCGACTGTGCGCGACAGCAGGGTGACGGCATCGGCTAGCGAGAGGGCACCACGCTGCAGGCGCTGGCGGAGGTCTTCTCCCTCTAGCCACTCCATGACCAAGTAGACTTGGCCGTCGGGTGCACGGCCATGCGCGATGTAGCGGACGATGCCGACGTGGTCTAGCTCGGCCAGCAGCTCTGCTTCGCGCAAGAAGCGATCCTGTGCCGCAGCCTCGGGCTGCGTGGAGTCAACGTGCAGCAGCTTGAGCGCCACGAGTCGATCGCCCAATCGATCATGGGCGCGATACACGGTGCCCATGCCGCCGCTCATCGCTGGGCCCTGCAGCTCGAAGCGACCGGCAAACAGCCGACCTGGCGCTGGCCTGACCACGCTCATCTTGAAGCCGCCACGGTTCGGATCCCCTCCCCCATGTGTACCGTCAGACCGCACGCAGTGGCGTGAACCGGCGCGTGAATTACGTCGCTGCAGCCTCCCGCTTACTCTACTCGATCGGCTCTCCTTTGGGGGCACCGCCGCACCGGCTGGGTCGCTCGGGTGGCGCTCTGCTTCCGTGCCACGGCAGGCAGCCGTCGAAGAAACATACGCTGAGCAAGGGAGCGGAATTTCGTTGCCAAGGCGGCAGTGACCCCGGCCAGATTTCGCAGCGATGAACGGGCGGCCCCAGAGGGCTCGCGGTGTCGAACATTCATAGGTGATGTATCGCGCGAACCAGACCGTGCGGACTGAGCGAGCGGCGCGCGAACGCTAGAAAGCCGGCAAGCCCCGCGACGAGCAGCCAGTAAACAAGCTCGCCGTGTGCGGTCGGGCCCGAGGCCAAGTGCACGACGGAAAAAAGGAGCATCTCAGCGGTGACGAAGGCTGCGCCGAGCGGGGAGGCGCCAGCGAAACGCGACCCCAGCGCTGGGAGAAGCAGTGCGGCGGCCGCCAGACCTTCGATGCCTGAAAGGCCCAGCCAGACGGCATGGGGAAACGCCGCGAGCGAGGGAACCGTCTGCTCGGAGTGCGACCATTTCCACACCGCCCCCATCGCGGTGTGCAGCGCAAGGAGTAGCTGCAGAGCCCACAGTGCGATGTTCATGGTGTCGCCTCGAACTGATGCGCGTACTCGGTCTGCAGACGCCCCCAGCCTTCCAGCCGCAGCGCGTCGGGTCCGACGATGCGGCCGAGCGGTTCGCCACGCAGGTGGTGGTCCATCACATCGATGCAGACGTGCCAGCCCGCCGCGCCCCACGAGATGAAGTTGCGGTCAATGTTGTGCCAGAGCTTGAGCCGCGTGCCGTCCTCGCGCTCCTCCAGTTCCCAGCGCAGCGTGCCCGTGCCCCAGCGGTATTCCAGAAGGTGTGGCGCGTCGGCATAAAGCACGGTGCCGGCGGCGGAAGTCGGCGTCGGCGCCTTCGCTGTCGTCATCCGCACGGTGCCGGGGGTCGCCAGGCTGCGGTCGGCGTCGAACGGCGCCCACTCGCGCAGGTGCTCCGGCTCGGTCAGGGCCTCCCACACCAGCGGGGGCGGGTGCTTCAGATCGCGGATTAGGATCAGCGTCCACACATCGCCGTCTTTCTGAATGCGGGCACCAGTCGCCGGCCCGGGTTGGTAGTTCCTACTCATCGGCGTTTTCCTCTCTTGGCTTTGGCCATGCGATCGAGGTGCGCTTCGAGTGCGTCGACGCGCTCCATCCAGAAGCGCCGAAACGGCGCCAACCACTCATCCACTTCCTGCAGCGGCTCGGGCCGCAGACGGTAAACCCGACGCTGTGCTTCGATGCGAGCCTCGACGAATCCGGCATCGCGCAGCACCCGCAGGTGTTTCGAAACCGAGGGCTGCGACATCTGTAGCTGCTGCTCAAGCTCCCCCACCGACTGCTCGGCACCGGCCAACAGCGACAGGATCGCGCGGCGATTCGGCTCAGCGATGATCGTGAACGTTGATTCCATGCCGGTTATATATCCATCGAAGAATATTCCCGTCAAGGAATATTCAAGCCGGTCGCGCCTTCGCCAGGCTCACGCCCCCCGCGGGCAGGCAGGCCCTGCGCAAATTGGCGGACGGCGCCGGGTTTGGTAGTAGAACCTTGCTCGCTATGCCCTCCCCTCCTCCCACGCCCGATGCGTCACGCCTGCGGATTGTGTCCCTGCTACCCTCGGCAACCGAGATGGTCTGGGCGCTGGGCGCGGGCGACTGCCTGGTCGGCATCTCGCACGAGTGTGACTTCCCGCCCGAGACGCGCGACCGCCGCGTGCTGACGCGAGCCCGACTGCCTGGGCACGGATCAAGTCGCGAGATCGATGCCGCAGTGCGCGCCGTCCTGCACGATGCGCTGAGCCTGTACGCCGTCGATGATCTGGGGCTGGCAGCCCTGGCCCCCGACGTCATCATCACCCAGGATCTGTGCCAGGTCTGTGCCGTATCGCTCGACGATGTGCGCGCCGCGGTCGCGCGACTTTCGGGACGCGAGCAGGTCCAGGTGATCAGCCTGCAGCCGACCCGGCTTTTGCATGTGCTGGACGATCTTGAGCGCGTCGCCCACGGCATTGGACGCGGGAATAGGGGGATGCAGGTGCGTGCCGAGCTACAGGCGCGCATCGATGCCATCGCGGAGCGTGCAAGCGGTCTTTTCCATCGCCCGCGGGTGGTGTCGCTGGAGTGGCTCGATCCGCTGATGCTCGGTGGCACCTGGATGCCCGAGCTAATTCACGCCGCCGGTGGGTTGCCCGTTGGAGCGACGGCAGGCGAGGCCGCGCCCACCGTCCTCCCCCAGGCTCTGCTGGACCTCGCGCCCGAGGTCGTGCTGGTCAAGCCCTGCGGCTTCTCGTGCGAGCGCACGCTGGCCGAGCGCGAGCTCTTAGAGCGCACGATTCTGCCCATGCTCCCAGCCGCCACACGAGTCTATGTCAGCGATGGCAACGCCTTCTTCAATCGCCCGGGCCCGCGCTTGGTCGAGTCGCTGGAGATCACCGCGGCCTGCGTGGCACCGCCCACCTTCGCCGACTTCGCGGCCAAGCACGCCGCCGTGATCACGCGGCTGCGCTAGTCCCCGCAAGAGTCACGCGAGCCGCCCCCTCGGCCCTGCGTGGTGCCGAGCTCTCCTGCACACTCGAAGCCATCGAAGAACTTCTTGCTCTCGCAGCAATCCACTAGTCCAAGATCGATGTCACGGCTCAGCGGCGACTCATGCTTGAAGTTCGGCGAGCTACACAATCTGCGGCGGCTGGTGACACGCATCGATGTCATCTCGCGGACCAGTTTCCTAGCCTCGGGGTATGCGCTGCTTGAGACCCTGGTCGTCGCGGTTATCGGCTTGGTTCTCGCCGCAAGATACAAATCCTCGGTAACGACCTACACGCTGGTGACGTTCGTGAGCATGATCTTTGTGTGCATGCCGCGGCTAATTCGAGTCGTCGACGATCCTTTCGAGTATTCGAGCAATGGCACCACCCGCGGCGCCGAAGAGGTCGATCTTTTCCCCCTGCCCGAATACCAGGCCCGCCTGGCCCAGCGCATCGCAGATTCCGGAAAGTAAGCATCTCTTCCGCGCAACGCCGTCCTCTTAGAACGCGTACTTCTGACCAAAGAGCAGGCGGCCGTCGTAGACCGCGCTGTAGCTGTTAGGGAGGGCGGCGGTAAGGGTGCGCTCGGTGCGGGCGCCTTGGGCTTCAAGGGCGAAGATCCAGTGCTGACGCAGTGCGAACGAGGCGTAGAGCACAACGGTCGAGTTGTTGGCGATGGGCACAGGAATGCCCCCGGGCGAGGTATTGGTCAGGACCGAGGCTCCGCCGGCTGCGCCGAGCGCCAAGCGTGAACCTAGCTTGAACATCACGTCGGCAAAGCCGCCGACCGAGGGTACTGGGGTCGGATCACCGCCCACGCCGACGACAAATAGCGGGTTACCAATCGCATGCCCGGACGTGCCGTGCGCGGCCCCGGCCCCGTACCAAAGCTGCAGCGACAGCGACAGCGCGCCCAGGCTAAGCCCGCCATCGATGGCCGCCAGGTACGACAGCACGCCATCGACTTCGCTCGTCGGATTGGCGGGATTCTTCACCCGGTTCGAATAGCCGAAGTGTCCTGAGAGTCCGACGAGCCCACGCGCCCCGTGCAGCATGACGCGGGCCTGGACGTGCGGAATGACATCGGAGGCGCCGTGCAAATTAGGAAGCACCGCCAGCGCTGCCAGGAAGTGCCCGGTGTCGTGCGACACCTGAAGCTGGGGCAGACGGTCGTAGGCGTTGCCCTGCGCGAACATCCAGTCGTTGTTGAAGTTGTTGGGACCGACCCAGTTGCCGACCAGGGTATCGGTCTGGCCGATCAGAAGCCGCGTTCCGCCGCGCGACACTGACGCATAGACGTGGCGGATGCGGAAGTAGATCGGGCTCTCCATATCGACCTCGGCCCGACCCAAGAGCTTGAAACCGCCGACGCCGACCTTGCCGACGAGGTTCAGGCGCGTGGCATCAAAGGCCCAGCCGAAGCGGCCAGTCTGCCCCTGTCCATCGACGCTGATCAGGTGGTTCTGGCGCACCGCATCATTGGAATCAAACGTCACCTGCGCCGCGACAAAGCCGCCGAGCTCTAGGCTGGCGCGCTCGTCTCCGATAGCGATGGGATTCTGTGCCGTAGCCACGGTGGGCGGCGGTGCGGCGGCGGGGGCATCAGCGACCACCGCGCCCGTCGGAGCGGGAGCGCCACCCGTCGCGGTAGAGGCTGGCGCGGGGCTGGGGGCGGCCGGCTGGCCGGGGTCGGTTGTGACCGGAGCCTGCGCCCACGCCGCAGCAGGCGAGAGCAGCGCAAGCAGAGGGAAGAGGACTGGCCAACGCAGAGAGTTTGTCGTGTGCATAAATCTCCTTGGAGACTCAGCGCCCGCGTGATTCCGACGGAGCACACCGACGCTGACAGGTGCAGGTTATGGCACGGGAGCCGCCGCGGCCTTGCGGGGCAGCGCGCGCAGGGCCCAGACCAGGGACCAGCGCTCGCGTTCGGTAAGCCACGGCCAGGCAGGCATGGCGCCGCGCCCGCTGGTGATCTTCCAGAACAGTCCCCCGTCGCTGTCTGCCTGCACGACGGGGCTGGTCAGATCGCGCGGAGGCGGATTAAGCGCCGCTGCGGCCATGCCATCGCCCCGACCCAGCGGGCCATGACACACCGCGCAGTTGGCGGCAAACAGCGCCGCCCCCGCCGTGGTGGCTGCGGCCGGAAGCGGATTGCGCCGCCCACGCACCGACGGTGGCGCCCGCCACGGTTCATCCGCCACAGCCACGCCCCAGAGGCCAAGGACAATCAGCAGCGCACTTCCCATTCGCTCCCGCTGACGCGGTCGAGCGTACACCGATGCAGAGAGCCGTCGCATCAC
The DNA here is from genome assembly GCA_937952145.1 of uncultured Myxococcales bacterium. Classification (GTDB taxonomy): domain Bacteria; phylum Myxococcota_A; class Polyangia; order Palsa-1104; family JAEUJZ01; genus JAEUJZ01. The sequence continues at coordinate 15,295 of CALFYE010000491.1, forward strand.
AGGCTAGCGGGGGTCGTTGCGCCGACTCTTGAGGCTGACGCGGCGCGCGGCATCGGCTAGCGGCCCAATGCGACGGACATCGGCCCAGGTGCCTTTGTAGTAGGGAATGATGTTGCGATCGGTCCAGCTGGTCGTGACGTCGCCCTGGACTCCGTTGTCGTAGCCGAACTGCATGAAGGTCTGGCCGCTCTTGATCGACGGTTCGATGCGCGCCATCGCCCGCGTCGTGCCGTGGTCGTTAAACACCTCGACGATGTCGCCGGCGGCGATGCCCAGACTCCGCGCATCTTCGGGATTCATCTCGATGATCGACATCTGCCGGCGCGCCCGCTGCTGTGGGTCGTGGCGTTCGTGATAGCCGGTCTGCCAGACCTCGTTGACGCGACCGTTGTTGATCCAGAAGCGACGCTTGCTCTTCTGCGCCGCCACCGCCTTGGGCAGCCCAGGGTAGGGCGAGGGCAGGAAGTGCGCCTTACCATCTGTGGTATCGAACTTAGCGTCCTCGTACAGCATCTCGGTTCCCCACAGCTTGCCGTCGCGGAATTCCTTCACCGGAAGCTGCACGCCGTTATTGCCCATCGCCAAGAGCCGCTCATAAGTGACGAGGTGACCAGTGCTGCCGCCTTGGCTGTCGATCGGCGGAGCCCCCGGCTGTCCAACGCGCCGGAAGCCGTCGTTAAACGCATCCTCTTCGCTATGCCAGTCAAAGCCGTCAAAGCGCGCCGCTTGGCTGGCCTTGCCTTCTGCCAGATACAAGCGCCGCAGCGTGCTTGCAATGTCGGCGGCAATCAGGCAGTCGGGCCGTGCGCTGCCCGGCGGTGACATGAACTTCTGCGTCAGCCGCAGGCGACGCTCACCGTTCATCGACGTTAGGTTCATTTCGCCGGGGTGCGCGGCCGGCAGGAGCAGGTGCGCCGCTTCCGCAAACATCGTTGGGTACAGGTCGATGCTAGTGACGAACAGCCCCCCCTTTTGCACCGCGTCGTAGATGATGTCGATGAGCGCGCGGGTGCTCTCGCCGCGGGCCTTGCTGAGCGCTTCCTTCACCAGGTTCGCGCGACGATGGATCGTCGTGCGATAGGCCTCGGCGTTGCAGGTGGTCTGGAAGTTGTTGCAGCCCCACGAGGTCAGCATGCGACCGCGGCCCCGCATCAGCTCTTCATCGACGAAGATCTTGCTCTTGCCGGGATAGGGTGGACGTGTGTAGCCCTCTTGATGACCACCCATGCGCACCACGCCGGTGCCACGCCGACCGACGTTGTGCGTTGCCAGGACCAAGTCGACCAGCGCCGACTGGCACAGGTAGTTGTCATTCCCCCAGATGATTCCCTTTTCATAGGCATGCATGGTGCGCGGCGAATGCCCGGAAGCCTTGGGACGATAGGCCCACTCCGCTGCCTGCTGCAGCTTTTCGACGGCGACGCCAGTGATCTGACTGGTCTCGGCCAGCGACAGGCGATTGGCTGCCGCTGCCGCTTCAAAGCCAGTGGTTGATGCCGCAATGAACGCGCGATCGATCCATCCTTTTTCTATGATGTACGTGAGGAGTCCGTTGAACAGCGCCACATCGGTACCCGGCGCGATGTCAAGATGCAGTACCCGATCGCGAGCCGTGATGCTGGCCGTGGAGACGCTGGCCGTGCGCCGCGGGTCGACAAAGATGATGCGCGCCGGGTCGACCGTTTCCCCGGGGAAGCGGGCCTGCCGCTTGCTCCGCGTAAGTCCGGCTAAATTAGGAATCCAGTGCGCGAGGAAGTAGTTGGTCTGGGTCTCGTAGGGATTGGCGCCAATGCAGAAGATGGTGTCGGCCAGCTCGGCGTCTTCGTACGAGTTATTAAGCTCGCCGATTCCCATGTCGCGCGTGGCATGACATTCCGAGTTGTAGGCCGGACGGTTGTGAATCCGCACCATCTGCGTCCGCAGCGCGCTGAACATCAGCTTGCCGGTAGCCCAGGTGTTCTCAAAACCGCCGCCCGCCCCGCCGTGATCAAAGCAGTTGAACACCAAGCCATCGGGACCATCGGTATCGAGGATGCGCTTGGTCAGCCCGGCGTAAAGCGCCAGCGCCTCGTCCCAGCCGGTATCGACCCAGCCGTTGCCGCTGTGCACGCGCGGCGTCGTCAAGCGCGCTCCGGTTGGCCCATCCGCGCTGTACATGACGCTGGCCAAGCGCCCACCGCGGGTCGAGGCAATGCCGGCGTTCACGACACAGCTACGGTCCGGTAGGACGAGCAGGTTATAGCGTCGCCCATCGCCGTCATCGATGACGTTGTGCATGGCGGTGGTCAGCACCTGCGACAGCGCCGGTTGCTGCCGGCGATAGTCGATGCCCAGCGCGTTTTCTGTCGGAGCACGGCCGCCTTCACTGCCTTCCGGCCACTTGTAGACGTGATAGCCGCAGCCCACGATGCAGAAGTGACAGGTGAGCTGCGTCTTGCCCGCCGACTTGGGAGGCAGCGGGATGCGATCGGTGTAGCGAGTCATGGCCCGGCCTCCTAAAGCACGTTTGCGCTGCGGCCGAAGATCAGGCCGCGCACGCCGATGGCAAACAGGGTGTCGCTCCGCTCGTCGTACTCAAGGACGATCTCGGGCAGGTCGACCGTGGCCTGACCGCAGACCATCTGCCCGCCTAGCTCGGCATCAAACAGGCTGAAGTGACAGGGACAACGAAACACCCGCTGCCCAGCGTCATAGGCAGTCGGACAGCCCATGTGCGTGCACAGCGTGCTGAACGCCGCGATGTCCCGCTCGGGCCCAACCCCACCCGGCACCGGGCGACCGTTTTTAATCACCACGCAGGGGGATGCCGCATCGGGAAAGGTAAACGGAACCGGCACGCCCTCGCGCAGCGCCTTGGCCCGCGCCACTCCTTTGCGACCGTAGGGCAGCACCGTCGCCCCGGCGTGATGCTCGGCCGCACTGCCCGCCGCCTTGGCCGCCCTCGCCTCACCCGGTGGCAGGGACAGGCCCGCCGCCCCGGCGGCCAGCGTGCCTCCGCTGCGAAAAAAATCTCGGCGATCGATTCCCCGCTCCTTGGTGCTCATCGGACGCTCTCTCCTTGCCAAAAGAGCCGCCATGATACGGAAGCGCAGCGACGGTCCCCATCCCTTCGCCGCTTGACGATGACCCCGCCTCAAGCGACCTCAACGTTTCGAGGCCCACTCTCCAATAAGTCCCCGCCCCTATCGCCAAGTCGCGATGTGCAAAGAGGCAGGCTCGCTCAGCCCGGCGCCTAGCACAGCCGACCCACGACATCCCTGCGCCGCCCAGCGCCCCCGTCCCACCGACTGCGGCCCGACGAGCTTGACCGGCAAAACCGGACATCGATACACTCCGGGGAGCTTGTGCGCGTGGGCGCGGGCTCAGGCTTAGGGCTTAGGGGGACTCGGATGAGTAGCGACTGGCTCTCGCATATCGAAGACGACATGCAGATCAATGCTCTGGCGATTCCGGGGACGCACGACTCTTCGGCCTGGACGCACTGGGAAGACATCGAGGGCACCCCGGGAACCTGGGCGCAGCGCAAGAGCATCACCGAGCAGCTAGACCTGGGGATTCGGGTGCTTGACCTGCGCGTCGGCTGGGCCTGCGGGTATCTGCTTAGCTCGTTTATCGGCATGTTCCACGGGCCGATTTATTTGAATCTGACACTGAAAGACGTGTTGGCGGAAATCAACACATGGCTAGAGAAAAATGACGAAGAATTTGTCATTCTAGTCTTTCAGCAACAAGGCAAGTGGCCACAGGCCGATTGCGCCAAAGAAGTTCGCGATTTGGTCAACGACACCTTTGGCGACTTATGGCACAAAGTCAACGCCAACTGGCAGCGCTGGCCCAAGGTCGGCGAGCTACGCGGCAAAGTGATGTGCCTGGGCCGCCTCAAGAGCGATGTCGCCGACTTTTGCAACGTGCGTTCCTGGCTCACCGACGGCGACAACACCGACGGCCGCGTCATCGGGGCCGCCAACTACCTGAAGATCTATCTGCAGGATCGCTACAAGGGCCTGTCGAGCAGCACTGGCTTTCAATCCTTCGAAGACGACTGCAAAAAGAAGTTCGCCAAAGTGCGGGCAGCGGCCAGCGCCGTACCGTATCCACATATAAAAGCCACCAAGCTGCTCCGCATCAACCACATGAGTTTCTCGAATTTACGCTTTCAACCTTGGGAAACCGGCGAGCGGGTAAACACCATACTGCGCCGGAGCGGACTGCGCATTAAAGGCGTCCTCATGATCGACGATGCCGACCAAGACACCGTCGATTACATCCTAAGTCATCGCGATAATTCGTAGGCTCCCCAGCGGCCCCCCTGCCCTCCTCAGGCCGGCGCCAGGGACGGCGAGCTTCCGGTGGGGCTGTTGGCGCCTTCGCCCATGCTGACGCTTCTGTGGTGGTAGCGTTCGAGGGTCTGGCGGTGGCCGACGCTCAGCACGATGGCGCGGGGCAGACGCTCGATCACCAGGCCGTAAAGCTGCGCTTCGGCGGCTTCGTCCAGGGCCGAGGTCGATTCGTCGAGCACCAAGAGCTCAGGCTTGAGCAGCAGGGCCCGAGCGAAGCCGATGCGCTGCTGCTCGCCAAGCGACAGCGCGTGCGACCACTCGGCGGCAGCATCGAGCTTGGGAATGAGCGGCGCCAGGCCGACAGCGGTCATCGCCTCGCGCACCTTGGCATCGGGAACTGCGCTGGCCACCTGCGGATAGCACAGCGCATCGCGCAGCGTGCCCAGCGGCAGATACGGTCGCTGCGCCAAAAGCAGACGCCGCAGCGGCGGACTGCTGATGCACCCGCTGCCATACGGCCACAGGGTGGCGATGGCGCGCAACAGTGTGGTCTTGCCACTGCCCGAGGGTCCGCGCAGCAGCACCCGCTCGCCCGGCGCGATCTCAAAAGAGGTCGCCTGCCCCAGCAGCCGCCCGTCGGGAGCACGCGTCGCCAGGTGCTGCACGCGCAGCGTCGAGCCACCACTGTCTTCAAGCTCGATGTGCTGATGCGCCGCCGACAGCCCGGGACTTGACCCCAAAAGGGCCGCGCGGAAGTCGGTGAGCGACAAGCTCTGACTCTGCGACACCATGGGAGTCCGAATCTGGTTCAACGCCGTCGCAAAACCCGAGATGCGATTCACCGTCGCCTGCCACGAGGCGAAGGTGCCGTAGTTATTGATCAGGACCGATAGATACGAGCGCACCTGATCGAACGCGCTCGACGCCTGAATGATGTCGCCGAGCTTGAGGGCGCCTGAGAAGAAGCGACCGGCGAGCAGGAACCACGGCACGATGGTCGCGGCGTTGTTGTACAAGCTCGTCGTGCCGCCTAGTGCCACGCGGCGATAGATGAGCCGGCGCCAGTTGTCGAGGATGTCGGCGAAGCGCAGATCCAAGATCGAGCGTTCGACCTTTTCGCCGGCGTAAAGCGCGACGTTTTCGGCGTTCTCGCGCAGCCGGATCAGGGAAAAGCGGAAGTCGGCTTCGCGACGCTCCTGCGTGTACTCCAGATCGACGAGCGGCCTTCCCAAGAAGTGAATCCCCAGGCTGCCGAGCAGGGCATAGGCGAGGACGGCAAAGACCATCACGCCCGGCACCTGCACCGTGCCCAGATAGGGCAGCCACAGCGGTGTCTTGCCCGAGATGCGCCACAGGATGGCGATGAACGAGGTCAGGCCGATGACCGACGACAAGAGGTTGGTGAGCAGCACGAAGGTGCGATCGACAAAGGTCGCGACGTCTTCCGAGATGCGCTGGTCGGGGTTGTCGGTCCCGGCCTCGTTGAAGCGCAGGCGATAGTAGGACTGATCCTTCATCCACAGGCTCACACACTTGGCAGTCAGCCACGCGCGCCAGCGCAGCCGCAGGATGCGACCGCAGTAGTCCTCGACGGTGTACGCGGCAATGAGGCCGGCGACAACGAAGGGAAACACCATGAGCTCATGCAGAAAGCGCGCGCGATTCAGATCCTGGGCAGCGTTGAATAGGCGCTGATTCCAGTCGGTGAGAAAGACCGAAAAGGCCACCTCAACGAAGTTCAGGACAACCACCGCTACCACCAGCACCCAGGCCAGGCTGGCCCCGCGCGAGGTGAAGAACGGCCGCGTCAGAGCCCAGGCAATTCGCAGCGAGGCACTCTTGGAGACAACGGGGGAAGCACTCGCATCCTCGGGCTGGGTCATCGCGACACGTACTCCATGGAATAAGGACGGGCAGAGCGGAGGCACACGCCGACAGGGCAGACTGCGACGGTTCGATTTTCCCCCGCGATGGCGACTGCGGTCAAAGACAAAGGGGGACAGACTACGTTCCGAGGCTGCGCCTGGCTTGTCGGCTCACACGCAGACGGTCAACGCTGCGCCCCCGAGCATCCCCCCCAGGTCGGCCGCGGGCTGCACCAACGATTGAGATCGCCGCGCAGTTTTTCCCCTACACTGCGCGTTCTTTTGATGCGCCGGGCAAGAGAACAAGGGGACTCGCCATGCTGACCTGGCACGCCGTCGTCGCCGATTTTCGGCAGCACGCCCTGGTGTATCTGTCGATGCCGTTTGTGGCCGCGCTCGTCGGCTATGTCACCAAGGTGCTGGCTATCCGCATGATGTTCCAGCCCATCCGCTTCATCGGCATTCCGCCGTGGTTTGGCTGGCAGGGCATCGTGCCGCGCAAGGGCGGTGGCAGCGCTGACTCGCGATAAGGCACTTTTGAATCGCATCTTTCTTGCAGCCGGCCAGGCTGAGTTCACCTTCATCCGTCGCTGCGGCATTCCGTTTGGCTTCGCCATTGGCCTGGTCCAGGTCGTCACCTGGGCGCTGACCCACAACATCTGGGTGATGCCGCTCTTCGGGGCGTTTACTGGCTGGTTTACCGACTGTCTTCCGGCTTCTGCATTGATGCGCAGCGCGCGATGGGCGCATTACTTTGCAGACTGCCCTGGCCTACGCCTTGCCTGCCACACCCGCAGCCGCAGCAGGTACTGACCCAGAATCCCATAGAGCCGCACCCGCAGCGTGTCCGGTGGCTGAAAGGAATTTCCGCCGACCGTACGACCGGCGAGATAGTCCTGCAGAAACTGCTCGTACCCGGTCGGCTCGATGCCCAGCTGACGCAGCGTCGGCGTGACGATCTCCAGGCGATGCTCGCGCTGCATACGAAAGACCTTGAGCACGTGCTCAGCCGGGGTCGGCGGTACTCCCAGCACCGACATGATGCGGGCTAGCTCGTCTTCGGCGGCGGGCAGGTAGGTGATGGTCCGCCCGAGCACGCGACTTAGGATCTCGGCCTGCCGCGCCA